>JAAFHV010000418.1 GCA_013297655.1 Myxococcales bacterium | reverse complement strand
GAGGAGAGCGCGACCGTGAGGAGCTCCACCTTGCGCCCGGGGAAGCGGCCCTCGAAGTACCAGCGGTACTCGTGCTCGGCGCGGATCGGGTTGTACGCGAGCATCTTCGCCCACGCGGGATCGGAGACGAGGCGATCGAGCTTCTTTCGGAACCGTGGATCATCACGGAACCGGGAGAGCGCGGTGGTCGCGAGTCGCGGAGCGTCGAGGAGACCGGCCGGGGAAGCGACCATGTCGACGACGAGGATCCTCCCGCCCGGGGCGAGTACGCGGCGGATCTCGGCCATCATCGGATCCCAGTCGAGGTAGCGCCACGAGAGCATCGAGATCACGACGTCGACGGAGGCGTCGGCGGCGGGGATTTTCGGGCCCGAAATGGACGCAAACTCCAAGTTTTGCACGTGCCCGAAGCGCGCCTTGGCGCGGGTGATCATGCCCTCGGAGCCGTCGACCCCGAGGCCGCTCCCGATGCGGGGAGAAAGCCGCGCGAGGAGGGCGCCGTTGCCGCACCCGATCTCGACGATCCGTGGCGACGTGGCGCCGAGGTGGCGCTCGATGAACGCGATCTCCGGACCGCGGACGGAGATGTCGGAGAACGCGTCGTCGTAGAGATCGGCGACCCGATCGTACGAGGCGTCGATCGTGCCTTCTTCCGGCTCGAAGCGGCTCATCGGCTCGAGCGGCAGCACGTGCGCATACTTCAGGATCGACGCGCCGATCCCGTGCGATTTGCGGCCCGGGAGCGCGACGACATGGAGCGGATCGTTCGGCCCCGAGGTGGGCGGATCCCACACGAAGCGGCGGGGGCTCCGCGAGAACGTGGTGTAGAGGTGGTACCCGAACGTGGGCACTCGGAAGGTGCGCGCGAAGAACGGCGCGAACCAGCGCGCGCTCCGGCACGCGTGGAAATACGCGGTCGCCCCCTCCGCGAACGGGAGCGGCAACGTGCGCCACTCGTGGGGGCTCATTTGCTCGGGCACCTTCGTGGTGCGGAACATGGGGCCGTACATGCCGGAGTGACCCACGAAATGAAGCTCCGTGAGGCGCTCGCCGCTCGCTTCGATTTGGGCCATCGCGCGCACGAAATCGGCCTTCGACTCGAGCGACCTCGCGATCACCTTCACTCCTGGAGACGCGCTTCGTTTCGCTTCGGCGAGGGTCCTCGCGACGCGCGCGAACTTCCCGCCACCTTCGCGGTAGAGCGTGGTGTACCCGATGAAGATCGTCACGAGGCGTCCCAAGGCTCGCGCGTGAGCGTCTCGTCTGGTGGAAGCCACGCGCCGCCTCTTGCGACGTGCGTCTCGCGGCGGGTCACGTCGTAGATTCGGAATGGCCCGGGCGGCCCGGCGTAGACATGAAGCGTGAGCCCGCCGTCGATGCACGTGAGCGCGTGGACGGGGCCCTCCCGCACCACGATGCCGTCACCGCGCCGCCAGGTACGTGCATCTTGCACCTTCTCGAGGCGCGTCGGCCCCGCGCGGAGGGCGAACGCGTGCTCCTCGAACGCGCCTTCGAGCACGATCACGAAGCCGCGTGATCGCCCGTGGTCGTGGGGCGCCGACGACGCCCCGGGGCGCCAGCTCGCGAGCATGACCTCACCCTCGGCGCTGGTGTAAAGCTCGCGCCTTCCGTAGGGCCGATCGCTCGGGACGGCGGGGGCGAGGGCGCGCACGGCGAGCGCGAGCGGCGCGCGGTTCGCGAGCGACACGACCCCTGCCTCGGCCGTGTCGGCGATCGCGACGCGGCAGAGGCGCGCGAGCCTCTCGTCATGGTCCTCGGTGTCACTTCGCTCGGGGGTCGCGGAGCCCATGTTCGCCTTTCATCGTCGCCACGCTCGTGCGCGCGTGAGCAGCCGTCGCGCGCCGTGGCCATCTTCTCACGGCGCGCAACCTTCGCCTCGAATCTCACGCGGAGCTCTCGCGAGCGGCCGCGTCCCTCGCTGAACGACCGCCGCGCGCCGGCGATTCCACGCGCCAGCGACGCTCTTTTTCCGACCTCCCGCGTACGTGTGCGCCGACGCGGTCCGACATGCGCTATGGGACGTCTTATGGACAGGCGAACGTTCTATCCGGAGATCGAGCCCTATCGCCGCGGCGAGCTCGAGGTCGGCGGCGGTCATACCCTTTATTTCGAGGAGTCGGGCAACCCGAAGGGCAAACCCGTGGTCTTCCTCCACGGCGGCCCCGGCGGCGGGACGGAGCCCAAGCACCGTCGTTTCTTCGACCCCGCAGCCTACCGCATCGTGCTGTTCGATCAGCGTGGCTGCGGGAAGAGCCGGCCCCATGCTTCGCTCGAGGCGAACACGACATGGGATCTCGTCGCCGACATCGAGCGCCTTCGCTCCCACCTCGCGATCGAGAAGTGGCAAGTGTTCGGCGGCTCGTGGGGCTCCACGTTGGCCCTCGCCTACGCCGAGACGCACCCCGATCGCGTGACCGAGCTCGTGCTGCGTGGGATCTTCCTCCTCCGAAAGAGCGAGATCGATTGGTTTTACCAAGGCGGCGCGAATGCCATCTTCCCGGACGCGTGGGAGGCCTTTCGCGACCACATCCCGGCGGCGGAGCGCGGCGATTTCGTGAAGGCGTACTACGCGCGACTCACCTCGAGCGACGACGCCGTGCGACGGGCGGCGGCGCGGGTATGGAGCGTGTGGGAGGGTCGCACGAGCTGCCTCGTCCCCAACGTGGAGCTCATCGAGCGCACCGCGGGGGACGACTTCAGCCTCGCGTTCGCGCGGATCGAGTGCCACTACTTCGTGAACGACGGCTGGGTCGACGGCGCGCGCGCGCTGCTCGCGAACGTGGGCAAGATCCGCCACATCCCGGGGGTCATCGTGCAGGGCCGTTACGATGTGGTCTGCCCCGCGACGAGCGCGTGGGATCTTCACCGCGCGTGGCCCGAGTCCGACCTGCGCATCGTGCCGGACGCGGGCCACGCCGCCGCCGAGCCCGGGATCGTGCACGAGCTCGTCAGCGCGACGGATCGTTTCGCGAAGTCCTGAGCCTACGGATCGGTAGTCGAGAGACTCGCCTACATCGACTCCACGACTAAGGTTTGCCGATGGTGGGGCAGAGCGGGTCGCCCAATTGGCAGGGCTGGTCGGCGCTCGGGTTGCGAGGGCCAGGGCCGGTCGTGGGGCCGACCGGGCCTGCCTTGGGGACGCGCGCGGCCTTGAGCTGCGCGAGCTCGGTCTCGAGCGCGGTGAGGCGCAGGTGGCTCTCGGCGAGGTCTTTGGTGAGGCCGTCGGCGCGTCGCTTTTGGCCATCGCGCTCGCTGCGAAGCGTGTCGAGCGCGACGCCGTTCTGTTTGGCGATCGCGGAGACCTGCGCGAGCTTGGCGTCGGAATTCGGGCCGAGCACGAGCACCTGAACGAGCACAGCGGCGACGAGCACGACGACCGCGACGCCGTACCCGACGAGGGTGCTCGTGGGCGAGCGCTCGGCGGCGACTTGGAGCTCGAGGCGCTTCACGGAGAGCTCGTGATCACGCTCGCGTTGGCGCTCGGCTTCGCGCGCAGCTTCGAGGGCGAGCACCTTCTGCCGTTCGACGGTGGCGCGCGTCTCGGCGTCGATGCGACCCGCCAGCACGGCCGCCTCTTGCTCGCGGAGGCGCACCTCGGCGGCGACCTTCGTGCGGGCTTCTTCTTCCGCGGCGAGGAGCCTCTTCGCGGCGTCCTCGTCGGCGCGGAGCTTCGCCTGGTGCTCGCGGAGGCGCAGGTTCGCCTCTTCGTCTTGGCGCTCCTTCTCGAGCCGCATGAGCTCACCGAGCGAGGTGACGGAGGACTCGGACGTGGTGGGCTTCGGCGTCGAGCGGGTCATCGGGCGGCCTTTCCGGGCGAGCGTTTTCCGCGCACGCCGCGCCGAATCGCCCGGTCCGCGAGGGACGAGAGCGACGGCGTGAAGCGGGCGAGGACGCACGCGAGACGGGGCCGGCGCGAGCCTTCCTCCGCACGCGATGCGAAGGCTCGGACACCGACCCCGAGGCCAGATTGGGAACGATAGAAAAATTTTCGCGCTCGCTGGCGGCGCTGCGCGGTTCCGGCGCGCCGCGAGCGTTACTTGGCGGAGATGCTGGTGCAGGAGGAGCCGATGACGACCTTCTTGGTGTCCGGCCCGACGCTGGCGCTCGCGATGCCGTTCTCTTTGTCGTCGATGAGCCACACAGTCAGGGTGCCGTCCGACTTGCGGCCCTCGGTGCTGGTCGAGTTGCCCGAGACACTCGACTTTTTGCCCGAGCCGAACTTGGGCTTGTCGCCGTAGAACACGCTCACGGTCTTGGAGCACTCCGAGCGAATCTCGACCGTGGTCGGGACGCTCGGCTTGTTCTCCGGAGCCTTGGCCGCCTCCGGTCCTTTCGCCTCCGGAGCCTTCGCAGCCTCGCCAGGGGCGCCGGGGGCGCCGGGGACACCAGGCGCCTGCGTAAGCGACGCGGTGCTAGGAACCTGAGGCATTCCGGGGATTTGCGCACAAGCGCCGAGGGCGATCGCAGAGACGGCGAGGACGATAGAGAGCTTCATGTCCCCGCGTACGCCCCCCGCCAGACCACCTTCCCGAAGAAACGACCCCGCCGCCATCTAGCCGGCTCGGGCACACACGCAGGACCACGTCGATCGGGGGGCCGGGGCGGCAAGGGTGGGGGTTTTGTGCGCGGGGCGCACGGGGCCGGCGGGGGGAGAAAGAGCGACGACCGCGGAGGTCGGCGGGACGGGTACGGCCTTGGGATTGGGGGGTGGGTCCCCCCCGGACTCGGCGGCTTCGATGCTGGTT
>JAAFHV010000417.1 GCA_013297655.1 Myxococcales bacterium | reverse complement strand
CTCATGAGATGAGATTTCGGGGGATGGCGCTCGGCTGGGCGTTCGTGAGCGCGGGATGTCTACTTGGCGCCTGCGGGCTCACGCTCACGACGCCCGAGGGCGACGCCGGGCCGGATGCGACGACGCCCACGGTCGACGGCGCGGTGGCCGATGCCGCGCGTCCAGACGCGGTCGTACCGGTCGGTCCCGCGCAAGGGGGCGACGCGAACGCAGACGCTCTCCAGCCCGTCGAGGCGTCACTCCCGGACGGCGAGGCGGCCGACGGCTCGCTCGACAGCGGAACGGAAGACGCGGCCGCGGACGCCGCGCCAGACGTGATGGTAGACGCGGCCGACGGCGGCACCTCCGTCGTGCTCGGCGCCGACGGAGTGATCCGCGGCGCGGTCGGGGGCACCATCGTCCACAAATGGCACGGCTCGCTCTTCGCGACCGACGCCCGCTGCCCGGTCGGCTCCGTGGTGACGAACGGATGCTGCGTATGGGACGGCACGTTCGCGAACCTCGTCGTCACCAACATTCCTATCGTGTTCGACACCGCCACTCGCACCGGCACCCTGGCGGGCTCGCCGATTGGGGCATACGGCGTCGGGCCCACCGATCCGGACGGGACGGTGTCCTTCCAGACGAACCCTTCGGCGAACCAATTCCCGAATCATTGGCCTGCGATCGAAGAGATCGGCCTCCTCTCCGGCGAGTCGGCGGCGACGTTGGCCGCGTCGAAGGAGTTCAAGGCCCTCGACGTCGTCATCCCTGTCATCTTCTCGACCAGCTACGCCCGCGTACGTTGGAACGCGGCTCGCTCGGAGGTATCTCTCTTCGAGAATCATCTCCTCTCGCGGAGAGGCGGCGGAGGGTGCGGCGCGGGCTCGAGTGGCCAATCGGCATGGACGCTGAAGAGCTACTGAAGTCGACCGCAGCGATCACGGCGACGGCGCCCGCTTCGCGAGGATCAACCGATTCTTGGGGGTGATCGCGGCCGGGATCGTCTGCGTACGAACGGCGTAGCCAGCGTGGCGTAGGGTCGCGACCCTCGTCGCGTCGATCGCCAACGCATCGTCGAGCCAACCTCCGAGGCCACCCACGTCGCTCGCGGCTGCGTCGTGGCAGCACGGGAGGAGCGCGATCGAAGCCTGCGCCGCGACCGCACGCGCGAGCACGGCGTCCGACAGCGCGCCGCACGCATGCACGGACACGACGATGTCGTTGCGTGCAATCTGCACCGACTCGAGAGGCCCCTCGACCTGCTCGATCCGCCCCGCGAGGCGCGGCCACGCCGCTACGAACGCGTCGAGGAGCAAGGGCGCGCTCTTGGTGAGCTTCTTGTCGACGGCGAGCGCACCTTCGCTGGTGGCATCGAGGAGGAGCATCAGGACCGCGAGCATCCCGTGGCCGCACGCGAGGTCGACGACCCGGCCGCCACGAAAGATTCGCCGCGCGCGACGGGCGACCTCCCACGCCTCGTAGAGCTCCTTCCGCGGCAGAATGCCGACCTCGCAAGCCACACGGGCGGCCTTGTGGAAGAGGGTATCGTCCGGAAAACGAGGGAGATCGACCCGTGTCAGGCGCGCGCGACTCGACGGATCGAAGGTCATCTCCGCGGGGAGTACCAGATTTCCTCCTCCGGTGCGGGCGGGCCACGGCCTCGCGTACGCTCGCGGCCCCCGACGAACGCACGACGACGAAGATGTGCAGCCCGATCCGTGCACGACCGCGCGCCTGGCCGTGGTGAGGCACCGCTCCCGCCGAGCGGTTCGTGGGGCGCCCATGGCGCGAGCGGCGATCGTGGCCACTGGGAGAGAGGCAAACGACTCGATCGTGTCGCGCCGAACGCCAACGACGCGAAGCATCGAAGGTTGCCGACCGAGACGGCCGCGGCTAACGTTTCTCTCCGGCGCTCCTCGCGCCGTCTCATGACCTCCTCTCGCTGAAATAGGTCACGGCCACCCTTGCAGGGCCCCTCCGCACACGCGTCGTCGCGTGATGCGCGGCTCTCGCGTTCTGCGTTCCGCCGGTTCGGATCGCCACGTCACGCGCTCGCTCGTGCGTGCGCGGCGGACGAGCGCAGCGGTGCCGTTCATGTCGTTTCAGCCGCGCGCCACAATTGGCGCGCCAATTCGAGGTCCAAATGCAAAAGCTCACCTATCATGTCGCCACGTCGATCGACGGATACATCGCGCGCGAAGACGACTCCTACGACGGCTTCCCGATGGCGGGAGACCACGTAGATGCCTATCTCGTACACCTGAAAGCCTACTCGTCCGTGGTGATGGGCAGAGTCACCTACGACATCGGTCTACGAATGGGGGTGCTCGACCCGTATCCGTGGCTCGAGACCCACGTGTTCTCGGAGAACCTCTCCGTACCCGCTCTCCCGAAGAACGTCTCGATTCACTCGGGCGATCCCGCGCCGGTGGTGGGCGCGCTCAAGCGCGGCGAGGGAGGAGGTGTTTACCTCGCCGGCGGCGGCCGTTTTGCCGCCTCTCTCCTCCGCGCCAAGCTGGTGGACGAGCTCTGGATCAAGCTCAATCCCATCTTGCTCGGACGCGGCAAGCACCTCTTCGGTCCCGAGGGGGTGGAGCACCTCGCGCTCGCGCACATCGAGACCACCACCTACCGCTCGGGGGTAGTGCTCGTGAAGTATGCCGTGAACAACGATTGACCGCAGCGGGGCGCCATCTGGCGTGGTGCCCCGCTCTCTTCGTGCTGTGCGTCACGAGGCAATGGCCGCCTCGCGCCAGGCGCGGCGAGCCCAAGACGCACGCGCTTCGTAGAGACGCGGCGCGGTCGAAATGGGTGTGCCATCTCCCGCCGATCCTCTCGCTGCGGCTCGTCGCTCCGCTCCTCAGGACTACCGGAGTAGGACTTCCGGTGCTCGCTCCTCGGGCACCAGCCTCGCGTCGGTCTCGACGGAAGCTGACACACCCATTTCGACCGGGCGCCTAAGAGACGCGGCTCCGTGGGCCGCGTCGCGCCGGCTTCGACTCGCGAGCGCCCTCGTCGGCGGCGGAAGGCGCGACGCGGCGAGGCATGACGCCTGACGCCTCCGCCACGATTGGAGCCGTGAGCCGCTCGGCCGACTGCGCCGAAAGCATCGCGACGATCGCTTCGATGAGGTCCGTCACGAACGCTTCGCGCGTGATCTCGGCTCCGGCTTCGGACAGACGTAGGTAGTCGACCGTGCCCGTGTAAATCATGCTCGCGACGCGCGTCATGCGGAGCTCGAGGAGGGCGGGCGGGAGCGAAGGCAAGTGCTCTACGATTTTTTCGCAGATCGCGAGCGCACCGTCGGCGCGAGCGGCGCGCATCGTGGTGAGGGCGAACTGGCGATTCGAGAGCAGCTCCGCGCAGACCACCACGTAGGCGCGCCCACCATCCGCGTCGTCGAGCTTGTCGACGATGGGGCGGACGAGGAGCGAGACGAGCTTCGGGAGATCGAGCGCGCCCCAAGACTCGACGTGCTTCAACGTGGCAATCCAGCCGGTTTGGATCGGCTGCGAGTGACGCTCCAGGATGGCGTCGAGGAGGCCTCGCTTGTCGCCAAAGTGATAGAGCACGGCCGAGTGGTTTCGCTGACCCGCCTCGACCGCGATTTCGCGCAGTGAGACGGCAGCTACGCCGTCCGTGAGGATGAGTCGCTCTGCCGCGCGGAGGAGGGCGAGCCTGGTATCGTCGCTTCGAGACACTCGTGCATGATAGCCGTGATCGCGCCGAGCGGTACCGCGAGTTTCGCTCATTCTCCAGGGGCGTACGCCCGCTCGGTGTGTGCGGCCAGTTCCTCGGGTGCGCGAAAGGTAGGTTTGAGCTCGTGCCTCACGAAGAGCGAGGCCTGATCCGCGTAGTGTTTGGAGCCCGGCCGGGACGACGCACCGTATTGATGTATCGAGCGTGACACCGTCTTCTCTTTTCCTAGCTCCACGAAAAGCACGTACGAGTCGCCTTGGGTGCCGACCAGGCGATCGCCCTTGTCCGACGTGTAGGTGGCATTGAGCACTTCAGGGCCGCCGCCGACGGGCAGGTCGACGGTACCCCGCCGCAGACGCTGAACTTGGCCGAGCGGCACGTCGAGTTTTCCGAAAGCCGCTTCTAGCCACGCGATCGCTCGCGCGAAGGCGGTGACGACGTCGACCGCGGGTCTCTTTCCACCCGCGACGTCGGGGTTCACTCCTCTCCACACCAGGATCGCGAGGGCCGCCTCGGTGGAATCGACCCGCGCGCGGCGATCCCAACGCGCGAGCATCGCCTGCCCCTCTCGCTCGCGATCGGTCGCGAACCTGCGCGCCGTCAGCGGCTCGATCACGTCCTTCACCATTTGGGACTCGGGGGCGTAGGTGTCGTCCCATTTCATGCTCGCGAAGTCTTCGCGCGAAACCGGCACCTTCGGATCGCCGATCCGGGCGAGCGTCCGCCGCGCGCGGTTCGTGACCGGATCGACGATCCCGAGCGTCTCGTCGAACTGGGTCGCCTTCGGCGCTTCGTCGCCCGTGGTCGCGACGAACGGCGACGAGTTGCACGCCTGCACGAAGCCGCTCTTCGGGTCCGTCACGTGGGGGAGCTCGTCTTGCGTGAGGTAGTCCTTCCACACGAGGTCGCGCCGGTTGCCCGGCAGCACCTTGCCCCAATCGAGCCCCGGGAGGCGCTTCGGCAAAGATGCATTGTACACATAATGAACGTGGTCGCGATCGGCGTACACGGTATTGAACATGGGTATCGCCCCGGCGCGCATCGCCTTTTGCCACTCCGCGAACGTGGTTGCGCGGTTCATTCGGTACCACTGCTCGCCCGAGAAAATAGCGCGATCGATGCCCCCGTAGCGCACCGCCCAGGCGCCCTGTTTCGTGCGGACGACCGGGCCGTGCTCGGAGGCGTAT
>JAAFHV010000416.1 GCA_013297655.1 Myxococcales bacterium | reverse complement strand
CGGTGCTCGTCGCCCACGCCTCGACCTTCTCGTCGACCGTCAGCACGAGCACGCTCGCGGGGGCCTGTCCGCGGCGCGCCGCCTCCGTCTCGTACACCGGCCACGTCCATCGTTTGGACTCGTCGATGCCGAGCTGGACCTCGACCACCACGATCCAACGCGCGCCATCGGCGTAACGGAGGCGAAGGCACGCGTCGGACGCCAGCTCGGGTACCGAGACCGAGGTGGGCAAGGTGCCCTCGATCACGAGCCCCTCGACCGAAATTCCGGCGCCCGGGAGCAGATCGAGGAGGAAATGCTCGTCGAGCTCGAAGAGGAGCTTGAGTGCTTCGTGGAGCTGCGAAGGCATGCCGCGCCTAGTGCGTATTCCGTGCCACGACGGGAGCCGCGAAATTCCGCGGTTGCGGGTGCTCGTGGGGTGTCCCGCGACGGAAAACGTGGTGTCCGGGGACGGTTTGCCTTCTGCGCCAGCGGGTCGAACACAGAACCGGAAGCGGCGACGTCACCACCGTGCGCTCTTACCCCAGTGCCGCCTTCATCCACGCCCGCAGCGCGATGTGCTCGTGCATGGCGCCGCGCGCCACCTGCGCGGCATAGACCTCTTCGGCGGCGCGCTCCCCCTCGGTGCGGCGCCCGAGGCGCACGAGCGTGCGCGCGCGCGACTCGAGCAATGGCAGCCTCTCGTCGGCGCTCGTCGTGGCCTCGAGCATGCGCTCGACGCTCGCGAGCACACGCCCGGCGTTCGCGCACGCGAACGGGCACGACTGCTCCACGATGACCAAGGCCGAAGGCGCGATCATGGCGCCAAACCCCGGGAATGCTTCGATGCGGTCGACGAGGTCGAGGGCGTCGGAGATTCTCCCTGCCCGCGCGAGCGCCTTCGACAACCGAAGGAGGAGCAGCGAGTCGCCGTCCTCGAGAGGCTCCGCGAGCGCCGCCGCACGCTCGTAAGTGGCCAGTGCTTCGCCGAGGCGACCCATGCCCTCGAGTGCCGCGCCATAATGCTCCACAGGATGGTGAAGTCGCCTATCATTCGTGCCGTATGCGCGCTCGTAAATGTCGAGCATACGCTTCGCGATATCGAAGCTCTCGGGGGTCGTGAGCGTGTGCGCGTGCGCGTCGATTCGCGCGCGGGCGATGGCGCTCCCGAGATCGCCGAGCGCCCTCGCGACCTCGAGCGACTCTGGACCGAACGCGAGCTCCCCGATCGCGACGGCTCCTTCGAAGGCACGACGGGCGTCGTCGAAACGGCGCTCACTCGCCGCGCGCTCTCCTCGCGCCATGCGAGCCGAGAACTGTCGAGCAAGCGCTCTCTCCGGCGCCCCGACCAAACCACGAAGCCCTCGCGCGACGAGCCTTCCGAGCATCACGGAAGCGTCCCACGAACGCTGCGGGGCCTCCAGCGCGACGGGCGAGCGCCGGGCGGGAGCGTTGGCGACTCTGCCATCGCCCGACGCCGGTGTATCACGCTCGTCCAGTGGCTCGGCAGACTCCCGAATCAGGTCGCGAAGAACACGGCGACGGAGGAAATGCGCCCGCTCTCGTCGTACTCGGCATACGAGCTACCTTCGCCGACACGCACGCCGCTCGCGTTTTTGACGTCCCACTTGGCGAGGCTCCGGCCATGGTGCGCCACGAAAGACGTCGTCTCGAAGGTGCCGCCTGGGTTCATCTCGAACAGGGAGAGCATGTAGCCCACGAGCGCGTCGGTACCGCGGATCGACATCATCGGATCGGTGTAGGCGACCGCTTCGATCGCGCACTCGGCGAGCGCGCGGCCCTTCTCTTCGCGGGTGGTGGCGTTCAAGACGGTCGTGTACTTGTCCCAAGTCGCTCGTAGATTCTGCACGGCGGGCTCCATTTCGGGGAGAATAGACAAGCCCGCGCTCGACGAACAGGGCTTCGAACGGCGACCGGCCGCGGGCACACGGGCGCGATCTTGCGGCTCGACGCAACCTTGGCTCCCGTGGCGGGGCGATGACGAGGTCGTCGCACCGCCGCAGGAGGGGTTCGACACGTGAACGCCCCTGGACGGCGCGCGTGCCCCAGCGTTGACCGCGGCCCCGTCGCCCCTATCCTCGCCCCGAGACGGTGCGTCTCTCACCGGACCTCGACCACCGATGAAGCTTTATTATACCCCCAAGTCGCACTTCTCCCGAAAAGTCAGGATCCTCCTCGACGCGTGGGGCCTCGACGCGACCCTCGAGGACGTGGGCAACGTCGCGGAAGCCTCCGCGCCGGCGTTCGGGCCGAATCCGCTCATGAAGGTGCCCACCCTGGTCGACGCCGATCGCACCGTGTTCGACTCCGACCACATTGCCTATTACCTCGTTGCCCTCCACGATCCGAACGACCAGTTTGCGGTGGCGACGCGCGACGTCGACGCGCTCAACGCGCGCGCGGTGATGAACGGCGTCATGGCGGCCGAGGTCGAGATCATCCTCGCGCGGCGGACCGGGACCGACACCGGCGCGCACCGACGCTTCGGCAAGATCCTCGAGTCCATCCCCGCGGGGCTTGCCTACCTGGAAGCACGGGCCGAGGTGTTCACCGGTCCACCGTCGTACGCGGGCTTCCACCTCGTCTCGCTGTGGGATCACTTGGCGCTCTACGAGGTCGTCCCTCTCGACTACCCACGTCTCGCTGCCCACGTGGCGCGGATAACGAATCTTCCCTATGTGGCTCGCAGCGCGCCGAGGTGAGCGCGCAGACTCCGGCGACGCGAACGCCGACGGAGCACATCGCGCCCGCGCCTCCCGATGGGCAGAAGGCGAAGACGAGAAGATACACGCATCTCGCGAGGAAACACGACGGTCCGAGCGCTTCGATTGAGCCACGCGAACGAGCAGAGCGCCCATCGCTCCGCTCGAACGTTCAGGAGCTCCGTGCGATCGGGTGCGCTCGCAGGCGCGCCTCCGCGCCTCACGCGGCCTCCGTCGGCGCGGGTCGACCGCCAAAATTCCCTCGCCTTATCGCGAGGATAGAAACGTATACATTCGCCCCTTTCGCCGCGTACGCTGGGCACCATGGAAGGCTCTAAAGATCGTGCGCCGCAAGTCAAAGTCGAGGACGACCGCACGGGCATGGACCCCGTCACGCTGAAGCGTGCGTTCACCGACCACCTGAACTATTCGCTCGGAAAGCGCACGGTCAACGCGACCGCGCTCGACCGGTTCTTCGCACTGGCACTCACCGTGCGAGACCGCCTCTCGTACCGCTGGGCACAGACGCAAGAGACGTATTCGCGCAGCGACGCGAAGCGCATCTACTACCTGTCCGCCGAGTTCCTCCTCGGGCGCGCGCTCTCCAACAACCTTCACGCCCTCGACCTGTGGACGAAGGCCGACGCGCTACTGAAAGAGGAAGGGCTCGATCTCGCCGACGTGCTCGAGGACGAGCCGGACGCGGGCCTCGGCAACGGCGGCCTCGGTCGCCTCGCGGCTTGTTTCCTCGACTCGATGGCCACCATCGGCCTCCCCGGTTACGGCTACGGCATTCGCTACGAGTTCGGCATCTTCGATCAGGAGATCAAGAACGGCTGGCAAGTGGAGCGCCCGGACGAGTGGCTCCGCTTCGGCAGCCCGTGGGAGCACGTTCGGCCCGAGTACGCGGTCACGGTAAACTTCGGTGGCCGCGTCGACCAAGGCGTGGACGACCACGGCAACCTCACCGCCCGTTGGACCGCGACCCAGCGCGTGCTCGGCATTCCGTTCGACACCCCGATTGCCGGTTATCGCAACGACACCGTGAACACGCTCCGCCTATGGCAAGCGCGCTCCTCGAACGACTTCGACCTCCAAGTCTTCAACGACGGCGACTACGTGCGCGCGGTGGAGGACAAGAACGCGAGCGAGGTGATCAGCAAGGTCCTCTACCCGAACGACAACAACCAGGCGGGCCGCGATCTCCGCCTGAAACAAGAGTATTTCTTCGTCGCGTGCGCCGTCTCGGACGTGGTCCGCCGCTACAAGAAGACCCACGCCTCGTTCGACGCGTTCGCCGACAAGAACGCCATCCAACTGAACGACACGCACCCCGCGATCGCCGTCGCCGAGCTGATGCGCGTCTTGGTCGACCTCCACAAGCAGCCTTGGGACAAGGCGTGGGAGATCACGGTCGCGACCCTCGGCTACACGAACCACACCCTCCTCGCCGAGGCGCTCGAGAAGTGGCCCGTCGCGATGTTCGAGCGCATCCTCCCGCGCCACCTCCAAATCATCTACGAGATCAACCGCCGCTTCCTTCGCGCCATTCAGGCGCGTTTCCCCGGTGACGACGCGCGACTCGCGCGCCTCTCGATCGTGGAAGAGGGAACCGAGAAGCGCGTTCGCATGGCGCACCTCGCCGTCATCGGCTCGCACGCGGTGAACGGAGTCGCCGCGCTCCACACCGAGCTCCTCAAGCGCGACGTGCTCAAAGACTTCGCCGAGCTCACCCCCGAGAAGTTCAGCAACAAGACGAACGGTGTCACGCCGCGGCGCTGGCTCCACCACTGCAACCCCGATTTGTCCGCCCTCGTGACCGACGCCATCGGGCCGAATTGGATAACGAACCTCGACGAGCTCGAGAAGCTCGCACCCTACGCCAGCGACGCCGGATTCGTCGAGAAAATCGCGGGGATCAAGCGCAAGAACAAGGTGAGCTTCTCCAACTACGTAAACCAGAAGCTCGGCCTCAAATTCGACCCCGACTCCCTCTTCGACGTGCAGATCAAGCGCATCCACGAGTACAAGCGCCAGCTCTTGAATGCGCTCTACGTGGTGCGTCTCTATCTCGACGCGAAGCGGGATCCGAAGGCGCTCGAGGTGGGCCGCACGGTGCTCTTCGGCGCCAAGGCAGCCCCCGGTTACCGCATCGCGAAGCTCATCATCAAGCTCATCAACGCGATCGGCGACGTGGTCAACGGCGACCTCGATCTCCGCGGCCGGC
>JAAFHV010000415.1 GCA_013297655.1 Myxococcales bacterium | reverse complement strand
GTGGGGAGGGAGGTCCGAAGGACCGAGCGACGCCATGAACCCTTCGTGCCAACCGGACGAGCGAAGCTCGGACGGGGGGCACGATGGACCGTGGGGAGGGAGGTCCGAAGGACCGAGCGAGACCACGAACGTTCCGTGCCGAGCATCTCGCGGTCGTTTCTCGCGAGCAAGCGCGCACGATGTGTACGGAGGAACGTCACCGCTGTACGGAAATCCTTACAGCTCGACGGCGAAAAAAGGCTCGAAATCGCGAAGTCGCGGGTGGCACGGGAACGGCAAAGGTGCGTGGTCGGAGGCACTCATGCTGCTCTTTTCGTCCGTCTTCATCGTGGCCATCGTGGCCGTCGTCGCCGTGGCGCTCGTGGTCGGAGTCCGCTCCGCCGCGATTCGGGCCGGATTCTCGCCCGTCGACGCGAGCGCACGCGCGACGCGGCTCGCTGCCGCGATCGTCGCCTGGCTCGCGGTGCTGGCTGCGCTCGCCTCGTCGGGGCTCCTCGCGCGCTTCGACCTTCGGCCACCGCCGATGTTCCTCGTGCTGGGAGGCGCGCTCGCCCTCTTCACGTTCGTCGGCAGGCGGCCCGAAGCGGGGGCCCTCCTCGACGCGGCGCCCCGCGCGTGGCCCGTCGCGATGCAGACGATGCGGGTGCCGATCGAGCTCATGCTCTATTCGCTCTTCGCCGCCGGACGACTGCCGATTCACCTCACGTTCGAGGGGCGGAACTTCGACGTGCTCGTGGGGCTGTCCGCGCCCCTCGTCGCCTATCTGGTGCACACGCGAAGAGCGGGGTCACGCGTGCTTTTGGTGTGGAACGTGGCTTCGCTCGCGCTGCTCGCGAACATCGTGGGAATGGCAATCACGACCATGCCGGGCCCGCTCCACCTGCCGTGGGCCGGCGTGGAGAACACGGTCGTAGCCGAGCTCCCGTTCGTCTTCTTGCCTGGATTCCTGGTTCCGCTCGCGCTGTTCGGCCACGTGGCGTCGCTGCGACAGCTCGCGCGCGGCGAACGCGGAACGAACGAGCGACGCCCAACGACGGACGAAGCCGCGCCTCAGCGAATCGGGGGCGGGTTGTAGATCTTCTTGACGTTCGCGCCGCCGACGAAAGCATAGGAGCCTGCGCGACCGTAGCCATAGGCCACGATCCCGAACTCCTTGTCGGCGGCCATCTTGTGGGCGCCCTCGGCGAGCGGGCAACGCATGGCAGTCCAGGTTTTTCCGTCGAGGGGCCCGAGGGGCGCCGTCACGCAACCGGCGGGGTCTTTCCCGTCGATCGTGAGCTTCGTGCCCTCTGGCATCGAGATCGCGACGTAGTTCTTGTCCCACGAGGCGGGCACGAGGAAGAGGTAGTCCTGGCGGAACTGATCGATCGCCGGGAAAATGGTGAGCGACGGATCGCCGATGACGTTCTCGGTGTACTCCTGGCTCACGAGGATTTGGCCAATCGCGATAGGCTCGCTCGCCTCGGCGACAAAATCGCGATCCGTGTAGGTTTCACGCACCTCGCCGGGGTTCAACGTGAACTGGTCGTCTGGCGGGGGCAGGTTCGTCTTGACGACCGCGCCTTGCGCGACGCCCATGAAACGAAGGATGTCGAAATCGACATACGAAGAGCCGCGCACCGGGCTCCGCGGAATGGCAAATTTCTTTCCGTACGACTCCACCGGAAAGAGCTGCTCTTCGATGTGGTCGAGGCAACACTGCTTCGCCTCCGGTGACGGAGGGGGCGGCTTCTTCGTGCCCGGCGCGCCGGAGAGCTCGGTCCCGGTAAAGACGGCCACCGGCTGCGACGCATTGACCACCGTGCCGGTCATGTCGCCAGGCAAGCCGTCGGTCTCGAGGTTGAGCACGTCGTAGGGGCCGAGGGTCGCCGTCACGATGCCTCCCTTCGCCGTCGCGGGGACGGTGCCGCCGGCGACGATCGCGTTCGACACGTTCACTTGCACCTGGGTGCCGGCGCGCGTGCCGACGATCGTGACGTAGCCGCGATCGATCGGGCTCCCGAGGATGGAGATCGGCTTTCCGGCCGGCCACGAGAGCACGCGGTAGATGGACCCGAGGCTGCCCGTGGGTAGCAAGAGCGACGCGTCGTTCGAGAACTGCGAGCGCAGCGCGTTGAACTGATAGGCAATGATCGGCTGGGTCGACGTGACGCGGAACGCGTTCGACGAGAGCATCGTGCCGGGGCCTTCGTTCTTGCCCTGGGTGCTGCCGTCCACCTCGCGGGTGGGCATCTCGACGGTGGCGAGGCTTCCCGGCTCGATGACGACGCGCTTGAAGAGGTTGATCTTCACCGGCTGCCCGGGGGCGGCGTCGTTCTGGTCGATGAACACTTCGGCCTGCTTGTCGCCCGCGTTCGAGAGCACGAGGCCCCAGGGCGCGCTCGCGGCGTTGTTCGAGAAGTCGTTCTCTTGGTCGAGGTCGACCGCCCAGAACTCGCAGCCCACGTTCGACGTGAGTAGGTCGGCCGCGGCGCACCCTTTTTGGCACTCACCGCCGATGCACACCTCGGTCTTGCCGTTGCACTCGCCGACCTTCGCGCCGGGTTTGTTGTCACCCTCGCAGGCGTGAATGGCATTACCGACACACATCTTCCCACCTTTGCAGGAGAGATCGCCCGCGTCGGGGAACGAGGGCCCTCCCCCGTCGAGCGTTCCATCGTCGACGACGCGGCGATCGCTCCCGCAGGAGGCAGCGAGCGCGAAGGCTCCGGTGGCGAGCACGAAAGGAAGGAAAGAGAGGGGGCGTGCGAACATCGAAGGAGAACCTTCCATGCGCAGGTCGAGCGCGCAACTGCATTGACGAGGGTGAGCGGTCGGGGCGCACTTCGACCTACTGCGCCATTCCCATCGCCGCCGCCCATGTCTTGGCCATCACGGCATAGCCCGCGTCGTTCGGGTGCAGCACGTCTGCGAGGAGCGCGCTTCGATAGGCAGGGACGCCCTCGAAGGCGGCGCGCATGTCGGCGAAGCGTACCTTTTGTCCTCGTGCGGCATGGCCTGCGACGAGCTTCGGGATGCCCGCGTGGTACGCAGCGGCGCGCGCGTCGAACGCCTCGTCTTGCGAGGGCACGAGCGTGGCGACGACCAAGGTCGCTTCGGGGGCGCCCTGCGTGATGGTCGTGACGAGCCGCTCGAGCGCACCGAACGACGTCGCGAGGTCGCACCCGGCGCCGACGTCGTTGGTGCCAATCATCAACAGCACGACGTGAGGCCGGCCCGCGAGCAAAGCTCCGTCCACGAGAGGAGCGAGCCCGGACCGACCGCCGCACGGCTCGACCGTGTAGCCAGGATACCCTTCGTGCCCGCGCGGGAACGCGGCACCGTCGACGATTGGCGGACCATTCTGCTGACGGCCGACGAACGTGATGTCCTTGTTTTTCTCGCGCGCGATGCGGAACAGCGGGACACGGTATCCCCCCGCCGAGCCACCGACTCCGAACGTGATGGAGTCGCCGAGGGGCAACACTCGGCACGGTCCTTTGGCGGGGCAAGGGTTCGCGTGCGAGGCGAGCGGAGCGGAAGCCACCGCAACCGAGGGGAGCGCTCTCGTGGACACGGCGACGGGCGTGGACGCAGACGAAGAAGCGACGGGCACGGGTTCCCCCACCGGCTCGCGCTTGGAGCACCCGAGGAGCGGAGCAAAGGAGAGGACCGAGACCATGATCGCTGCGGCGAGCGCGCGCATTCCTCCATCGTACGCGCTTACGGTGGCGCGGGCGCCGCGACCGCGACCACGAGGCATCTTGCTACGATCCGGCGAGCTCGCGTCGTCGCCGACCGCACGATCGAGCTCGGTTCACTCGGCGGTGAGCAACCCGTCGCGATGGAGCGCGAGCAGCGCTTCACGCGCAACTCGCCACTCCTCCGTCAAGAACGGCGACACGTCGTCGAGCTGGCTCGAGGCCTCCAAGAGGGGAAAGCTCGACTCGGGATGACCGCTCGTCCATTGCCCGCCCGCGGAGCAGAGGCGTGTCCTCGCGCCGTCGAACGCCCTACGCCCGATACGAACCCCTCCTCGTCCGTCGCTGTCGCTGAAGCGAGCGAGGAGCGCGACGACCACGTCCGCGATGGACGACCACGCGAGCGTCCGCCGCCGTCGCGTCGCCCAGGCGAGGAGCGCCGAGAGCCCGCGCAGGACATCGTAGAAGTAGAACCGCGGAAACGTGATATCCGCCCACGCACGAGCGGAGTCGCGTTCCGATGCATTCTGCACGCTCTCGGAGCCTCGCGACAGGCGCCGCGCGACGAGGAAAGAGGCGGCGCGGTCGAGCACCGCGAGGTCTTGGGGGCGCGGGTTTTCTCGTGTCAACGCGAGCATGGCCTCCAGCGGCGCCACGGTGCCCACCATCGAGCTTGGCACCTCTCCCTTGGCGAGGTAAGCGTCGGGATCGCAGTTGAGCCCGCCGTCGCTCATTTGGTATCGACCGAACCAATCCCGCGCCCAGGGCAGCTCGCGGTCCACGTCGACACCGCACGCGAGGAGCACGGGCACGATCGAGCCGAGCGCGCAGTGGCACGACGAGTCGCGGTACACGTCGACACCGGCGGGCACGTCGCCCGGATGAATGGGAAAGATCTTGAGCGGAAGCCGATCCAGCGCCGCGACCATCGCCGTGACGGCCGCCCTGGGGACGAGCGACGACTGCCCGCGCTCGTGGAGCAGCAACATGTGCCACCAGGGCGAGTCCCACTTTGGCCAATAACTATCGACTTCGAGGCTCGCCAGCGCCGCCGGGGAAGACAGATAGTCGACACTGCGCGCGACGGCCTCCGCGTCGTGCGCAGTGTCGACGCTGGCGCCTGTGGTCGGGGCCGCGACGGAGAGGGCAACGAGGGCAGCGTCGAGGTGCATCACGACGTCGTACCACGCGCCGCGCCGCTCACGTCCCCGCGCGATGTCCGAATCGGTGTCCGGGCGCGCTCGTAGGCCCGCTCGTAGGCTCTCGACGTGAACCGACGACAGCTCTTCTTTTTCCTCGT
>JAAFHV010000414.1 GCA_013297655.1 Myxococcales bacterium | reverse complement strand
GTCGGCGGCGACGCCTAGCCGAGCGAACAGCGCCGCGTCGTCGGCGCGGCCGAGTGCCTCACGAACGAAGGCCTCCTCGTCGCCCTCGGCGGGCACGCCCGCCCTCGCGCGCGCGACGAGCTCGTCGGTGCGCGCGGCGTCGACCAGCGCGACATTCCGAAGCTGTTCCAAGGTCGGCGCGTCGCTCACGGGAAGCCCTCCAACATGGCCGGGTCGAGGCCCTCGGCGATGGCCTTCACCGCCGAGGAGAAGCGGTACTTCCAAGCATAGACCGCGTCGCGCGCCATGCCGAGGTCCTTCGCGACGATATCGACGTCGCCTTCTTCGACGATGAGGCGGAGAAAGAGCAGGTATCCCCTTGGGGGCAGCTCCGCCTTCAGGCGGTCGTGGAGCCGCACGAGCGCGTCGTGCGATATGGCGTGCCTTTCCGCGCTCGGGGTATCCGAAGTGAGGAATCCGAGATGCTCCTCCTCGGTGGGGTCTTCGGTGAACGGGCTTCGTTTTCCGCTCCGGAGAATGGAGAGCGCGGTCCGCTCCGCGACGAGCCGCGCGAACGTCTCGAGCGAGGCCCCCCGCTCGGGCGACCACGTCCCGAGCACACGCGCGCCGTCCTCGAAGAGGGCGATCATGGCCTCCTGGGCCATGTCCTCGCACTCGGTACCGAGGTCGCGGCCGCGTGCGCGGGCCTTGTAGCGAAAGAGAACGCGCGCGGCCGACGTGCGGACCACGGGACCGAGCCGCGCGACGAGCGCGCGAATCGCGGCCTTGTCGCCTCCGACGGCGCGATCCACGAGCGCCCGGGTCTCCTCCATCGCGGCGGAGAGATGCCCTCGCACGGCCTTAGCGTCAAGGAGAACCCAAGGAGCATCATGCAACGTGCGCGGCGGCGCGCGACGGAGAGACGCCTCGCACCGCGCGAGCGTCGAGGAGAACCCAAGGAGAGCCATGCGAGGTGCGAGGCGGCGCGCGGCGAAGAGATGCCTGGCACGCGCGAGCGTCGAGGAGAACCAAGGAGCGTCATGCGAGGTGCGCGGCGGCGCGCAGCGGCTCGAGCCCCCAGGCACGGGCGTGCGGGCGCGAGTACGGCTCGTCGCGATCATGGCCAACCCCTCCAGAGTCCTTCGGTGTCTGGGTGATGGAACTAGAGCAGACCCATCACCGCAGGTCCCAAAACCGCAGCCAAAACCGATCCCACGAAACAAGCCCCTGCCCCCCGACCGCGAGCGCATACACCTCCCCATCACGGTGCCCCGGCAGCGAAAAGCGCCTCGTGCCCGCGCCATCCCAAACGCCGATCCGCGAGCTCGACACCGTGCTCGCGAGCGTGCCGGAGCCAACGTCGTAGCGACCACGGCTCCGATAACGCTCACCCGGTCCGAACGCCACGCGACGAATTTCTGCGCCGGCGACGAGATCGCGAACCATCACACCGTCGAACTCTTCGGTCTGGGTCACGAGCAGGCGACCTTCGGCCTCGCTCGTCTCCCACGGCAATTGATCGCCGACGGCGAGCGTCTCGAGATTGAAGAGGTGCGTTTGCGCTACGACCATGCCCTTTCCGGGCCACAACGTGATCGTGGGCTCGCCGCCGAGAGAGCCGAGCCTGAACCAGTCCTTCCACCCCTTCTCGCCGAATGGAAAGCGCTTCTTGTCGCGCACGAAACGGCCCAGCGAGCGCACCTTGCCAGTGCCGAGATCGCGCGCGAGGAGCGGAAAGCCAGAGACCTCCACGTCGGCGCTCTCGACGAACACCATCTCGCCTCCGTGCAGCAGGCTCGTGTGCCAGCTCTCGGAGCTAGGGAGCTCGATGCGCGCGAGGATTTCCCCGCTGCTCCGCGAAAACCGCACGCTCTCGCTCCCGCCGAACCACACGACCACGTCGTCCTCGAACGTGAGCCCGCTCGCTTCATGCCACCCGCCCATCTCTCGCGGAACGAGCAGCCGTGGACCGTCACGAAACGTCGACGTCGCGATATCGACGATTCGAGTGCCCTCTGCGCCGACCAGCCACAGGTCGTTTCCATCGATGCCAGTCGCGATCACGTTGGGCAGGGGCATCACGTGGCGGCACCGGCCCTCGGAGAGCACCGCGCGTCGTGTCGACACGATGCGCGCGGTCGCGGTGTCGGCGAGCAGCACCTCACCGGAGGCGTATCCGGCGGCCACGTGCGCCCCTCCGTCGTCGACGGCCATCGCGGTGAGGGTGCTCGGCGCGAGCGGCGCGGGATCGGAGCCGCTCCGCTTCCACAGCCCCGGCCCGAACGGTTTGAACTTGGGAACCCTCGTGAGAGAAGCGAGCGACTTTGCCATCGCGTCCGTAAGCACGGGGTCGAGCAGGAACCGAGATCGAGCCTCGGGGAGCTCGACGACCTCCACGTCCTCACCGGTCACGCCCACCGCGGCGACACGACGGCTCACGTCGAGCACGAGCGGGCCGAGCACCGAAGATGCCATGTGCTCTTGGGCTTTGCCGGTGACGCGCCCCGTCTTCGTCGCGACCCGATCGAGGCAATAGCCCCCCGCGTCCGACACCGAGAGCACCGCGTCTTTTCCCGGTTGAAACCGCGCGCCAACGTCGTCTACGCGCGAGCTCCCGAGCCCTTTCCGCTCCCAGGTGTGAAGCACCTTCTTCGCGCCGAGATCGAGGATCTCGACAATCTTGCGGTCCCTAATGACCAATGCCCGCTTCGCGGCGTCATCGAGGTCGAGGTCGAACGCGATTCCCTCGCCATGCTCGACCCGCGCACCGGCGACGAGCCTGTCTGCCTGGAGGTCGTAGCGCGTGACGTAGCCGCCCCCGAGCGCGAACACCGTTTTGCCGCGCACCACGAGCGCCGCCACGGGCCCTTCCACCTCGCCCGTCGCCTCGCGTGCGCCGTCTGCGCCGAACACGACCAGATGCGTTCCCGCCGCCACGACCACGCCCTCGCCGCACGCCGCGAGCGCCGTCGCCGGATCGGCTGCAGCATCGTGCAGCACGCGCGACGTGGTGAACCGCTCACCGTCGTCCGCGAGCTGGAGCACGCGACCATTCCCATCGATCGCGTAGAGCCGACGCCCCGCATCGAAGGCGAGCGCCACGATCGCCCCGCCGCCGTCGTCCGTCTGCGTCTCGATCGACGGGCTCGATGGCTCCTTGTCCTTCGAGGTGTTCTTCTTCTTCGACCCCATCGCCCCCCCCATGAACCGAAACAAGTGGCACGTGGCGTGGGCGCACCTCGATCGAACACGGCCCTTTTGGGCACGCGCCGCCGAAGCGCCGCCCCACTACGCCGCCCCTTGCGCGACCGCCTCCACCCGCCGAACCAGCTCTTCCACGCTCACCCCGCGCACACGATCGTACGCGAGCCCGAAGAGCCAAAGCGCGCGCTCCACGTCTGCGCTCTTCGCCACTCGAAACACGACGAACTTCGCGCTCCACCGAAACGGCGCGGCGAGCTTCGCGCCAATGAGCGCCTTGCCGAGCTTTTCGCCGGTGGCCACATGCGCCTCGCTGTAAAGGTGAAGGTGGCCAATCTCCTCTTCACCCACGTAGAAGTCGGCCCCGTCGACGATGCTCTCGTTCCCGAGCTCCCAATGGGTGCGCGCGTGCACCTCCGGCCACGAAGCGAGCGCTCGAGATACGGCCTCGGCGTGCACGGGCAGCTTCGGCGGCGGGGCAAAACGGCCTTTTTCACTCAGCTTCATGAACGCTCTCTCCACGGTGAGACCCACTTCGACGGCAACCCGAACGAGCGCACCTTCGCGCCCGCCCCGCGAGCGTACTCCTCGCGCACCGGTCCGCCCAGCGCGCGCGGGCGATGTCGCGGGCACCGCAACCCTCGCTTGGCCCCGGAAGGACGGGCAGGAAAAGCGACGACCTGGGACTCGGCGCCCGTCGCGCCAGCCCTCACGCTCCGCCGTCGACGTCGCTCCCTGACCGCCGGCGAGCGCATACGACATCACCGCGTGCATCGACCGCACGACCCAGCGTCTCCCTACGAACGCGCGATCTCTCGTGGTAGTCGAACGCAGCGAAGCCTCCCATGACCACACGCTCCAAAGCCGTCTCTGCTCTCCTCACCTGCGGCCCCACGCCGGCCGACGAAATCCTCCACGCCGTGCGCGCAGAGGGCGCGGCGGCGGTGCCTGCGCTCATCGGGCTCCTGGAGGAGCACACCCGCAACCCGAGCCGCCAACCCGCGGAATTCGCGGCGAAGCACGCGGGCGAGCTGCTCGGCGAGCTCCGTCCTGTCGAGGCGATCGAGCCCATGATCGCGCTCCTCGCGGCGACGACGTGGGAGTCGCAGGCGCATGAGTCCGTCGGCGCGGCGCTCCCCGAATGGGGCGAGCAAGCGCTCGAGCCGGTGCTCGCGGCCTACGCCCGCGCCAAAGATGTCGGCACGCGCGACACCTTCGCTGCGGTGCTCGCCGAGCTCGGCGTCGAGGACGAGCGCATCTTTGCCATTCTCGAGAAAGACTTCGACCATCACCCCGCCCTCGGCGCCGCGAACCTATCGAACTACGGCGACGTGCGAGGCCTCCCCATCCTCGAGCGCGCGATCGAAACGTACGACTTGAACGACAAGCGTATGGACGGCGTGTTCGTCCTCGACGAGCTCGTCGAGACTTACCGAGACCTCGCCACCACCTTGCCCCCTGCCGTGCAATCACGCGTCGACGAGCTCCGCCTCGAATGGAAGCGCGCCCACACCCCTGTCTCCGTCACCAAGGTAGGGCGAAACGATCCGTGCCCGTGCGGGAGCGGCAAGAAGTCGAAGAAGTGCTGCGACGGTAAAGCCGCGTCGTAAGGGCGTCGACCTGTCGCGCTAACCGCGCATCCGGCACCGGCCACTGGCAACGAGCGGCGCGGGAGCAAGCGGGCCGGGCGAGCGATGTTCTCGGGCAATGTCGGAAGGCGAACGTCGAGAGCGCGCGATGACCCGGCAGGCCGCGTTTTCCGCCTCTTCCGCCTTCTGCGCCCCTTCCGCCCTTCTGCGCCTTC
>JAAFHV010000413.1 GCA_013297655.1 Myxococcales bacterium | reverse complement strand
GGTCATCGCGATCACCGGGAGCACGAAGAAGGGCTACTCCGATCCGAAGCGCGCGACCGAGTCGTGGCTGCTCACCCGCGGCAAGCGCGTGCTCCCGCAGGCCGCGTACGACGAGGTCGAGAAGGACCTCGAGAGCAAGTAGCGCGCGCCGCGTAGGCAGGCGACGACCGCGAGGGCACGTATCCCGTCGCGCTCGCTCGTGGCAGAATGTTCGACGATGAGCCCCCGTGTCCTCGCCTTGGCGATGCTTGCTGCCATCGCGTCTGCATGCACGTCGTTCGGCGCTGCCGTCTCGCCCGCCGACGACGCCGCGGCTCCGCCTCCCGATGGCGCGACCGGCCCGAGCTCCGAGGCAGGACTGCTCGACGCGGGCGCCCTCGACGGGGCACCGGTGGGCGCAGACGCGGAGACGCCACACGACGCGCGCGCGGTCGACGGGGCGCCGGTCGGTCGTTGGGGCGCGATCTTCGTTTCGGTCGGTGGCACGAAGGGCGCGATGGGAGAGGCGCAGGTCGCGGCGGACGCGGTCTGCATGAACGAGGGCCGCACGCTGAGGCCGGCGGGGACGTCGTTCGTCGCGCTGTTGAGCGTCGCCCCGGGCGACGGCTTCGCGGCGCGGCTTCGGGCCAGCACGGGCCCTCGGTACGTGCCCGGCCAGGGAGGCACGCGAGGTGCGCGCGCGGTGGCCAACGTCGGGGACCCGAGCTCCGTGCTCGGCCCCGTCACCGCGCACGCCGACGGATCGTCGGTCTCGACGACCGCGCTCGTCTGGACGGGGGGCTTCGACCCTGCGGCGAGCGGGCAGCGGTGCGCAGCGGGGGGCGTCGCGTGGACGTCCGAAAACTCGGGCTTCGCGGGCACCGTCGGCCGTCCGACCCTTTCGGGGCCGGAGGCAGGCGCGGTCGAGCTCATGACCTGCGACGCGCCGCAGGCTTTGTACTGCGTGGAGATCGGCTCGTTCCCCTAGAGCTGGCGCGCGCGATCCGCCGAAGCTCCACGGAGCGGAGCCGGGGGATTCCTCTTGCGGGGGTGCACCCAAAAAGGTGCCGTTTTGGTTCAAAAAGAGCACCCGAGGTGCCCTCTGGGGCACCACGGGCTCGGCGCGGGGCACCACGGGCTCGGCGCGGGGCACTGCGGGCTCGGCGCGGGGCACCGCGGGCTCGAGACGGCGCACCACGGGCTCGCCTTGGGAGACACGGACCTCGGGCTCCCTCTGGCGGACCGCCGGCGCCGCGCTCCTCCGCGCTCCTCCGCGTGGCCGTCGCTACTTCTTCCGAGTGCGCGCGAGCTTGCCGTAGAAGTCGAGGGCTCCCGCGATCGACTTGCGGAGCTTCGCGCTCACCGGCGCGTTGGCCTTCGCGATCCCGTAGGCCGGCACGGTGACGCTCTTCACGAACGACGCGGCGGCGAGGCGATCGTCCGAGACCGAGACGAGCAGCTCCTCGATTTCTTTCTCGAGCTTCTCGAGCTTCGCGAACCGCACGAGCGCCGCGCGCGCGGGGCCGGTCTCGAGCGCGGAGGGATCCTTGCCGCCGTCGCGATCGGCGAGCGACGCGAAGAGCGCCGGGTGCTCGTCCACCGTGTTCAAGATCGTCTCGAGGGTGTCCGGCTCGCCCTCCCGGAGGCGCCCGGCCGACACCTTGCGCTCCTCGGCCGTGAGCCGCGCGAGCCCCACGGCCGCGAGCGCCGCTTTCGCCGCCGCGAGCGCCGTCAGCGCCTCGCGCACCGCGCCGTCGACCCCATCCCCACCCGTGTCACGCGCCTTCTTCTTCTTCGCGGCCATGAGAACCTCCGAGGCGGGAGCGTACCGAGCGCAGGGAGGGAATGGTCAAGCGAAAGGGGCAGGACCTTCGTTTCTATGGCAGCAAGGCCGCGCGCGCTCGGCGGAGAGCCGCGGCGCTCGACGCCGCCGGTGGCCAGCGCGGCCTGCGCCTCACCTCGTGAAGAGCCAACCCCACGCCGCCGCGGCGAAGACGAGACCGAGGCCGAGGGCGAGCGCGTTGAGCCCCAAGGTGAGCTTCGCGCCGCGGGTCCCTTGGGCGTCGCGCATCCAGGGGATCGCGGTGAGGTGGAGCCCCACGAAGAGCGCGATCGACGGCCAGAGCAGCGCGCCGAGCACGTGCCTCACCGCGTCGGCTTGGGTCGCGGTCGCGAGCTCGCGCGGGGGCATGCGTGCGAGGATCGGGACGACCGCTGCCGCCGCCCACACCGCCGTGATCGGGTACGCGAGCATGTGAGCGGCGACGAACGCGGCGAACGTCCGCTTCGCGCGCGCGTTTTTGGTGTCGCGAGGCTCGCGGGCCGAGCTTGTCTCGGATCGCGCAGGCTCCGCCATCGTGGGCTTACGAGGCCCCGCGCGTCGCTGCGCGCGGCTTCGCGGGCTTCTTCGCGGTCTTCGCGGGCTTCTTTGGACGCGCGTCCCCGCCCGCCGCGGTCGTCCTGGTGGCCGCGGTCGTCTTGGCGCTCGCGGTCTTGGCGCTCGCGGTCTTGGCGTTCGCGTTCGGCTTGGCGGTCTTGGCGCTCGCGGCCCTCTTCGTGGCGGGCTTCGTGGTGGCGGTCGCGTTCTTCGCGGAGCCCTCGGGCTCACCGCGATCGCGCTTCGGCTTGCGCCCCACCTCTTCGGCGACGAAGGCGCTCGGACAAAGCGCGCTCACGGTGCAGGTGTCGCACGCCGGCTTTCGCGCGAAGCACACCCGACGACCGTGAAAAATCAGGGTGTGGCTCGTGATGTCCCACACCTCGCGCGGCAGCTTCTCGCAGAGCACCTTTTCGATCTTCTCGGGCTCCGTCTCGGTGGTGAGCCCGAGGCGCTGCGAGAGGCGCTGCACGTGGGTGTCGACGACGACCCCCTCGGGGACCCCGAACGCGACCCCGAGCACCACGTTCGCCGTCTTGCGGCCCACGCCGGGCAGCGCGACGAGCGCGTCGAGGGTGCGCGGGACCTCGCCGTGGTGCTTCTCGACGAGCATCGTGGCGAGCTTGGTGATGTTCCGCGTCTTCTGACGGAACATGCCGATCGTGCTGATCTTGGCCTCGACGTCGTCCGTCGGTGCCGCCGCGAGGGCGCGCGCGTCCGGGTAGGCGGCGAAGAGGGCGGGGGTCGCCTTGTTCACCGCCACGTCGGTCGTTTGCGCCGAAAGCACGGTCGCGACGAGGAGCTGGAACGGCGAGCCGTGATCGAGCTCGCAGTGCGCGTCCGGGTGGGCTGCCCGCAGCGCGGCGAGCAGCTCCGTCGCGCTCGCGCGCGTGCTCGCGCGCGTGCTCGCCGTGGTCTTGATGGTCGTGATCGTCTTGGTCTTGGCCGTCGCCTTCGCGGCCGGAGTGGCGCGCGAAGGCGAGGTCTTCTTGGCGACGGGCTTCATGCGCGCTCTTTACCGCAGACGGCCGCGCTCAGTTCAAGTCGGGGGGAGGCTCGCCGGTGTCGCCTTCTGTGGTGGCGGTGTCGGTCGCGTCGGTGCTGCCGTTCGTGCCGTTCGTGCCTTCGCCCGCGGTGGCTTCGGCGCCCTCGGCAGCTTCGACGCCGCCTTCGCCTTCGATCCCTTCGACCTCGTCGACCGGAGACTCGGCGAGGCGCTCGACGCCGACGATGCGCTCGCCGTCCTCGACGCTCATGATCTTCACGCCCTGCGCGTTGCGGCCGGTTTCCCGGATTTCGCCGACGCGGGTGCGGAGCATTTGGCCACGATCCGTGATGAGCATGACCTCGTCCTCGTCGCAGACGAGCTTCACGTCGACGACCGGGCCGTTACGCTCGCTCGCGTCGATGAGGATGATGCCCTTGCCGCCGCGGTTCTGGATGCGGAACTCTTCGATGTCGGTGCGCTTGCCGAACCCGTGCTCGCACACGGCGAGCACGTGCTTGCGCTTGTCGTCCGTCACCGTGAAGCCCACGACCTGGTCGTCGTCGCCGACGTCGATCGCCTTGACGCCCATGGTGCTGCGGCCGGTGGGGCGTACCTGCTCCTCGGGGAAGCGGATGCTTTGGCCCTGCTTGGTCGCGATGAGGACCTCGCGCTTGCCGTCCGTAAGGACTGCGGAGAGGAGCTGATCGTCGCCCTCGATCTTGACGCCGATGATGCCCTTTTGGCGGAAGTTCTCGTAGTCGGTGAGCTCGGTCTTTTTGATTTGGCCGCGCTTGGTGAGGGTCATCACGAAGCGCTCCGGCTCGATCTTGGGGATCTCGACGACGGCGGCGATCTTCTCGCCCGGCTCCATGCCGACGAAGTTCACGATCGCGCGGCCCTTGGACGTGCGCGCCGCGAGCGGGATCTCGTAGACCTTCTTGACGTAGACCTTGCCCTTGTCGCTGAAGAAGAAGACGTACGAGTGGGTCGACGAGACGAAGAGCTGGCTCACCCAGTCTTCGTCGCGCGCTTCCATGCCGACCTTGCCCTTGCCGCCGCGTCGCTGCGCGCGGTAGGCCGAGGGGCTGGTGCGCTTGATGTAACCGGCGTGGGAGATGGTGACGACCATCTCTTCTTCCTGGATGAGATCTTCGTCGCTGATGTCGGCTTCGCTCTCGACGATCTGCGTGCGGCGCTTGTCGGCGTACTTGGAGCGGATCTCCTCGAGCTCCATGACGATGAGATCGAAGAGCACCTTCTCGCTCGCGAGGATGCCGCGGAGGCGCGTGATCTCGTTCGACAGCTCGCCGTACTGGGTCGCGAGCTTCTCTTGCTCGAGGCCGGTGAGCTTCGCGAGGCGCATGTCCAGGATGGCCTTCGCTTGGCGCTCGGAGAGGAAGTAGTCGCCCTGGGCCTTCGCCGCCTCGATCTCTTCTTCGGGGCGACCGGCGCGACGGACGAAGGACTCGAGGCCCTTCAGCGGGAGCGCCATGAGGGCCGCGCGCGCGACCTCGGGATCGCGGCTCGCGCGGATGGTCTTTACGACGAGGTCGACCTCGGTCGTGGCCATGCCCAAGCCCTCGACGATCTCGCGCTCGGCCTCGGCCTGGCGGAGCTCGAAGCGGGTGCGGCGGGTGACGACCTCGCGGCGGT
>JAAFHV010000412.1 GCA_013297655.1 Myxococcales bacterium | reverse complement strand
CCCCGCCGAGCCACCGCCGAAGCGAGGCACTTCGCGAAGCCCCTGTGGCCGGCGCCCTGGGCACACTCCCGATCCGGCGACCACCGTGGACTCGGACTCCGACGCGAGGACATCGAACTTTCCTCTGCCGTCGACCTGGACGACCGAAGCCGTGTTCGTCGTGGTCGTGGGCCCGCCGCAACCATCGATCCTGCTTTCGTTTTGGACGGTGAGGAGCTGAAACACGTCCGCGCCGATGCGCTTCGGCGATTCGGCGCTGCAGCGCAATGTTGCCCCGATGCTCGCCGCGTAGAAGCTACCCGCGAGACGGGCCTTCTCCTCGTCGTCGATCGGCCCGAAGCGCGCCACCACATCGGCGACGGTGTTGACGACCCCGACGTCTTTTCCCGCCTGCCAGACGAGGTAAAGCTGCGAACAACCCACGTCGCGGCATCGCGCAGAAGGCCCGACGTGGGCAGCCGCGAGCTTCTTTTCACACGCCGCGGCGTCGGGAGCACCTTGGCATCGTGTTCCCCGCGAGGCGCGAACGGTGGTCACGACGTCTCGTGTCGTGCCGCCTCCCGGAGCCAGGACGTACGCGTCGGTGCGGAGCTCGACAAAGGAAACTCCCGACGGCATCGCGGTGGGGAGGACCGCGTCCGCGCCACAAGCCGGCGCCTCCGATGCATCTTCCGGCTCGGCGATGAGACCGCCGCCACAAGCCGGTACGAGAGAGGCCGACACGGCGGCCACGAGCTGAGGAAAGAGAGTGGAGAATCGTCGCATGCCGTCGCTTCAGCAGCGCTCGTGCCAATCGGACGATTTGCCTTCCTTTCGATCCGGATCGAACAAAATGAAGCCTTATTTCGTGCCACTCGTGGCACACGAAGCAGGCCGTTCGCCGGGTACGACACGCGTCTCGGGCCGCGGACAGCGCGTTTATCGCGCGATCTCGATTAGTGCTGAGACTGGCAAATGAAACAATCACCGGTAGGGCACGGCTCTTTGGCGACGCACGTGCCGAGCTTCCCGGGGGACACCTCGCAGGTCGCGCCGAACTTGGTGCACGCGGCGGACGGAGCGGGCGTGTCTTTCTTGTTCTCGGCGGGCGGGCACCCGAGGAGCATGAGCACCGCGAGCAAAGAGAGGATCGGGCGTCGCATGCTCCGACCGTAGTCCGATCCACACTCGACCGCGAAAAATCCCCGCGCGCGTGACCGAAGACCAACGAAAAACATGGGCTCGCGCGGAGAGCGGAAGTCCCGATAAGATCGCGCGATGACGGTTCTCTCGGTGGATCTCGGCGGGACGCGCATGCGCGGCGCCATTCTGGGCGACGACGGTGCTCTCCTTCATCGCGACGTGAGGCCCACCCCGAGCGACGACCTCGCGCCGACCGGGCTCGTCGCCCTCATGCGCGACCTCGCGGCTCACGCGCTCGCCCCCAAACGCGCCATCGTGGGCGTGCCCGGCCGGGTCGACCACCACGAGGGCAGGCTCGACCGCGCACCGAACTTGCCACTCTCTTGGGGCCCGCACCTCACGGAGCGCGCGCTCGCGGAGGCGATCGGGATCCCCGTTCGTCTCGTGAACGACGCCGATCTCGCCGCCGTCGGAGAGGCGTTCTTCGGCGCCGGTAGAGGCTATTCCGACGTCGCGTACGTGACGATGTCGACCGGAGTGGGCGCCGGGATTTTGCTCGGTCGACGGCTCCTCGTCGGTCGGCGTTCGCTCGCCGAGGTGGGGCACATGATCATCGACCGAAGCGCGCACGGGCGGGGTGAGCCCTCGACGTTCGAGGAGCTCGCCTCCGGCACCGCGCTCGCCCGCATCGCGAAGGCGCGCGGCCTCGCCGACTCGGGCAAAGAGATCGTCGCGAAGGTTCGCGCGAACGATCCCGCCGCGATCGCCGTGTTCGACGCGGTCCGCGTCGCCGCCGCGATTGGCATTCGTGACGTGGCCTTCGCGTTCAGCCCCGAGATCGTGGTGCTCGGCGGGGGGCTCGGCCTGAACGACGACCTCCTCCACCCTGCCATTCGCGCGCACCTCGATCGTGAAGGGCCGCCCGCGATGCAGATCGCGCTCGCGAAGGCCTCGCTCGGCGACGACGCCGGCCTCATGGGCGCCGCCGCGCTCGAAGAGGCGTTGCCGGATTTCGCCGCGCGAGGGCGCGCATGAACGAGACGCCGATCGACGCCGAGTCCGCGCGGCTCGAAGAAGATCGCCTCCGGAACCGCAACTGGAAACGCTGGGGAACCTACCTCGCCGATCGCCAGTGGGGCACCGTGCGCGAGGATTATTCCGAGGACGGCGACGCTTGGCGCCACTTCCCTCACGATCAGGCGCGCAGCCGCGTTTACCGCTGGGGCGAGGACGGCCTATTCGGGATCACCGATCGCCAATGCCGACTGTGCCTCTCGCTCGCCCTCTGGAATGGCAACGATCCGATCCTGAAAGAACGACTCTTCGGCCTCACGAACGAAGAGGGCAATCACGGCGAGGACGTAAAGGAGCTTTACTTCCACCTCGACGCGACTCCGACTCACACGTACGCCAAGGCGCTCTACAAGTACCCTCACGCCGCGTTTCCGTACGAGGAGCTGGTGCGGCGGAACCGCGAGCGAGGACGGCACGAGCCGGAGGTCGACCTCGAAGATCTCGGGGTGTTCGACGAGGGCCGTTACTTCGATATCACCTTCGAATATGCCAAACGCAGCCCGAACGACATCCTCGCGCGCTTCACGGTCGAGAACCGGGGGCCAGAGGCGGCCGAGCTGCACCTGCTCCCCACGTTGTGGTTCCGTAACGTGTGGAGCTGGGGGCGCACCGGCGAGGGTTATGGCCACGAGCCTTCGATAAGCCGCGTGGGGCGGCGTACGCTCCGCGCCGTCTCGGACGCGCTCGGCCCGTACGTGCTCGAGGTAGAAGAGGCGGTCGTGGACGGCCGAGAGGGCCTCGTGCCGGCACGCTTCCTCTTTACCGACAACGAGACGAACCAAGAGCGCCTCTACGGAGTCGCGAACGACCGGCCCTACGTGAAGGACGCGTTTCACGACGCGGTCGTCGGTGGGCTGAACGAGAAGGTGAACCCCGAAGAGCGAGGGACCAAGGCCGCCGCGCACGTGACCGTTTCCGTACCCGCAGGCGGCCGCGCCGTGGTGCGGGTGCGCCTCTGCGACGAGAGCGAGTGGCGCCCGCTCGTCGATGGCCGCGCGTCGAGCGACGGTGTCGTGTCTGCTACCCCCGCCGAGCGCGCGATCGCGTTCGACGCGATCGTGGACCTGCGCAAGTCCGAGGCCGACGCGTTTTACGCAAAAAAGAGCGCCGCCGGCCTCTCCGACGAGGAGCGCAGGCTCGCGCGCCACGCCTACGCCGGGCTCCTCTGGACGAAGCAGTTTTACCACTACTCGATCAAAGAATGGATCGAGGGGGACCCCGCGATGGTGAAGCCGCCTCCGGGGCGCGCCGCCCGCGCGCGGAATCGTGACTTTGCGCATCACCTCTACAATCGCGACATCATCAGCGTGCCCGATAAGTGGGAGTATCCGTGGTACGCCGCGTGGGATCTCGCGTTTCACACGCTCCCGTTCGCGACGATCGATCCCGACTTCGCGAAGGGTCAGCTCGAGCTCTTCTTGCGTGAATGGTACATGCATCCGAACGGGCAGATCCCGGCCTACGAGTGGAACCTCGCAGACGTGAACCCGCCGGTGCACGCGTGGGCCGCGTTTCGCGTGTACAAGCTCACCGGCCCGCGCGGAAAACGGGACAAGCGCTTTTTGGCTCACGTGTTCCAAAAGCTCTTGATGAACTTTACCTGGTGGGTAAACCGCAAAGACGAAGGCGGTAACAACCTGTTCTCGGGTGGTTTCCTCGGGCTCGACAACGTAGGGCTCTTCGATCGCAGCAAGCCTTTGCCGGGGGGAGGCCACCTGGAGCAGGCCGACGGCACCGCCTGGATGGCGTTTTACTGCACGACGATGCTCGGGATGGCGGTCGAGCTCGCGCAGCACGACCCCGCCTACGAGGACCTCGCGAGCAAGTTCTTCGAGCACTTCGTCGCGATCGCGGAGGCGATGAACCAACTCGGCGGCACCGGCCTGTGGAACGAAGAGGACGGCTTTTATTACGACCAAGTGACGGTCGGCGACACCTCGATTCCGCTCCGGATTCGCTCGATGGTGGGCATCATTCCCCTCTTCGCGGTGCTCGCGATCGACGTCGACGTGCTGGAGAGCTTGCCCGGCTTCCGGAATCGTATGCGGTGGTTCCTCGACAATCGGCCCGATCTCTCGCGGTTCGTGACCCGGCGCACGCTGCCGGACGGGAGCCTGCACCGCCTGCTCGCGATTCCCCCCGCCGATCGCCTCGTTCGGATGCTGAAGTACGTACTCGACGAAGAAGAGCTCTTGTCGCCGCACGGCGTTCGCTCGTTGTCGAAAGCGCACACCACTCCGTACGAGGTAGTGCTCGGGGGGGAGACGCTGCGCATCTCTTACGTGCCGGGCGACAGCGACTCGGGCATGTTCGGCGGCAACTCGAACTGGCGCGGCCCGGTGTGGCTGCCGCTCAACCACCTATTGATCGAGTCGCTCGATCGTTACCATTATTATTATGGCGACTCGCTGAAGGTCGAGTGCCCCACCGGCTCGGGTGTCTTCATGAACCTGGCGGAGGTCGCGAAGGAGCTCTCGCGTCGTATCGCGGGGCTCTTTCTCCGCCGCGCAGACGGCACGAGGCCCTGCATGGGCCCGCACGCGCTCTTCCGCGACGACCCGCACTTTCGCGACTTGCCCCTGTTTCACGAGTATTTCGACGGCGATACGGGTCGAGGAGTGGGCGCATCGCACCAGACGGGTTGGACCGCGCTCGTCGTCCACACGCTCGGCCGCTAGGAGGCTGGATGCTTTTTCGCCAATACCTTCGCCTGGCCGTTGTCGGACGTCCTCACGAACAGGAGTTCGCTCCGGGCGATCCTCCTAGGCCAGGCTCGGTCTTGACGAAAATCATCCAGCCTCCTCCCGGGGACCGCTC
>JAAFHV010000411.1 GCA_013297655.1 Myxococcales bacterium | reverse complement strand
CGCGCCTCGGCCTTCGCTTCCGTGCGGCGGCCCGAGGCCTCGAGCACCGTCGCGAGGAAGAGGCGCGGCTCGGGCGAGCCGTCGTGAGCGGCCCATTCTCGGGCGGCCTTCTGCGCCTCGCGCGTCTCGTGCGCACGGAACGCCGCGCGCGCCCACGCTCGGAGCGCGCGAGGATCGTTGGGGCGCGTTTCGGCTTCGTGTCGCTTCGTGTCGAGCTCGGCCTCTGCCGTCTCGCGCGACGACTCACGCGCCGACGCGCGGTGCAGCAGCGAGGAGGGCGCCGGCTTCGACGGGACCTCCGGTTTGCTCTCCGGGACCTGCGACTCCTCGCGCTCTTTCGCGGCGAGCTTCGCGTCCTCGCCGTTGCCGGGAGGCGCCATCTCGGCGGGCACACCGGTCGCGGGGGCCTTCGGCGCGGGCTCGGTCTTCGCGGGCTCGTCGGTGCGCGCGAGCGTCTCGGGGGCGGCGCTCGGCTTCGCGACAGCGGGCTTCTCGGAGGGCTTGTCGGCTGGCTTGTCGCCGTTGTCGACCTTCGGCAGATCTTCGAGCGCGACGCTCGCGGCAGGAGGCGCAGGCGGCTCACCGCCCGAGACGAGAGGCAGCGAATCGACGCTGATCGTCGGGATCGCGGCGAGGCCGCCCTTCTTGGCGCGCGCGTCTTTGGCGTAGTTCACGCCACCCGCGAGGAGCACCGCGAGCGACGCGATTCCTGCGAGCGACACGACGAGCTTGCCCATCCCGCGACGGCGATCGGTGCGCTGCAACGCGGACTCGAGGGCGGCCCGCATCTCGCGTGCGTCGGCGAAACGATCTTCGCGCGCGGTGGCGAGGGCGCGCATGACGACCGCCTCGAGCGCGGGCGGGATCACGCGGTCCTTCGCGACGAGGCTCGGCGCTTCGGGCGTCTCGCGGAGCTTGCGGCCCATGATGGTGACCCCCGACGCGCCCTCGAAGGGGCACGCGCCGGTGAGCATTTGATAGAGCACGCAGCCGAGGGCGTAGATGTCGCAGCGGCCGTCGACGGGCTCTCCTGCGACCTGCTCCGGCGACATGTACTCGGGGGTGCCGAAGATCGCGAAGCCGCGCGCGCGAATGGTGTCCTCGCCCGCCACTTCGCTGACGCACATGGCGACCCCGAAATCGAGGAGCTTCACCGTGCCTTCGCGGGTGACGAAGAGGTTCTGCGGCTTGATGTCGCGGTGGACGAGGCCCGCGTCGTGGGCGGCTTCGAGGGCGTGCGTCACTTGCACCGCGATCGAGACCGCCTCGCGGTACCCGAGCCCGCGCATCGCTCCGCTTTCGGCGTCCTCCGAGAAGCGGCCGTACGAGTCGAGGGTCTCGCCGTCCAAAAGATCCATCGCGAGGAACACGCGCCCATCGAGCGACTTTCCGAAGTCGTGGAGATGAACCAGGTTTTTGTGGGTGAGATTCGCGACCACACGCGCCTCGCGGCGGAAGCGATCGACCGAGCTGACCGCCGACGAGTGGGTCGGCGCGAGCACCTTCACGGCGAGCTTGCGGCCGAGCTCGACGTGCTCGGCCTCGAACACCTCGCCGCTCGCGCCCTCGCCGATCTTCTTCCCGAGGCGATACGGCGTGCCGAGGAGCACGTTCGGATCGGAGCCCGTGTCGCGTTGGGCGAGCTCGGCGACCTTGCTCGACGACGGCGTGACCGCCTCGGTGCGGAGGTGGCGCGACTCCTTGAGGAGCTTCGCGAACTCGGCGCGCGAGCGGGCCGGCTCGCTCGGCCAGAGCTGCTTCATCAGGCCGGCGATGCGACCACGGAGTCCGCGCTCTCCACCTTCTTTGGAAGGCGCGAGTTGGAGCACCTTCACGAGGTCTTTCGCCGCGAGCGAGGCGTTCGTGTAGCGCTCGTCCGGATCGTTCGCGAGGAGCTTGGTGATGACCACGTCGAGCTCGCGCGGGATGCCACGCGTGCTCGCGAGCTCCGGGGCGTTGAAGCGCGCGCGGGCGACGTCCTCGAGGTGCACTTGCGGATCGCCGGAGAGGAGGCGCTTGCCGGCGCAGAGCTCCCAGAGCATCACGCCCATCGCGTAGACGTCGATCCGACCGTCGCCCACTTCTTGGCGCGCGACCTCGGGGGCGACGTAGCCGGGCTTCGCGAAGACCACGCCCGCGACGGTGTGGCAACGGCGGTTTTGTCCGCGTGCGGTGCCGAAATCGATGAGCTTGAGCTCCCCCGAGAAGCCGACCATCACGTTCTGGGGCGAGAGATCGCGGTGCACGATCCCGAGCGGCGTGCCGTCGGCGCCGGAGCGCTCGTGAACGTGGGATAGGGCCATCCCGAGCTCGATCGCCATCGCTACGGCCTCGGGCCAATCGATCTTGGTGCCGAGCTGGACTGCGCGCTGACGCACGTCCGCGAGGGAGCGCCCTTCGACGTACTCGACGACGGTGTAGGGCTCGCCGTGCTCGTCGCTCGCGGCCTCGAGGACCTGCGCGACGCCGGGGTGATTGAGCTGCGCTTGCACGCGGGCTTCGTCGAGGAAGCGCGCGAGGAACGAGCCGTCGTGGATGTGGTCGCGGCGCACCGTCTTCACGACGCACGGGCGCTCGGCGCCTTCGATCCCGGTCGTGGCCGCGAGGTACACGTCGCCCATCCCGCCCCGGGCGAGGAGCCTCAGGAGCAAGAGACGACCGAACGCCCTCGGGAGCGGGATCGCGATGTTGCCAGACGAGAACCCGTTCTTTGCCTCTTCCGCCGCGCTCATGGGTGGGATGCTTATGGAGGGCAGGTCACGAGGGCCAAGTTTCCGATGCGCGGAGCCGTGCGCGCGGCTCTCGTGGAGCTCGAGCGCGCTTGGATGTAGACTGTTGAAATGAGCCTTATTTCCCGTTCTTTGGTCCTCCTTCCCGGTGTCGTCGCGCTCTTTGTCGCGTGCTCGTCGAGCACCACTACGCCAGACGCCGACGCGGGCACGAACGACGCGTCCACCAGCGCCGATACGTCCGTCACGCCGATCCCCACGAACGACGCCGCTCCGAGCGCGGACGCGGCGAAGCCGGACTCGTCGACGCCCGGCAACTGCAAGAACAACGGCTTCACCTCCGTCGCGACCGACGGCTTCGTGCGCGGCAACGGCGAGGTCGGCGTCATCGGTCAAACCACGCTCGCCTCGCCTGTCGACGCCCTCGAGCTGTCGATCCTGCCCCTCACGGGGAACAACGTCGTCGCGGAGAGGCGCACCCTCGCCGCGACCGACGCGAGCTACGCCACCTGCAAGACGTGTATCCTCATCCGCACCAAGTGCGACGACAACCTCGCCAACTGCGAGAAGCGCTTCATCGCGACGGCGGGCATCCTCGACATCCTCAACGCCCCCACGAAGAACGCGAAGTTCCAGGTGAAGGCGAACGTCACGATGGTGGAGGTCACCATCGCGAACGACAACACCACGACCCCGGTCCCCAACGGCGAGACGTGGTGCCTCACGAATCAGGAGTTCACGGTCGACTCGATGCAGTGAGACGGGTCCTCACTTCGGGCGACGAAGGAAGCGTGACCTTCGTCGCCGCGCTCCGGTAGGCTCCCGGTCGTGCCATGAGGCAAAGGGAGGCTTGATGAACTCGAAGCGAATCGCCGTGGTCGTGATGATGCTCGGAGTAGCGTTCGTGGCCTGCAAGAAGCAGCGCCCGCCGCCGAACACCGGCGTGACCGAGTGCGACGACTACATCGTGTCGTACGAGGCCTGCATCGACAAGATGCCCGGGGTCGCCCGCACCGCGGCCGAGTCCGGCCTCAAGCAGCAGCGCGAGGGCTTCGAGAAGGCGGCGGCCACCCCCGAGGCCAAGAAGCAGCTCGCCACCACGTGCAAGCAGCTCAAGGAAGCGACCAAAGCGTCCTGTCCGTGACACGACCGTCTCCGTGACGTCACGGAGACGACACGTCCGTTCGTGCTCGCGTTGCGTGAATGCCGAGGGAGGGAGAGCGCCGCTCTACCTCCTTCGCTGTTTTCCGGCTCCATGCTGGTTCGCGGGGCGCGGGCCTGCTAGACGCGCGCTCGATGCCGCGCCGCGACGACCTTCGAAAGATCCTCCTCATTGGCGCCGGGCCCATCGTGATCGGGCAGGCGTGCGAGTTCGACTACTCCGGGACCCAAGGGGCGAAGGCCCTCGCCCTCGAGGGTTACGAGGTCGTCCTCGTGAACTCGAACCCGGCGACGATCATGACCGATCCCGAGATCGCGGTCCGCACGTACGTCGAGCCCCTCGATACGCGCACGTTGACCGCGATCCTCGAGCGCGAGCGGCCGCAAGCGGTGCTACCCACCTTGGGAGGCCAAACCGCGTTGAACCTCGCCCTCGCGCTCCACGGCGACGGCACGCTCGATCGTCTCGGGGTCGAGCTCCTCGGCGCGAAGCCGCACGTCATCGAGAAGGCCGAGGATCGAAAGCTCTTCAAAGAGGCGATGACCAAGATCGGCCTCACGTGCCCCGACGCGGGGGTGGCCCACTCGCTCGCCGAAGCCAAGACGATCGTCGAGCGCACCGGATACCCGGTGATTTTGCGACCGTCGTTCACGATGGGCGGCACTGGCGGCGGCATCGCGTTCGACGCGAGCGAGCTCGACGCGAAGGTGGCGTGGGCGCTCCAGCAATCTCCTACCGGCGAGGTGCTCGTCGAAGAGAGCGTCATCGGCTGGAAAGAGTTCGAGCTCGAGGTCATGCGCGACAGCGCGGACAACTTCATCGTCGTGTGCTCGATCGAGAACATCGATCCGATGGGGGTGCACACCGGCGACTCGATCACGTGCGCGCCGGCGATGACCCTGACCGACCGCGAGTACCAGCGCCTCCGCGACGCGGCGAAGGCGGTCATGACCGAGATCGGCGTCGAGACCGGCGGCGCGAACGTGCAGTTCGCGGTCGATCCGAAGACCGGGAAGTTCCACGTCATCGAGATGAACCCGCGCGTGTCTCGCTCTTCGGCGCTGGCGTCGAAGGCCACCGGTTACCCCATCGCGAAGGTCGCTGCGCGCCTCGCCGTCGGATACACCCTCCCCGAGCTCACGAACGAGATCACCGGCACGAGCGCCGCGTTCGAGCCCGTCATCGACTA
>JAAFHV010000410.1 GCA_013297655.1 Myxococcales bacterium | reverse complement strand
ACTTTCAATCGCCCGTCGCTCTCCGTCGCCGCCCCGAGGTTCAACGGCACACGCAAATAGCGGATCCCGTTGGCTGCCTCCTCAGGGAGACGACCGGCGTCGATGTTCACCTGGACGCTCGGATACAAGAGGCGCGGGGCCTTGAGGGTGGCGTCGCGGCCTTTTCTTCGGGCGACGAACTCGTCGCGCGTGGTCGCGAGCGAGAGCTGCACGTTGCGCGCCTTGGATGCGCCGATCGTGGTCTCGTAAGCGAGCGCGCGGCCGCCCGGCTGGTAGTCGTGACCCACGAGCACGCGCGTGGCGTCCGGGAGGGCGTAGAGCCGCTCGTGGACGGACGTGTAGAGGTCGTCGGCCGAGCCCTTGGGAAAGTCGCAGCGCCCGGTGCCGTAGTCCTCCATGAAGAGCGCGTCGCCGGTGAAGAGCGTGTCGCCGATCTTGTAGGTCACGCAGGCAGGGGTGTGGCCGGGCGTGAAGAGCGTCTCGATGCGCAGGCACCCTGCCTCGAGGATTTCGCCGTCGGCGAGCAGCTTGTCGAACTGTCGGCCATCGACGGGGAACGTCTCCGGGAGCGCGAAAACGCCGCGAAATACAGCCTGAACATCGCGGATACGCTCCCCGATCGCCACCTTCGTTCCCGGGAAACGCGACTTCAGCCAGGCCGAGGAAGAGAGGTGATCGGCGTGCGCGTGCGTCTCCAGGATCCAGTGGACGCGGAGGCCCTTCGCGACCACGAGCGCGGCGAGCTTCTCGGCCGACGCGGTGCTGGTGCGCGACGAAAGCGGATCGTAGTCGAGCACCGGATCGACGATGACCGCGTCGCGGGTCTCGGGATCCGAGACGACGTAGGTGAGCGTGAAGGTGTCCGGATCGAAGAGCGCGTCGACGGTGAACATGGCGTTTCCTTTTTCGGAGTAGGCGGAGCAGCTCGGCGCTCCGATCGTCGGTGTCGTCGGTAGGAGCCACTTCCGCGATCGAGGGTTCGTGCGTTCGGCATGTTCGCGCTCACGAGCCTCGCCCGCTCACTCGCCGTGAGCGGGGCCGAGCTCTTCGCGGAGCGCCTCGCGCGCCCGATGGAGGCGGCTCTTCAGTGCGTCGAGGGTAATGCCGAGCGCTTCGGCGGCCTCGGCGGCGGGGCGGCCCTCGAGGTCGCGCAAGTACAGCACCTCCTGGTGCACGCGCGGAAGGGCCGCGACGGCGCGCGAGAGGGCGAGGGTGTCCTCGCGGAGGGCGATCCGATCCTCGGGGGTGGGCGCGGCGTCGATCGCTTCGGGGAGATCGTCCGTCGATGCATGGGGTCGGTTCTTGAGGCCCCTTCGGCGTCGCACGCAGGCGCTGCGGGCGAGCGCAAAGACCCAGCTCGTGAGCGACGACCGCGCCTCGAAATCGCCGAGGTGCTGCGCGAGCGCGAGCAAGGTGTCTTGTTTCACGTCGTCGGCGTCGTCGTCCTGGCGGCACAGGCGGCGACCAAATCGCTGCACGACCGGCTCGATCGCCACCAAAAGTGCGTCGAGCGCATGATCGTCGCCCGCGCGGGCGCGCTCCACGAGCGGGGTCAAATCGGTCGCGGCGGGGCTACGGCTCTCCATGGGCAGTCGCAATTGCACGTTTCGGGCCGCGGCCTCCCGCGCTTCCATGAAGCGCCGGCGGCCCGTGAGCTCGAGGAAAGGGCCGTCAGCCGAACGACCACCACGCGGGCTTCTTGGGGGGCGCCGCGCTCGTGTCGTCTTTCGAGGCTTCGCGGCAGGAGCAACGGTCGGCCTTCGCCACGTCGCCGAGCACCGCCTCGATGTGCATGCCGCAGCCGGCGTAGGTGGGTTTCTTGCAAGTCTCGCAGGTCGCTTTTCTACACATGGCGGGTCTCCTTCACGTCGAACGACAGTCCAGAAAGGATGGTCTTTTTTACTTTGCAGCCGGCTACCGACCGCAGGAGCGGGGCGCGGTATTTCTCGGGAAAATCGGGCGGAAACGTGAGCTCGAGTCGGATCCGGATTGGCAACTTCGTCTCCGGATCGATCTCGTGGGTTTGTTTCAGCGCGAGGCCTTCGGTCCCGAGTCCGCGGCTCTGGCAGAAGCCGAGCCCGTAGATCCCGGCGCAGGTCGCGATCGACGCCAAGAATAGGTCGAACGGGGCGGGGGCCTCGCCAGCGCCGCCGAGCTCCACGGGCTGGTCGGTGCCGATCGTGCGGCCCATCACCCGCGCGTCGACGCGCTTGCCACCGGGGAACGAAACTTCGATGTCTTCCGTCATGCCCGTGAGAGCCCACTCCCGTGCGAAAGGGTTCGGACAAAAAAGGGGCGCTCGCGCCGAGGCCCTCGGCCCGGCGCCGCCCGGATGACGCGTAGGCGCGCCGACATCACGCCGCGCCGACGGCGACGCGCTCCTCTCCGGCTCGCGCGATCGGGCGATCCCCGAATTTTCGTCGAAGGGAAAATACCTTCGGAATTTCGGGCGCGACCCCACACACACCATGAGACCTTCATGATGGTGACCGCTTTTGCTGCCCCTCCTGCCACCACCGAGCCACCCGCGCGTCTCGCGGACACCCGCGCCCGCGCGCTCGCGCGATGCCTATACGTCACCTCGGTGCTCGTGCTGGGGGCGCTCGGGGCCACCGCGTGCGGCTCGAGCGAAGGCACGGCGAATCCGCCGATCGTCTCGTCCGACGCCGGGAGCGACGCCGCTGCGGCGCCGTCGTTCGTGTTCGTGTCGCCTTCGCTCGGCGCCGGGAGCCGCCGCATCGAAGGCATCGCCCCCGCCCCGGGAAATACGCTGCTCATGCTCTCGTCGGTGCGCGCCGTCGGGGTGAGCGCCGTCACTCCACCGCTCGAGCTCTTGCTGCATCGACTCGATCCGGACGGACGCGTGCGGTGGTCGGTCACGCTCGGCGGCGGCCCGCCAGGCGCGCGCCCCTTCGCGACCGCGAGCTCCACCCGCATCGCGGTGGGCACACACGACGCAGACGGCACGAACGCGCGGCTTCGTGTGGTCGACGCCGACGGCACCGACGTCGCGAGTCTCGTTATCCCCGCGCCGCTGGAGGCGCTCGGTGGCTTGCCGCAAGGTGGTGTCATCGGCCTCACCCGCGCGACGGGCGAAGCGCAGGCCGTGCTCTCGTGGGACGGACGCGGGAGTGTCGTCTCCAAACCATGGAGCGGCGCGCCGGGAGGGTTCTTCGTCTTCTCCGACACCTTCACGGTCGATGGCAAGGGCTTCGCTTGGGCCGCGTCGGAGAAGGCGATCCATCGCTTCGACGCGAGCGGAGCCGTGAAGACCATCGCCGTCAAAGTGTCGACGACAGATCGGCTCGGCGGCCGCCCCGGCGGAGGCGTGTTGGCGCGAATCACACCCGACTCCGGCCCGTCGTCGCTCGTCGGCCTCGACGTCGAAGGCAACGAAGACGCGCGCTGGGAGACCGTGTCGACGTTCAGGCCGGATTACGAGAGCTTCGAGACCACGAGCGACGGTCGCCCGCAGCATGTCGCGCTCTACACGCACGACCGCCTCGAGGTCCGCGATCTCGACGGATCGCGTGCGAAGACGTTCACCTTCTCGGTCCCGCGCGGGGAAGTGGCGGCCACGGGGCTGGCGGCCGGCAAGGTGTGGGTCGGAGGCAGCCTTCGCGGGCGGCTCTCCGGCCGAAGTGTCGTCCTCGAGAGCGGGCCTTCGGAGGACGAAATGCCGTTTCTTCTAGGGTTCGACCGCTACGACGTGCTCATCGCTCCATAGGCTCGACGAGGCTGCGGCGACTCGCGGCGTAAGCGTCATCCTCGATGGGACGCCGGCGCGGGACGTCGTTCGCCAGCCCCTCTCCGCGCCGTTGGGAGGGTTGCCCGGAAGGCCACCATCGCCCTCCGCGACTCCCTACGATGGCAGCGCCGACCCGCAACGACTGTTTCGGAAAAAAAGAATTCCGGTGCTACCGGATGACGACCGAGTCGATCACGCCAAAAGTGGCTCGACTTAGGGGCGAGTCGAGCCATTCGTGGCGTAGTCGGATCCGATTCTTACGGGTTTTTCTCGTCTTCGCCGGAGGTGTCCGGCGCATCGGACGTTACCGTGATGGCGGATCGTCCCCACGGGCGCGCTCGGTCGGAGTGCCGAATTCGATAACCCACGTGCCTCGATGCCCGTACGCTCCACTCTGCTTCGGGGGGAGCTCGCATGACGCGGTCCCTCGTCTCCGTTTTAGCGAGGGCACACATGAGCAACATTCTCTCTGCGTTGGCAGCCCGTCTCGTCACCTTTCGTGCGGAACGAATCGAGGTGGTTCACGAGATAGGCTTCGACGCGTCTGCCGACGACGCGTTCGAGGTCTGCAAGAGCTACGAGGCGTTCATTCGCCTGATGCTCTCGAAACAGGGGAAGGATCCGAGCCCGAAGTGGACGAAGGGAGGGCCCGGCGACGTCGGCGGCGAGCTCACGTATACCCTGATTCGCGAGGGTGATGAGAACGAGATCGTGGAGCGTGTGATCGCGCTCGAGCGCGACGCGGAGACGGGCGTGTGCATGCTCGCGTGGGAGCAGATTCGCGCCACTCCCGCGCTCCCGCTCCGCAACTACGGCTGTTCGTGGGTGCTCGTCCCGGAGCCAGGGAGCCCTTCGCGCTGCCGCCTCGTGTGGACTCGCCACTTCGACGAGCCGATGGCGCTCGGGCTGGTATCGCTCGCGAGCTTCATGAAGGAGAGCTTCCAACGGTCGGCTTTCCCGATCATGAACGACGTGTTTCGCCCGTATTTCCAGCGCACGTACCCTAGCGGCGCGCGCCATTTGCCGAAGAAGACCGATCGTGTGCTCGTCGTGGGCGCGGGGCCTTCTGGCCTTCACATGGCCCACCTCCTTCGTACCAAAGTGGGAGTCTCCGACATCACGATCGTGGAGCGCTCGAGCCGCTACGGCGGGAAGACGCTCACGGTGCCGGACCGCACCCACGAGGGGGTCGTCCACGAGCTCGGCACCTGTTACCTCCACCCCGCGTACTTCGCCGTGCGCGCGCTCCTTCAAGAGCTCGCGAGCAAGGCGGAGCGGCCCGGCTTCGCCGAGGAGGTCGCGCCCATCAACTACCGTGTGCGCCAGCTCGGCGGCGAAGACCTC
>JAAFHV010000041.1 GCA_013297655.1 Myxococcales bacterium | reverse complement strand
CGTCGAGCCCGAAGGTGATGCCGCGCTCGTCCTCCCCGACGGCGCGGTCGTCCAGCCGATCCCGCTCACCTTCGTGAACGAGCTCACGGTGCAGGTCATGCCGAGCGATCGCGGCGCTTCCATCCTGGACGCGATCCGCAACGCGAAGACCTCCATCCACATGGAGATGTACCTCCTCACGAACGACGCCGTGATCGCAGCGCTGCGCACCGCGAAGCAGGCGGGCCGCGACGTGAAGGTCGTCCTCAACAAAGATTTTCCCACCGGCGGCAACGGCAACCTCGACGCTTACAACCAGCTCCGCGCCGGCTCCGTCGAGGTGGTCTACGCGCCTCCCGCGTTCACGTTCACCCACGCCAAGACGATGGTGATCGACGGCACGTCCGGTTGGATCATGACGATGAACCTCACCCAGACGAGCCCGATCGACAACCGGGAGTACCTCGTCCGAATCACCGGGAAAGACGAGGTCGCGGAGCTCGAGACCATCTTCCAGGGCGACTTCGCGAACGTGTCGAAGGACATCCCCGGTCGCCTCGTCGTCTCCCCCGCCACCGCGACCCCGGTCGACCCGCAGAAGCGCCTCGTCTCCCTCATTCAACAGGCCAAGAAAGACGTCGATCTCGAGGGCGAGTCGCTCGCCGACACGTTCGTCGTCGAGGCGCTCGTCGCGGCCAAGCGGGCCGGCAAGAACGTGCGCATCATCCTCAACGATCGCGAGCCGTCGCCCGGCCAAGACACCGCCATCGCCGCGCTGCGGGCGGCCCAGATCCCAATCGTGAAGGTGGGCACCCCGGACATCCACGCGAAGGCGATCGTGATCGACAAGACCCGCGCGTACATCGGCTCGCAGAACTTCACCCAGACCGCGCTCCTCAAGAACCGCGAGGTCGGCGTCCTCACCGACAACGCGACCGAGGTCGGCAAGGTCGCCGCCACGATCGACGCAGACTTCGCCAAAGGCACGCCGTTCTGAGCCTCGCGTCGCTCCGGAGGCGCGAGCCTCCGCACCATGGAGCGCGCGCAGCGGCCCGGCCTGACGCGACGCGCACGAATTTGGTTGCGCGCCCAGGTGACGCGACTATGATTCGCGCTCTTCGTGACTGTAGCTCAGTCGGTAGAGCGCCGGATTGTGGATCCGGCTGTCGCGGGTTCAATCCCCGTCAGTCACCCCGAAACGTGAGTAAAAACGAGCCCTTTCGCCCCCCCGGCGAGGGGGTTTCGTCTTTCTGGCGTCGTGTTTCTGTCGACCACGAGGAAACGACCGGCCGTCCGCTGCCGATGAGGGGCGAAGGAGAGCTCCCATGGAAACCCGGCCCACGTCCCAAGTTGATGCCTCGTCTGTCGTTCCCGTGTCGTCGTCCGTCTCGTCCGTCTCGCTCGTGAGCGCGCGTCGTCGGCTTCGAGGGCGCGCTGCCACGATGGTGGAGTACGCGCTCGTGTTGTCGGCGGTGGTGGTCCCGTCGATCGCGGGGGTGAGCCTCGCCGGCGCGAAGCTCTTCCGCGACTACCGCACGACCCGCGACCACGTCGTCCGCAGCACCCCCTGAGGGCTCACGAAGTTTCGTGTTCGAGCGCCGGTCCCGCGAGGGGTCGGCGCTCGTTTCGTTTCGAACGTCCGCGGCGAGGGAAAAGCGCGTGACGAGCGACGACGAAAAAAGAACACGCGCCACGCAACACGATCGCGGAGCCGACCGAGAGAGGGGCGAAAGGTAGGTGGGTCATGAAGAAGAACAAGAAGATGGTCGTCGCGATGTCGAGCGTGCGCGGTGCGGCGATGGTGGAATATGCGTTGCTGCTCGTCGCGGTCCTCATCCTCGGCGCGGTGGGCATGAAGACCCTCGGCGAGAAGGTCCGCGCGTCGACGGAGGCCGCCACCCAACACTTCTGATGCGCCGAGCGAAACGCTCCGAGCAAGCGCCGGCCCCGCGAGGGAGTCGGCGCTTCGGCGTTTGCGCGCCAGACACGCGCCGACACGGCCTGCGAGCGACATGAGCCAACGGCCAGAAAAAAGATCGTCCGCGACGCAACGACCGCGGTGGCGCTGCCGAGAGAGGGGCGAACGGAACGAACGAACCCTCGGAGGATGCCATGGACCCCTTTCTCTACGTCGCGGCCGGTGTGGCCGCTGCTGCCTGCGCGACCGACCTCAAGACCGGAAAAATCCCGAACGCGCTCACCCTCCCGGTGCTCGCGCTCGCGCCGATCGCCCGCTTCGCCTACGCGCAGAAGCTCGGCCTCTCCCACGACGACGCGGTCCTCGAAGGCGCGTTCTCCGTCGTCGGCGCGGTCGTCGCGGCGATGGTGCCGGCGACCCTCTATCGAAAGTCCGCGATCGGCGCCGGGGACGTGAAGCTCTTCGCCGCTCTCGGTGCGCTCGCGCAGCCCGCGCTCGGTCTCGAGATCCTCACCTGGGCGTTCGTCGCGGCGATCTTGATCGCGCCGGTGAGCCTGATTTACCAGGGCAAGCTGCTCTCGACGCTCAAGAACGTGAGCACGCTCGCGATGAACAGCGTGCGCCCCGCCTCTGCGCGTCGCGAGGTGGCCGCCGAGACGATGACGTGGCTCAAGATGGGCCCCGCGATCCTCGCCGCCACGGTGGTGACCCTCGTCCTCCACGCGACCGACTCTCTCGGCGGTGCGTCGTGAGCGCCCGCCGAAGGTCGCGCAAGAACGTGCGCGGCGCGGTGATGGCGGAGTTCGTCATCGCGGTCGTGCCCCTCCTCGGCACGTTCTTCTCGCTCTACCAAGTCACGCGCCTCGAGACGGCGAAGCTCATGCTCACGAACGCCGCGGTCTGCGGCGCGCGCACCGCCGCGGTCACCTCGAACACGCACGGCAACAATCCCGGCGTCCCCCGTCGCGAGAACGACATGCCGGAGCGGGCGGTGAACCAAGCGCTCCTCCCGTTCTTGGAGTCGAAGTCGATCACCGACGTGCACGTGGAGGTGAGCGACACCTCGAGCCTCCTCGATCCGAGCGGTCCCGTCCGCGTGAAGGTGTCCGCGAAGGTCGCGTGCGCCGTCCCGATGATGGGCCGCGTGATCTGCAAGGGCCCACAAAAGCTCCTCGAAGCCGAAGCCACGATGCCCCATCAGGGCGCCCTCTACGCGGAAGAATAAAAGGAATACTCCAATGAAAACCATGATCTGCGCCGAGGGCCTGCGCCAAGAAAAGAGCCCCAACGTGCGCGCCCTTCGTCACGACGAGCACGGCGCGGTGATGGTGATGGGCCTCTTCTTCGCGCTCCTGCTCATCGCGGGCATGTGGTCGATGAAGGGCCTCGGCGACGCGGTGGTCTACCGCCAACGCATGCAAGAAGCGGCCGACCACGAGGTCTACGCGGCGGCGGTCGTGCACGCACGGGGGATGAACCTCGTCGCCGCGATCAACGTGCTGATGCGTGTCTTGGCGCTCCTCTGGATCGTCATGAGCGTGCTCCGCGATTTGCTCGTCATCGCGATGGGCATCCTGGGCGCGTGCGCCGCGTTCTTCGTGACCACGTTGGTTTGTACCCCGCTCTTCGCCGTCGCATGCAACGCGTACACCTCGCTCGTAAACGCTCGGAACGCCTACGAGCGCGCCGTGATCACGCCGGTGCTTCCGGTACTCTCCGGGATCGAGACCGCCGCTTCGCTCGGATACCCATGGATCGGGTCGGCGATGGCCGCGAACGTGGGGTCTGGGTACGACGCGTCCGCGATGGCTCTCGGGCCCTCCCACGTGCCGGGCCTCGCGTTCGACGTCCCGTTGGACTCGATGTTCGATGGCACCGGAGATTCGACCGGCGGCAGCGCGTGCGAAGCGCAATCAGCCGGTCGCGGAACCGACCGCCAAGCCGGGGCGAGCGACGCGGAAAAGGACGACGAGACCAAGCTCGGCCTCCCGCTCGTCAACGTCGAAAACGCGAAGCTGTGCGAGCTCGCCGCCGACAGCGTGACCAACTACTTTCCGGGCTTCCTCGGCGACGTGCTCTCGTGGGTCGCGGGCGCCTTCACCGAGGCGGGCAGCTACTGCAGCGGCTTCCCCTGGGAGACGAAGATGCTCGGCTGGAAGCGCATGTACAAGCCCGCCAAGAACGGCTCCGCGTACATGCAGGTGTGGGACCTCTCGTTCCCGGGCGACTACGACGACGGCCAATCTTCGGCCAAGGTCGCGCTCGGCGAGGGCACCAAACGCGGGCTGCCGAAGGCCGACGCGCTCGAGAAGACGGGCGACAAACCGAAGTTTTTCCCCTTCTTCGCGCAGGCCGAGTTCTTCTACGCGTGCGGCGGAAAGTGGGCGGGCGATAGCTGCAACGGCGACGTCGAGGAAGACAGCCACGCGACGTTCAACATGAAGTGGCGCGCCCGCCTTCGTCCGGTGGCGCTCCCGAAGCTCGGACCCTTCAGCCTGCGCGACGCCCTCGGTCTCGCGGAGAAGAACCACACCCGCTTCGCCTCTTCGGGCGGACATCCCCCGAGCCGCGACGCCGTCCGCGAGGGAGGCGCGGAGCTCATCGAGGGCATCTCGGGGCAGGGGGCGAACCACATCCTGCACTGACGGCGCTCCGGCGACGGATAGAAGGGCTCGATTTCTTTCGGGAAATCGGGCCCTTGCGCTTTCGAACAAGAAAAGCGCGCGCGGCCGCAACGAATCCCGGGGCCCGACCGAGAGAGGGGCGTCATGAAGAACCCTCCCTCACCCCCCTCTCTCGAGGCCCTCGGTCTGGTCACGCTCCTCCGTCCGCGCCTTCGTCGCTCGCGCGGCGCCGCGATGGTGGAGGCGGGGCTCGTCATCCCGGTGCTCGTCTGTTTCCTCGGACTCGGGACGATGATGTTCCGCGGCTATCAGACGAAGCTCGAGTCGAACCAGAGCATCCGCAGCGCCGCGCTCGACTACGCGTCGCACGACTGCGAGGGCACCCCCTCCGCGAGCGGGCTCGGAGCGCCTTCCACGCGCGGCGACGTGACGAAGAAGGACACCACCCTCGCGCACCCCGCGCACGTGTCCGGAAACCCGAAGTCCGACGCGCTCCAAGAGCAAATGTCCAAGACCTCTCCTGCCGTTCGTGGGCAGTCCGGATTCGCCGACGCGACCTACGCCGACAAGCTCATCGCCAATCCGTTTCCGAGCAAATCCTCGGGCGGAAAGGGGCTCTCTCTCCGCGTTCGCGGCGCGCGCTCGACCACGCTGTGCAACGAGCCGCCGATGGACGGAGACCTCGGCTCGATGGCGAAGACCGTGGGCTCGGAGGTGACAAAAGCTGCCGGGACCGAGGGAAGAACCGAGGGCGGCCGCTCGGACTTCCGCACGAAAGACTGACCCGAAGAGCTGCGCGCTCAGGAGAAAAGCCATGAACCCGATTCTTCTTTATCTCGCCTGGAAGGCCACCCGCCGCACATGCCCCACGACGGGCAAGACGTCCTCTCGCTTCGCGGGGGCCCTCCGCGTCGTCGGGTATGCCGGACTCGTCACCGCCGGCCTCGGAATGGCCGCCGCACACAAGGCCCGCGCCGACGTCGGCAGCGCCGCGCTGTCGATGGGGCGTGAGCTCTCCCAGACCACGACCGACCTTCGGGGGGGATACACCGCGAGCCTCAACGGACAGCGTTTTCACCTCGGAGAGAGCGTCGAAGACGCGCCCGTCGCCGCCGTGCTGGACGACGCGGAGAAGGCTTGCGCGGAGAGCCCGGGGGCGTTCGCCGGCCTCTTCGAGGCGATGCCGAAGAAGGGAACCTTGAAGGGCGGAAAGGCCTATTCGATCGAGGGCTCGTTCACCCACGGGATCGTGCGCAACGGCACCGAAAAAGACGGCGTCGTCATGTGCTTCACCCAAGATCCGAAGCACCCGCGCGGCACGGTGGAGTCCCTCTCCGCGTTCGCGAGCTCGCAGGACCTGGGGGACCTCGGCAAGCTGAGCTACGTCTACGCGAAGCGCGGCGCCAACGGGAAAACGCATGTCACGCGCGCGTCGACCGACGAGCACTTCAGCCTCGCCGCGATCACCACCGGCGGAGAGACGCATGGCCACGATGGCACCGTGCCGCGTCCGGCGGGAGCGACACGGATCCTCACTGCCGAAATCGAGGGCGCTTCGCAGTCGACCAACGTGTTCACGAGCGACGCCAAGGTGCCCGCCGTGATTGCCCACTACGACGAGACGCTGAAAAAAGCAGGGTTCACGCGGCTCACGCCGCCTTCGAGCACGCACACCTTGCGCGTCTACTTCCGGGACGGCTTCGAGGTCCTCGTCGCCGCGAACGCCCAAGACGAAAAGACGGTGTTCGCCGTCACCGAACAAAAATTCCAGTCCAAGAACGCGAAGAGCGTCCTCGAGGTGTCGCCATGAAGAGCTCCAAAGCTACCGCTGTATTCGCGACGTCGTTCGTCACCGCGCTCCTCGTCTCCGTGTCGTTCACCGACGAGGGACCCGCGCTCTCCGTCGGCGGTGAAGAGGTCTGCGCCGACACCACGTCCTGCCATGTCACCTGCGAGACGCTGATGGAGGAGTGCGTAAAAGCGGTGAAGAAACAGACCAAGGTAGGAGCCTGTTTCCAGTGCTGCAAGGAGACCGAAGGGAAGGGAGTCCTCCCGCTCAACATGCGCCCCACGCGCGACGAGCTCCAGCAGTACATGCTCGACAAGTGTGTCTTCCCCGGGATCGTTACCAATCCTTCCTGGACACGAGACTTCCCCCGCGAGCTCCACGCCGCGGAGGCCTTCAACCCGAAGAAGGGGCGTATCGAAATGGCCGTCCGCAACGCCTACAAGAGCCCCCACTCCGACCCCTCGAAGGCCGCCGAGCCGCAGAGCGCAGACGAGTCCGCGTGCATCAAAGGGTGCGCCTACCGGACGAAACCAGGAATGGAGTACTGCCACCAAGCGCAGCAGCTCTGCCTCGTGAAGTGCCCTCCGCCGGCGGGGGGGGCGAAATGCGGGAAGTGACCGCGCGAGGGCGAACCGAACGGCTGCGGGCGTGCCTCCTCGTGGTGCGTCGAGACCTATGCCAAAGTTGTCGCGGGCTCGGGACCGCGCGAAAGAGCGAGGACCTCGACACGAAGGCGGACCTCAGGTCACGCCGCTCCACACGTGGCGTACCGAGCTCGCGGCGCGGGCCAGGTCGGGGTGGTCTACGTCGCGCGCGATCTCCTCGGCGATGCCGGTGAGGCCGCCGATCGCGGAGTGAAGACCGCCCTCGAGCGCGGGCAAATCGTAGCCACCCTCGAGCACGAGCAACGTGCGCCCGCTGCCGCTCGTGTCGGCCACGCGACGGAGGGCGCGTGTCATCCAGCCGAACGCGGCGCTCTCGAGGCGCATCTCGGAGAGGGGATCGCGGACCGCGGCGTCGAAACCCGCGCTGATGAGCACGAGCTCGGGCGCGAACTCGGAGAGCACCGGGAGCACCACGCGCTCGAACGCGCCGCGGTACACGTCGTCTCCCCCGCCGGCGGTGAGGGGCACGTTTACGGTGAATCCGCGGCCGTCGCCCTCGCCGGTCTCCATCGTGTCGCCAGTGCCGGGATACAGCGGCGCTTGGTGGGTCGACACGTAAAGCACGCTCGGATCGTCGTAGAAGATCTCTTGCGTGCCGTTTCCGTGGTGAACGTCGAAGTCGACGATCGCGACCCGCGACAGCCCGCGTGCTCGTGCGTGGGCCGCCGCCACCGCCACGTTGTTGAAGAGGCAAAAGCCCATCGCTCGGCCGGGCCGCGCGTGATGACCGGGAGGGCGGACGAGGGCGACGCCCTGACGATGATCGCCGTCGAGGATCGCGTCCACCATGCCCACGACGCCGCCCGCCGCCAGCTTCGCGGTCACGACGCTCTCCTCCGAGAGGTAAGTATCCGGATCGAGGTAGAGCGAGTCGCCGCGGCGCTGCTCCATCGCCTCGACGTAGCGTGGATCGTGGACCCGGATGAGCTCTTCTACCGTCGCTTCCCGCGGAATCATGGGGGAAAACGTGACGAACGAACGAGCCCGCTCGACCGCCGCGCGCGCCGCGAGGAGACGCTCCGGGCGCTCGGGGTGGTGCCCTAGGGGCACATGCCGCGCGAAGGCGGGATCGTCGAGGAGCAGGGCGCGGGCAGAAGAAGACATGGGTGAAGCGGCTCTTGCGCCACGCAGGCAGGCCCTTGGCCGCAGCGCAGCGCGTTGCGTAACGTTATCGCATGTTGCCGCCTCGAAGTCGCGGATGATAGCTTCGCGATGGGAGCATCGGCCCGCCGTCGCGGCAGGCTTTCCCCCGTCGTTTCTCAGGGTCGCAGCAAGAGGGCCCACCGCTGCTTTCGTCGACGGTTCGCCGTCGAGCACGTCGCTCGCTCTGTCCCACCTTCCCGCACCTCTCCGAGAGGCCGAATGCGCAACAAGATCATTGCCGTCAACGCCGCGATTGTCCTCATCGTGGGCCTCTTGTCGTTCGTCATCGTCCGTCAGTCGACGTTGGCCGCGGCCCGCAACCCAGAGCGCGTCAAAGCGCGCACCGAGCGCGACGCTCAGTCGGTGTCGGCGAGGCTCCAGCTCGACGGCCTCCGCATCGAACGCTGGCTCGCCGTCAAGGCAACCGAGCCCGCCGCGCTCGAGGTGTTCAACAAGTCTTCCGACAACGCCAAGGGCGACGCCGCGACCGCGTTCTGCGACAGCGTCGCCGGCGCCGCAAAATCGGTGTTCTCTACCGCCCCCTCGCTCGTCGCGTTCGTCGACGCGAACGGCAAAATCGTCGGTCGAAATGGCTCGCCCCTCGAGCGCGGCGACGACGTGGGGGCCTCGTATCCGCTCGTCAAGACCAGCATCGCCAAGGGCGTGGGCGGCTCGGACGTGTGGATCGAGCGCAAGAACGACAAATACGTCGTCAGCTACGCGCCGGTCCGCGACTCGAGCGGCAAGGTCACCGCGCTCCTCGTCCTCGGCATGGGCCTGAACGACGCGATCGCGAAGGTGAACGACCTCACGAGCGGCGAAGGTGTCGCCATCTACGTGCACGACGGCAAAGACGTGAGGCTCGCTGCGACGAGCAACGACGCCGCGAAGGCCGTCGAACAAGAGGCCTCCGACGAGGTCAAGACCGCGATCGGCTCCGGTCACGCCGCGAGCGGCAACGCGGGCTCGGTGGTGTTCGCGGCGAGCCCGCTCGACGGGTTCGGCGAGGGCAAGCACGTCGCCGCCCTCGCGCTCGGTGCGTCGACCCTCATCGAGTCTCCCGGCGCGCTCGCGTGGCCGGTCCTCGGCGCCACCGTGCTCGGGCTCGTGCTCGTCATCGTCGCGGGCGGCTTCCTCGGCTCGTACATCTCCACGCCGATCAACACCCTCGAAGAGGGCCTCCTCGCGATCGTCAACGGCCAGAGCGACAAGCGCTTCAACATGGAGCACGAAGAGCTGGGAGGTCTCGCGTTCCGCATCGATCAGCTCTTGAACGCCCTCATGGGGGTCGAGGAAGACACGAGCGACGAAGAAGGCAGGCTCTCGCATCCGCCGTCCGCGAAGAGCTACCAGCCCGCCGCCGAGGTCGAAGCCGGCGCCGACGTGGCCGCCCTCAAGAGCGAGGCCGCCGAGGTCTACTACCAGCGTCTCTATGTAGAATACATCGATGCGAAGAAGGCGCTCGGGGAGGCGACCGACCACATCACGGAGCCCACGTTCCGCGCCCGCATCCAGAGCATGGAGGCCGAGGCGGCGCAGAAACACGGCCGCGCCGTGCGTTACCAGGTGAAGCGGGCGGACAAGGAAGTTCAGCTCCTCGCCGTTCCCCTCTCTTGACTTCTACCGCCGCGAACGAAACCTAAGCGACCACGAGCGGGTCCCCCGGCCCGCGTAGCTTCTCCTGTCTGTCCAAGGCTCGCTTCCCAAGAAGATCGCCGCCACGCAGACTCTCCTTTCGACCAACGAGCGCTTCGACGATGGGCTTTTTCGACTTTTTCAAGAAAGACAAGGGATCGGCCGGCAAGAAGTCGTCGGCCGCCGCGAAGTGGGCGGAGGCCGCGGGCAGCAAGCGCGCCCAGAACTACGATCGCCAGGAAGCCATCACCGAGCTCGCCAACATGGGCACGCCGGAGGCCGCCGAGGCGCTCCTCCGTCGCTTCACCTTCGTCATCGACCCTTCGATCACCGACCAAGACGAAAAAGATCTCGCCTACCGCGGCGTGCTGGCGGCCGGGCGCGGCGCGGTCGAGCCTATCCGTGCCTTCGCGAGCAAGGCCGAGAGCGTGTCCTGGCCAATGCGCCTCCTCAAGGAGATCGTCGAGGAAGACGAGTACGTCGAGGAGCTGCTCAAGTGGCTCTCCAAGTGGGACACCGAGTACGCAAAGTTCATCGATCCGAAGCTTCAGATCCTGGAAGAGCTGCAGGACCACAAGCACGAGAAGATCCTCGCCGCCGTCACGCCCTTCCTGGCCGACTCCAACGAGACCGCACGCCTCAACGCGGTCATGGCGGGGCTCGCCCAGAAAGACAAAGGGCTCGTCGAGCCGCTCGTCGCGCAGCTCCTCGAAGAAGAGAGCGTCCGCGTGAAGAACAAGATCTGCGACGGGCTCCTCCAGCTCGGCGCCCAGATCGCCGACGAGCAACGTGAGCCCGTGCGCAAGGCGCTCCCGGAGCGGTACGTGATCGACGGCACCGGCGCCCTCAAGAAGGGCTGAGCGCCGCGGTCGGCCAACCTACGAGCGCCGAACGTTCACGTCGACCGCTCTCGGCGCGAGACCGCTCGCACGCGGCGCAGGTTCCTTTTGCCGTGGCGCGATCCTATAGGAGCGCGTCATGGCTTTTCCTCTCGGTCTCGCCGCTCCGACCACCCGCGCCGACGTCGCGCGCTCTCTCCGCGACGATGGCTTCGTCGTGCTCTCGCCGGAAGCGACGCTCGCGACCACCGGCGCCGTCCGCGCCGAGCTCGACGCTCTCGTCTCGTCGTGGGACGACCTGCCGGCCGACGCGCACCTGCTCGACGGAGGTGCGTACCGCTTTCGGCGCCACGGCTGCTTCGTCTACGAGCCGGGAACGGGCGCTCTCACCCTCGCCGAGCATCGCGCGCACTACCAGCCCGTCACCTACAACGCGCTTCACGGTGGGCTCTTGCGATGGTTCTCGCCGCTCGCGGACGCGGTCTTCTCGAGTCGAGGCCTCGCCTCGCTCGTGGGCTCCCTCGGGCAGCTCTTCGCGGAGCTGCAGCCGGTGGAGCGTTGGTTCGTCGAGGCGCACGCGTTTCGGATCGATCCGCGCGAGGGCGTGGGCAGGCCCACCCCCGAGGGCGCGCACCGCGACGGGGTCGACTTCGTCGCGGTCATCCTGGTGGACCGCGTGGGGGTGAAGGGCGGCGAGACCCGCGTCTTCGAGGCGAACGGACCACGGGGCGTGCGCTTCTCCCTCGGTGCGCCTTGGGCGGCGCTCCTCCTCGACGACGCACGGGTCGTGCACGAGACCACGCCGATCGTGCTTGCCGAGCCGGGGGCCCATCGCGATACCCTCGTGCTGACCTTCCGAGCGGCGGGATTTCAAGCTCCCGAGGTGGATCACGGTTGAAAGCGCCCCGCGATCCGCGATCCGGACCGCAGACGCCAACGCTCCGACATCTCAAATAAAAAGCCGGTACGAACTTTGCTTACACGGACGCACATGGCCAATCGAACGCGGGTGTGGGGAATTTCGCTTGGCGTGGCGCTGGGTCTGTCGGCCCTCCCGATCGGGTGCTCGGCGGTCGCTGACGACGGTCCGGGCGTGTCGGTCGACAACCTGGAGAACGCGGATCCGATCCTCCCCGCCGATCTGGTCGAGTGCTGGGTCGTGCCGAGCACGGAGAGCGATCCGTTCTTCCAAGCGCACGAGGTGAGGTGCGCGGCGAAGAAGCCGCCGAAGTACCCGCTCGTCGCCGAGCGGTTCATCGTCGAGGCGTTCACCGCCCGCGGCAACGTGCTCTCGGGGATCTTCTCCGATGGCGAGAAGTCGCTCGGTAGGATCCGGAACGACGAGTTTCCGCTCGAGCTCAAGACGCGCATCTCGTTCGTCCGCACCGGTGAAATCGGTGACGGCTTCACCCTCAAGCACGTCGATACAATCGCGACGCTCGCGGCCACGTCGCCCACCGCGAAGCTCGCCATCAAGGTGCCGCTCACGCTCTGGCCGCTCGAAATCAAGAGCCCGGAAGGTCGGCGGCTCGTGCTCACGGCCCGCTACACGGTGCCCACCAAGGGCTTCCGCGTCGGCGCGAATTTCAACATCCCGGAGACCGATCCGGAGGAGCTCTCGCTGCGTCCGTTCGTGGAGCTGCCCGGCGGGACGAAGGAATTTTTCTTCGTCGCCCCGGCGAGCGGCGCTGTCGACGTGAACGTTCACGGGGTCGCCGCGAAGATCCCGGGCCCCGGCACCTACGTGTGGGACGGGCAGACGCTCACGAAAGACACGAACGACAGGCCCTCCACCCCGCCGAGCGCGGGCTCCGCCCCCACGCCGCTCCCGTCGTGCGGGACGAACGGTCAGGCCCCGTGCGAAGGGGGCCAATGCGCTCCGTCCCACCAGCTCACGGCGGGAAAATGCGTCGCGTGCGGCGGTGACGGCGAGAAGTACTGCGAAGCACCGGATGGCCGTCGCTCGTGCAAAGACGCTCATCGGCTCGACAGCAACGTCGCGAAGTGTGTCGCCTGCGGAGCGAACGGGCAGACGTACTGCGCCGACACGAACGGGGCGCGCTTCTGCAGCGCCGGCACGCGACTCGATTCCAACGTTTGGAAGTGCGTCGATTGTGGCGGCAACGGCGAAACCTACTGCGCCGACACGAACGGCGTCCGGAGCTGCGATCCGGGGCACCGCCTCGACTCGAACACCGCGACCTGCAAGGTGTGCGGCGCCGACGGCCAAACCTACTGCGCCGACCGCAACGGGAGCCGCTTCTGTAGCGACGGCCATCGCCTCGACTCGAACACCGCGACCTGCAAGGTGTGCGGCGACGCGGGCCAAACCTACTGCGCCGACGCCAACGGGAACCGCTTCTGCAAACCGGGCGCTCGCCTCGACACGAACACCGCGACCTGCGTGCGCTGAGGGCTCACTTCGCGAAGCCGGGGGCGGTCGGCCCGGCGAGGCCGGCCGTGAGCGTCATCCCCGGAACGTGGGTTTCGCGCGAAACGGATGCGATGCGCGCAGCGAAGGCTACGCCTTCGGCTTCCGCGTGAGTCCGAGCTCTTTCATGACTGCCTGCAAGTCTTCCCAGCACTGCCGCTTCGCTTCGGCCTGCTGGTCGGAGGGACGCAGGAGGTAGCTTGGGTGAAACGTGGGCATGGTGGGGATGCCCTTGTAGAGCTTCCACTGCCCACGAAGGCGCGTGATGCCGAGCTTGGTGTCGAAGAGCGCGGTCGCGGCGGTGCCTCCGAGGGCGACCATGACCTTCGGCTTCACGTTCGCGAGCTGCTCGTCGAGGTACGGGAAACACGCCGTCATCTCTTCGGGCTCGGGGCGACGGTTGCCCGGTGGGCGGCACTTCACGATGTTGCACACGTACACGTCGCGCTCGGGATCGAGGCCCATCGCTGCGATCATCTTGTCGAGGAGCTGACCTGCGCGGCCGACGAACGGGAGGCCCGAGGCGTCCTCGTCGGCGCCGGGGCCCTCCCCCACGAACACGATCGCCGCTTCGGGGTTGCCGCGCGAAAATACCGTGTTGTTTCGGGTATCTCCGAGGACGCACGCGTGGCACTCGGAGACGACCTTTGCGAGCACCGGCAGCGAACGGATCGCGGTCGGCGCGGCGGGGGCGGGGGCGGGGGCTTCGGTGGGCGCGGGCTTCGCGAGAGGGGCGACCCGCGCGGGCGGACGCGGGACCTCGAGCGCGAACGCAGACGTGTCGGCCGTTGCCGCTGGAGGCGCGTGGGCCTCGGCAACTGGGGGCATGGCGGGGAGCGAGGTAGCTGCCTGAGCGGCGGGAGCCTGAGCGGCGGGAGCGGAGCCATGAGGGGCGACCGCCACGGCATCGACAGGCGCGGGCGCGTGAGGCCGCGGTGCGACGCGGAGGCTTCGCTCGCCGCGAGGGATCCCGGTCGCGCCGCTGTCGGCTTGCCACTCGAGGTAGGCGCGTAGGCTCGCGGCGACCGCGCGCAGCTCGTCGCGGACGTCGTCGGTCTCGTCGCTCACGGGGTCACCATCGGCGCACCCACACGAACGCCGTCCGCCGGAACGCGGTGCGCGCGAACCCCGTGCGTTTCATCACCGTGCGAACGTCACGTTGGCGGTGAACACGCCGCCGACCGGCTTGCCTTCGCGGTCGAGGGCGGTCTGGTAGCTGCGCTGCATGGCACACGCTCGCGCCGCGCGACCGAAGCCATGACCGGGATCCGACACGATTTTCACCGCACCGGGCCGGCCGTCCGGGGAGACAGTGACCTGCACGAGGACCGCGGCCTGGTCGATGTTGTCGACGTCGGCCTCGGGAGGGAAGGGGCAGTCGTTCCAGCTCTTCGAGCCGCCGAGCCCGGCGTTGCGTGAGCGATCGGGACCGACCTGCGCGGGGGGGCCGTTGCCCGTTCCTCCCGGGGTGCCGGTGACGGCGGCGGTGGGCGCGCGCACGGCGGCGGTGCCGGTGCCGGCGGCCATCGTGGTCCCGCCCGCGTACGACGTGCCGGAACCGGTGACGAAGCTGTTCGTGAGGTCGACCGGCTCGTCCGGTTTCGTCTCCGAGGTCATCACCGCGGCGGCCTGCGCGGCGGCGGCGACGGGGGCGTCTTTCGGAGCCTCCGGGGCCTTCATGTCCTTCGGGATTTCCTTCGGCGGCTCCGGCTTCGGCTCCTCCTTGGGCTCCTCTTTCGCGGGCGGCGGCTCCGGCGGGGGAGCGAGCTCCACTTCGATCGGATCGGACATCACCTTCACCGGCGGGGCCGGGAGGAGACGCGCGAAGAGCGCGCCGACGAACACCATCACGAACGCCAATCCGCGCACGAAAATGGGGAGCAGCAGATGCAGCAAAATCGCCAAGCCCGCAGCGACCCACACGACGACGCCGCCCCGATCCAACCCGAGCACGCCCTCGAGCGGGTTCTTCGCGGGCTGGGGGGCGGTGCGTCCGGGGCTGCGGTAGGCGTGCTGCATGGGGAGGGCCTCAGGGCTGCTTGGGCGGCGGAACGGGGACGATCGGAGGGGCGGGGGTGCCCGACGCGACAGGAGTGACTCCGAACGCGATCTTCGAGACGTGCGCCGTCTTCAGAAGATCCAGCACGTGGATGACACGGCCGTGGGTGATGGCCGAGTCGGCTTTGATGACCGCGCGCACGTCGGGGTCTTTCTTGGACGCTTCGGTCGCGAGCGCAAGGATCGCCTCGTCGTTCGGGACCGGCTTCGAGTCGACCTGCGCAGTGCCGTCGGCGGCGAGCACCACGCTGAAGATGACCTGGATGTCGTTACGACCGTTGGAGGCCTTCGGGAGGTCGAGCGGGACGTTGGTCTGCGACACGATGAGCTTCGCCGTCACCATGAAAATGATGAGCAAAACCAACATGATATCGACCAGCGGGGTGACGTTGATCCCGTTGATCGCCTCTTCCGAGTCTTGCGATCCGCCGGCCATCAGCCTTCGTCCTCGTCCTTGGCTTTGCTCTTTTCGTCCGTCTTGGACTTGCGGCTCGTCGTCGCCGAGGCGTCGGCCTCGTCCTTGCGGACGTTCTTCGACTTGGCGGCCGCCTTGCCGAGCTCCGCGAGCGCGGCCGGGTCGGCCTTGAGGTGCGCGAGCACGAGCGAGCTCATCGCGTCGGTGTTGGCGAGGGTTGCTTTGACGATGCGCTGAAACGCGTTGAACGCGGCCACCGCCGGGATCGCGACGAGGAGGCCGATCGCGGTCGCGACGAGCGCCTCGGCGATGTTCGTCATGACGGCTTCGGGGGCGACTCCGCTCGCTCCGGCAGCGGCCGCGGCGGGGGCAGCGCCAGGAGCCGCGTTCTTCACTTTGCCGAGCTCGTCGAACGCACCGACGATGCCGATGACGGTGCCGAGCAGCCCGATGAAGGGCGCGTTGTTGCCGAGCGTTCCGAGGAACGCGAGGCGCTTCTCGAGCTTCATCCGCTGGAGCGCGCTCGCGCCGATCATGGCCTCTTCGGCGCTCTCGGCGCCGAGCTCGGCCTCGACCACACCCGCGACGACGACCGCAGCCTCGGCGCTCGGGGAAGCTTCGAGCCGCCGTCGCGCGCCTTCGATGTCGCCCGAACGGAGCAGCCGCGCGAGGTCTTTCATGAGGGCCGGGATGTCGTCCCGAAGTGACCAGTAGAGGAAGGCACGTTCGAGCATGATCGCGAGCGAAACGACGCTAAGCACGAGCATGAGAACCAAAAGCCAGCCGGCCCCGAGGCCGACCATCGCACTCTTCACGCGCTCGATGAGCTGATTCACGTCCGTAGGTTCCTTCTTCGCGGGGCATCGGGCAGAGACATCGCGAGATCGCGGGGACTCTTGGCCGATGCCTCCTTTGCACTTCAGAGGGCGAACGAGTCGGCGTCCTCTTGGCCGGCCGGGGATTCCGGAGCGGCCTCGGGGGAGCCTTCCTCCGCGGTGACCACCCTGGAGAGGACGGTCGTCGCGTACGCACCTTTCGCTAGCACGAATTTAACCAAGAGGTTCGCTCGTTGTTCCGCTGGTTTGGGTGTCTCGGACGCGGCGCTTGTCCCAGTGGCGGCGGGCGCGTCGGCGAGCTCCTCGAGCGTCACGTTTAGGTCTTGCACGCGGAGGACAAGGGGCCTTCGTGTGCCTTCGCCGAGCGGCTTGGTCGGTCCGAGGTCGAACCCTTCCCCCATGAGGCGCGAAAAAACGCGTGTCTCGAGGGCGAGGGCGTCGTGCTCGGGTGACCGCATCTTCACACCGAACATGGGACCGCTCGGACCCAGCTCGCCCTGGCGCGCGCGCTCGGTGTCGGTCTGAACATCGGTGCAGACGAACATGCCGCCGCTCTCGAGCTTCAGGAGATCACCGAGGATCGGAACGTTCCATGTGCCGTCGCTCTCGCGCTCTTCGAGGACGGCGTTGAACACGTGCGACTGGAGTGAAGAGAAGAGGAACTTGCGCGCGCGGACGTCGCGGGGGCCGCGCTCTTTGCCGCTCAAGAACGCGAGCGCGCGCTCCACGTTGTCGCCTTGGCGGCCAAAGCGCTGCGCGCCGAACGCGTTCGGGACGCCGGTCTCGCCGAGGCGGAGGAACGCGGCCTTCACCTGGTCGATCTTGTCGCGGGCGACGTCGCGGAGGCGAAGGGTGAAGCGATTTTTCGCGAGGTGACCGGTGCGGAGCTTGTTCTCGTGGCGCGTGATCGCGAGGACCTCGAGGTCGGCGGTCGGCTCGAGGGCGCGGGCTTTGGTCTCGACGAGCGAGCCCGGCGGCGCAGGGAACGAGAGCCACTGGGTGGTGACCGCGATCTTGTCCTTCAGGCCGGGCACGCCGACGTCGCGGCGAGGAGCGCCGAGCGCCTCCGCGAGCCGCGCGACCGCGTCCATCGTGGTGAGGCCGCGCTTCTTCACGTGGAGGAAAAGGTGATCGCCGGTGCCGGAAGCGGGGTACGCGGGCTCTTCGTCGACGACGAAGTCTTCCGGGACCGACTTGATGCGCGCGTGCGGCTTCTCCACGCCGGAACTCGTACCGTAGCGCGCACATCGTTGCAATCGAGTTGCGTAAAGATACGTGAAGCGCGTGTCGTTCTATCGCTTGCGACGATGATGAAGCGTCACGGGTTGCCGTAAATTCTCGAGCGAACGCGACCTTCGCAACGCTTGCGACGGTGATGAAGCGTCGCGTGGCGTGGTCAGTCGCCGAGCTCGTGCGCCATCTCGTCGCGGGGGCTGCGGAACGTCTGCGCCGGCGAGTAGGCGGCGAGGTTCGAGACACGCGCGGTGTAAATGCAGGCGTACTCGTCGACTTGTTTTCCGAAGCTCGACTGCTCTCCGCCTTCCTTCATGAGCGACCCGAAGAACGGATGGAAACGCGCGTCGGCGCGCCGCTCGATGGTGGTGGACTCGGCCTCGATCTTTCGGAGCATGCCGCGGATGCGCTCGACCGCGCGCTTCACGCGGAGGCGCTCGGCCTCGAGCACGTCGCTCGCGTCACGATCGAGCTGGCGGGTGAGGTCCTTGATCCTCGCTTGGTAAAAGCGGAGGTCGTCCTCGTGGCGCTCGCGGAGCTCTTCGAGGTGCACGAGCGTCTCGAAGTCTTCTTTGCACGACTCGTGGGCCAAGACCTCGGTCTCGAGCTCCTGGATGATCATCGCCGTGCGCCAGGCGGAGTCCTTCTTCGAGCGCAGGATGTCGCCGTAAATGTGGTCGCCGACGTAGAGCACCTGATCGCCGGTGACGCCCATCGCGCGCTCGAGCTCGAGCAAGTTCCCGCCCTCGTAGACCTTGCCGCGCTCGAGGGGGAACGAGGCCGGCTTGGTCTTGCCGTTCTCGTGCTCGAGGAGCGGGCGGCGCTCTTGGAAAAACGCGGGCTTGGTCGCGGCGACGATGACGACGTCGAAGAAGTTTCGCCACGACGGGTACTCGCTCATGCTCCCGCCGAGCAGGTACGTCATCATTCGTTCGGTGTAGGCCCAGCGCGAGTTCGTGAGCAAAAACAAGCGTTTGCCAGAGCTCCGTAGCTTGTGGAGGGTGGGCGCGAGCTTCGGATCCTTCGTCACGAAGCGGGGGAGATCGGCGGCGATCGCGTCCAAGATGGTGCCGTCGCGGTGGGCTTCGTCGATGCACTCGCGGATGTCGGTGAAGAGCTTCGCGTAGTCGACGGCGAAGCCGCGCTCCTCGAGGGTGTGCACGAGCGACGCGTAGGTGACGGCCTCGGAGAGCGCGTAGAGCGTGTCGATCCAGTGGTAGCGCGGGGTCGCGGGGCGCACCTTCTTCGTGTGGTAGAGCGCGCGGAGCTCGTCCTTCGAGAGCTCACGGAAGCCGTGGTAGCCCTTGTTGACGTTCTTGTAGCGGTCCATTTTCAGCACGTGGCCGAAGCGCTTGTCGATGAGGAGGCCGCGGACCGCGAAGTCGATCGGCACCGACACGTGACGGATGAGCTCCGGGTACCCGCGGCCGATGAGCTTCGTGATCGTCGCGTCGATCGAGAGCCGGTCCATCTCCGCTTGGTTGTAAATCGCGAGGGTGTAGTCCATGTCGAACCCCACCCAACTGATGTGGCTCATCCGCAGGTTGCGGTTGCAGAACACCCTCTCGTGACGGGGAATTCTCGGTGTCCGGTCTCGCGCGAGGAAGTCGTCGAGCGGCAAAAAGAGCTGTTCCGTACCTTCACGCGCCGCGCTGTCGGAGGACGCGGGCTTGTCGTCGTTGGTCAACTTGGGTGTGCTCCGCGGGGAACCGAGGGCGCCACGGAGGGCCTACGGCAGGGAGAAAAGCGAACCCTCGAAGGATCCCATAGCCCGTTCGTGATTGGCAAGTCGTGCGAGACGACGCGACGCGTGGAAGGCGCGCTATTCTTGGGCCATGCGACCGCTCGTCGTCTTGCGCGCAGGTGACGTCCCACCCCCAATCGCGGCCCGCCGAGGCGAGTACCTCGGGTGGTTTCGGCGCGGAGTAGGGGACGCGTGGCGGGGCGACATGCACGAGCACGACGTGCGCGATGGCACCGCGTTCCCACAGCCCGCGAGCGTCGCGGGCTTCGTGCTGACGGGCTCGAGCGCGAGCGTGACCGAGCGCGCCCCGTGGATGCTGCGCTTCGAGGGCTACCTGCGCGCGTGCGTCGCGCTCGGCGTCCCGATCCTCGGGGTCTGTTTCGGGCATCAAATCCTGGCGCAAGCGCTCGGCGGCGCGGTCGCGAAGAACCCGCTCGGTCGTGAAATCGGGACCCGGGAGGTCACGGTAGAAGAGGGGGTCGAGGATCCGATCTTCAGCGGTCTCGGCTCGACGTTTCACGTGAGCACGACCCACGTCGACACGGTGGCGAAGCTGCCCGCCGGAGCGCGCGTGCTCGCCCGGACCGCGCTCGAGCCGCACGCAGCGTATGCGCTCCCCAAGGTTCGTTGTGTCCAGTTCCACCCCGAGATCGACGGCGACGCGATGCGCGCCTGGGTCGAGCTGCGGCGCCCTCTCCTCGAGAACGAGGGGCTCGACTACGAGGCGATCCGCAGCGCCGCGCGCGAGAGCCCTGCTGGCGGCGCGATCTTGCGCAACTTCGTGACCCACTTCGTGATCGGCGACGAGCGTTGACCGCTGCTCGACGTCACGAGAGAGGGCGAAAGAAGGACTTTACGGTGTCCCAGGTGGTCATCTCTTTGCGCAGCACGCGCGCGGCCGGCACGCTCACCCGCTTCATCGCGAGGCCATCGCCGCGCGCGACGACGAACCCGTAGCGAGTGCGTTCGTAGATGCGGGCCGCTTCTTCGAGCTCGGGCGAGGAGGTGCCCTTCTCCTTCGCGCGGCGCACGAAATCGTCGACCGAGTCCGACGAAGCGCAGACCGCGCCGGCGTCTTGGGCGGCGATGCGCACGTACTCCCAGAGGTTGTCGATCCGCTCGCTCGGGGGCGTCGGGAAGATCGGCGTCTTCAGGTGGCTCGTGAGCGCGGCGCGCTTGATCGGCCTGTAAAAGAGCGCGAAGAGCAAGAGCGGCCAGAGGGTGTGGGCGGCGGCGGCGGCGCTGCTCGCGGCGCTCTGCATCGCCTTGGCGATCGCTTCCCCGTCGATGTCCGGCGGCTTCGGTCCAGGTTTGTTCTCGTCGACCTGCCCCGTGTCGTCTCCCTTCGCGCCGTTCTTGCCGTCGCGATCGCCCTTGCCCGTGCGCCAGAGGTACGGCGAAATGACGGCGGTGAACGCGAAGAGCAGCGCGGTCGCGATCAAGATCGGGAGCAGGTTCTTCTTCGGGATCGCGGAGATTTGATTCTCTGCGCGCATCTTCACGCGGCGCTCGGTGGCGCCCGAGAGCGCCTGCCAATTCGACACCCGCATCGCCTGCTTCGAGGCCATGAAGAGCAAGAGCCCGAGCAGGAAAAGAGCGAGCAAAATCAACGGGATCGGAAGCCACGCGCCGACCTTGCTCTTCTCCCACGTCGAGGCGCGACCCTCTTCGTTCAAGATGATCATCACCGAGCCGATCCAGCCGATCGCGGGCCAGAACACGCCGAGCAGCTCGAAGCGGTGGTGGAGCGAGAGCATGCCGCTCGGGAAGGCGAAGCAGAAAAAGAAGATCGCGATGCCGAGGAAGCTCGGCAGGTTGGCGTTCGCGTAGATGCCCACCATCACCGCGACGAACACCGAGAACGAGCCCACGATGAGCACCGGAATCGTGCGGAAACGGAGGAGCGCGACGAGCTGCCCGCACAGCACGCCGGCGAACCCGGCGGTGACGGCGGCGAACACCTCGAAGGCCTTGCTGCCGTGGTCGTAGGCCACGATCGAAAGGAAAAATGCGGCGAATCCGAAGAACGTGAACGCCCCGTAGATCGCGATCGGCTTCCACGCGAGCTTGAACGACTCGAAGAACGACGGGCGCCACTCGGGGACGGGCGAGCTCATGGCGACTCCAGCGAGAGGTTCGGACCTGCGCGCCGCAAGCGAAGCACGTGCGCTCCACGCGCGCGCGCCAAGTCTGCCGCGTAGCGGGCGCCAGCGCCGGCGCGTGTCGCCGCGGCGTGGGGCGAGGGCTTGCTCTTGAACAGCCCGAGGATGTCCGAGCGGTTGTCGTCCGAGCCGACCGGATACTTGAAGAAGAGGAGCTTCGCGAGATCGCCGAGGCGGCCCTTCGGGAGCTCTGCCGCGGCCTCCGCGACCACGGATGGATCGGCATAAATCACGCTCGATCCGGGGCCAACCTGCTCCGCGGCAGGACCGAAGCCTGCCGTGATGAAGATCGCCGACATGTCGCCGGGGGGCTTCGGGAAGGCGCAGAGCGGCAAGAACGCCTGCCACACGACGTCGGAGCCGAGGGCGCGCCACCTGCGCTCCTCGCCGCGCTTGGCTTGGAGCTCGACGACCTTGACTTGGCCCCCGCCGTCGCGCACGGCGACCGCGAGGCTGACCTTCTCGCCGCGCTTGGCGAGGGTGTGCGCGAGGGCGACCCAACCCTCCACCATGAGATCGAGGACCGCCTCGAGGTGCTCTTCGATCGTGCCGTCTGCCTCCGGGAGGTAAGAGTCGAGCACGAGCAGCACCTTGCGAGGGGCATACGGCACCGCCTCGGGAACGCGCACCTGGAGCGTCCCGGTCTTCACGCTCAGCTTCCAGTGGAGCCGCCGAACGTCGTCGCCCGGAATGTACGCGCGCACCCCGTAGTGCTCTTCCGTCGCCTGGCGCGAGAGCATGCTGAGCGAGCCCTCCGCCTTCGCGAGCGCGCGGGGCTTCTTCTCCAACATCAGCGGGCGGAGACGCGGGAGCGATCGCAAGCTCGCCGTCGCGCGGGAAGCGACGCGGACGCGGGTGAGGCCGAGCACGTCCTCGTACCAAATCGTGGCCGGCCCGAGCTGGTAGACCCCGCGCGGGGTTCGCGGGAGCGGCGCCGACACGGTCGCGTCGGCGCGCGACACCGAGCGATCGAGGGCAAAACGCGTCTCACCGCCGAGCCGACGCGGCAGCACCTCTTCGATGTGCAAACGAAACCCGGGCGGCACCGGCACCCGCGACAGAACGAAGCGCTCCTCGACCGACTCTCCCGCGTCGACCACGGCGGGAACAATTTCGCGATCGATCGAGCCGCGCCCGCGCTTCATGCGGTCGTCGAACGCGCGCACGCTGAACGCGGACACGAGCGTCGCCGCCGTCGCGAACACGTAGTTGAGGCCGAGGCCCGCCACCGCGAGCACCCCGAGCTGCGCCCACTTCGCGGAGAGCGCGAGGCCGACCGCGACGAGCGACGTCAGCGCGAGGGAGATCCCGCGCCCGGTGAGCACGCGCACGTGACGGTCGAGCGCCTCCACGAACCCGGTGAACCCTCGAACACCCGATTCTGCAAGCGCTCGCCGCTCGCGCGCGACCTTCATCGAGATCGCGACGAGCTGCGCGAAGAGCAGCGGCACCGTGAAATAAGCGAAATAACGAGCGAGCTCCCCGCCCGTCTCTTGCACCTCGCGCGTGTCGAAGGCGACCGACGAGAGCCCGCCCACGCCCCACGGGAGCAGGAACAAGAGCATGCCGTGGAAGCCGGCGCGGAGGAGCTTGAGGAAGGTCATGCCGGGGCCGGGACCCGTTCTGTGCATTGTGCAACGAACTCGCGTCCGACCTGCGAATCGGCGGTGAGCACGCGGTGGCCGAGCACGTCGGGGGCGAGCACCTTCACGTCCTCGACGCTGACGAACGCGCGCCCCTCGAAAAGCGCGCGCGCCTGGCACGCGCGAGCCAAGAGGAGCGTGGAGCGGGGCGAGACGGATCGGAGGTTCCGGTGGTCGCTCCGCAGCGCGCGCATGATCATGACGAGGTAGCGACGAATCTCCGGCGCCACGTAAATCTGCGGCACCGTGCGCTGCCACCCGAGCACGTCCTCGCGGGTGACCACCTTCGTGAGCTCCGCGAGGGGCGACCCCCCGAGGTGGATCTCGAGCATCTTCACCTCCGCGTCCTCCGGCGGATACCCCACCGACAGCATCATCATGAAGCGGTCGAGCTGTGCGGCGGGGAGGGGATACGTGCCCTCGTCGTCGAGCGGGTTCATCGTCGCGATCGTGACGAACGGCGCGTCGATTTTGTGGGTCGTGCCCTCGATCGTGACCTGCCGCTCTTCCATGACCTCGAGGAGCGCGGACTGCGTCTTCGGCGGCGCGCGGTTGATCTCGTCGGCCAAGAGCACGTTCGTGAAGATGGGGCCCGGTTGGAACTCGAATGCCTTCTTGCGCATGTCGAACACGTTCGCTCCCGAGACGTCCATTGGAAGCAAATCGGGGGTGAACTGGATGCGCTTGAAGGTCGCGTCCACGCTCGCCGCGAACGCCTTCGCGAGCACCGTCTTGCCGACGCCGGGCACGTCGCGGAACAGCACGTGACCGCCGGCGGCCACGGCCCACAAGACACGCGCGATGACCTCGTCCTTGCCGAGGATGACCTTGCGCATGGAGTCGAGCACGGCGCGGAATTGGCCACGGAGGAGGTTCGCGTCGAACCCGGGGGGCGGAGGAGCAGGCTGGTTCACGGAGGTGGAGTCTCCCATCGGGACGAAAGGACAAAACGACGAATTCGGAGCCAAAATTGCCGTGCCGCAGAGGCCTTCGCGTGCTCGTAGCCCCAGAGCCAGGTCTCCACCTTCTCTTCGGCGACCTGCCAGGCGGAAGCGTACGCCCGCACCACCCGAAGCTCGGCGTCGTCGGCGAGGCCATCGACCATCGCCACCTCGCACATGAGCTCCACGATCTTCTCGCGGCGGTCTTTCGGGACGTAGCGCGCGGCTTCGGCGGGCGTGTAGACGCGGACCTCGTCGTCGGTGAGCGGCGCCATGCCTTCGCTCACGAGGAACGCGTCCACGAACGCGCGTTCCTCGGGGTGGATCTCTCCGTCGGCCGAGATCACGGAGACGAGCGGATAAAGGATCGCGCGAGGGGGCGCCGAGAGGGGCGGGACCTCGCCGACCAAAGAGGCGTTCGTGACGGAAATCTCCGGCGGGACGTCGACGCGAGGCGCGACCGGATGCGAAGGTGCGAAGGCCACGACGGGCCCGTTCGGGACGAGGGGCGCGCGTGGAATTTCGGTCGCGGGCTCACCCTCGGCGCTCGGCACGACCCGAATCGAGGGCGGCGCTCGACGCGCGTGACGTGACGGCGGAGGTTCGTCTTTCGTGCTCGCGCCACCGCTCGCGCGGCCACCGAAGGCGAACGGATCTCCGACCGTCTCGAGGGGCTCGCCGCATAGGTAGATCGCGTGGAGCGCGCGTACGTCCTCCGCTACGAACGTGTGGAACACCAGCTCCTCGGCGCTCGCGAGCTCGTCGCGCTCCGCCCACGCGGCGAGCTGCGCCGCGAACACGGAGAACACGCGTAAGTCGAGCGCGGGCGCGCGATCCACGAGCATCGCGCGCACCCCGCACTCGCCGCAGCGGCGCACGTCGAGCACCTCGGCGCGGAGCGGCTTGATGCACGACGGGCAGAGGTTGGTTGGCACCGTCGTGAGGTCGTCTCGAGAAGAGGCAGAGAGCACGCCCTCCTTTACGAGCCCACAGAGCTTGCAGGATGCACGCGATGGAACCCCGAACCGGCATGCGGCCACGCGCGCGTCATACGTCTCGACGAGCCCGCCTTCGAGCCGACAATGTGGGCAATCCTCGAGCAGCTCGACGGCGGAACCTCGCATCCACCCTCGATCCTATCCACTCAGGGACGAAATGGGGCGATTCGCCACGAAACAGGTGTGCCATCCATTCCTACAGGTAAGCGCGTCTCCTCCATAAGTGCCTTCGTGGATCATGGATCTCCTTGCGCCCTCCCCTCGGTCGGACCAAAAATCCGCTACCTCAATCCCGTTCAGCGCCAACCACGCGGGAGAGAGACGGAGAGCTCAAAACTCGATGGCCGCTCGCTCGACCTTCTCGCTTTCTCTCTCCAAAATGTCCCTCGCCGCTGCCTTCGGGCTCGCGACGGTGCTGGTCCCCGCGCTCTCACCCGCCGAGCCCGCGTCCGATGGCGACAACCGCGTGCGCATCGTGCAGCTCTTGCAGCTCGCGCGGAGCCACGCGCCCAACGCGCGGCAAGAGCTCGAGCGCGGGCTGTCCGATCCGGCCGAGAGCGTGCGCGTCGCGGCGGCCTCGGGGATGGAGGCGCTCGGAGATGCGTCCGTTATCCCCGTGCTCGAGCGTCGCGCGAGCGTCGAGTCGTCGGCGAGCGTGAAGCAACGCATCGAGACGGCGATCGTCCGCCTACGCAAGGCGTCGCTCGACTCCGCGAAGTTCGTCGTTCAAATCGGCAACATGACGAACAACACCGCGGTACGGAACGCGCAGCTCCCCGACGTGATGCGTTCCGCCGTGAAGACACACGCGACGCACGTGAAGGGGGCCGTCGTCGTCGAGGGGCCGGGCGACGTTTTGTTTCAGAAAGCCGCGGAAAAGCACCTCCCCGTGCTCGTGCTCGATGGCCAGCTCTCCAAGCTGAACCGGGCCGACGCGACCGGCAACGTGACGTACTCTGCGCAGGTCGAGTTCGTCGTGCGAAAGGCGCCGCAGCAGACCTTGTGCGGCACGTTCCACGGAGGAGCTGCGGGGAGCGATTCTCCGAAGGCGCTCGAGAGCCAGCGCAGGTTGGCCGAGCTACAGGGTGAAGTCGTGAGCGGCGCAGTGGAGAGCGCGCTCCGAGGCGCGGAGAACAGCCTCGCCCAAGCCTCCCGCTAGAAGAGAAGGCGGGCGTTGGCGCGGCGATACCTTCGCCTGGGCGTCGTCCCTCGTCAGGGACTTCCAAGGGTCGTCGGCCGTGCTCACGAACAGGAGCTCGTTCCGCGCGGCCTCCTAGCCCAGGCTCGGTCTCGCCACGCCAACGCCCACCTTCTGTCTCGGTGATCGGTGCGAGACGAGACGGGGGAAAAGTGTGCGCGGGTTGCGACTGCGTCGCTGCCGCGGGAAGCGTTCCCGCGCGGCGGCGAGCGACTGAACGGCCCAGGCTCGCGATCCCGGAGCGGCCATCGCGCGGAACGATGCCGAGATTGCGGAGGGGCCCGCCAGCGCCCCAAAACCGTGCCGACCCGCGGCCGTTTTCCCGCCGGCCCCGCGCGCTCTTCTCTTCCCACCGGCCCCGTGCGCCCCGCGCACAAACCCGCCTAAGCCCCGCGCCCACTACGCGAGCCCCAAGACCGCCGAGCCCTGACCCGTGAGCCGAACGACGCGGGAGGCAGGGTCGCGAGTGCGCGCGCGGAGTTGGGCGACAGGAGCGGTACGGCGTGGGTAGAGTGGGGCGTGGCTAACGGTCCTCGCGTTCTTTTTGTTTCGAAGCCGATTGCTCCCCCTTGGCACGATGGGTCGAAGAACCTCGTGCGAGACGTGGCGTCGAACCTGGAGCGAGCGGTGCCGACGGTGATGACCACCGATGCGTTCGCGGGGGCTTCGACGTTGCCGCCGTTCGTGCGGTGCGAGGGGATTTACCGCGCTTCCGGTGGGTTTTCTCCGGCGATGCTCGCGAACGCTCGGGTGCTCGCGCGGCTGCTTCGCGGAGATCCTCACGACGTTTGGCATTTCGTGTTTGCTCCGAACCCGGCGTCGTCCGGGGCGGCGCTCGTCGCGAAGAACCTGCGGCGCCTCATGGGCTTCAAAGGGCCCGTCGTGCAGACGGTGGCGTCGGCGCCCAAGTCGTTCGATGGCGTCGCGCGCCTCGTGTTCGGGGACCGGGTCGTCGCGCTGAGTGAGTTCACGCGTGGCAGGCTCGTCGGGGCGGGGGTCACCGGGGTGCCGATTCACGTGATCCCGCCGTGCGCGACGGCGCCCGCGCGTGCTCGTGAGGAGGACGTGGCCGCGCTCAAGGCGAAGCACGATTTGAAAGGGAAAATCGTGCTGTATCCGGGCGATATCGAGCACTCGCGCGGGGCGCGAAATGTCGTCGCGGCGATGCCTCCGCTGCTCCGCCATCGAAGCGACGTGACGTTGGTGCTCGCGTGCCGGAAGAAGACCGCGAAGGCCGACCAATCCGAGCGTGACGTGCTCACGGAGGTCGCACGCCTCGGCATCCGCGCGAACGTGCGCAGCGTGGGGGAGGTCGCGAGCATGGCCACGTGGCTCGCCGCTGCCGACGTCGTCGCGTTCCCGGTCGACGACCTCTACGGAAAGGTCGACGTGCCGCTCGTGCTCATCGAGGCGCTCTCGCTCGGCGTCCCGCTCGTGGTCGCCGAAGGTGGACCCCTCGAGGCCCTCACCCCTGCCGCCAACGCGGTACCCCTCGGGGACGACGACGCCCTCGCGTTCGCCCTCTCCGAAGCGCTCTCGGACGAGGCCTGCGCTGCCGCCCGCGTCGAAGGCGATAAACTGTACCATGCACGCTTTTCTCCCGCGGTCGTCGCCCGCGCGCACGACGATCTCTACGCCGAGATCACGCGCGCCTCGTGAGCCGGCGGAGGCGCCGCCGATCGGGCTGAAAAGCGGCGCGGGAAGTGGTATTGCGGGCTCCAAGCATCATGCAGAGCACGCCCGGTTCCAAGGTTCGATCGTCGTTTCTCGACTTCTTCAAGGGCAAAGGCCACGCCGTCGTCCCGTCGGCGAACCTCGTCCCGCAGAACGATCCGACGCTCATGTTCACCGCCGCGGGCATGGTCCAGTTCAAGGACGTGTTCACCGGCAAAGAGACGCGGCCCTACACCCGCGCCACGTCGAGCCAGAAGTGCATCCGCATCTCCGGCAAGCACAACGACCTCGAGAACGTCGGCGTCACTGCGCGCCACCACACGTTCTTCGAGATGCTCGGCAACTTCAGCTTCGGTGACTACTTCAAGGACGACGCGATCGCCTACGCCTGGGAGCTCCTCACCAAGGTTTGGGAGATCCCGAAAGAGCGCCTCGTCATCACCGTGTTCGGCGGTGAGAACGGCATCGCTGCCGACGACGAAGCGCGCGCAATTTGGCGCAAGGTGACCGGATTTTCGGACGAGCGCATCATCGGCATGGGCGCGGCGGACAACTTCTGGTCCGCGGGCGACACTGGCCCCTGCGGCCCCTGCACCGAGATTCACTACTTCACCGGCGACGGCGAGGCTCCCCTCGGCACGTTCGGCGCCGAGCCCGGCCCCGACGGCATCGGCTGGATGGAAATCTGGAACCTCGTGTTCATGCAGTTCGACCGGAAAAAGGCGGGCGAAGGCTTCTCGATGGACCCGCTCCCCAAGCCCTGCGTCGACACCGGCGCCGGCCTCGAGCGCGTCTCGAGCGTGCTCCAGGGAAAGCGCACGAACTACGACACCGACTTGCTCCGCTCCCTCGTCGACCGCGCCGCCGAGATCGCGAAAAAGCCCTACGGCGGCACCCTCGCCCCGGACGATGTCTCCATGCGTGTCATCGCCGACCATGCGCGCACCACCGCGTTCCTCATCGCCGAGGGCGTGTTCCCGGATCGCGGCGAGAAGGAGTACGTGCTCCGCCGGGTCATGCGCCGCGCGGTCCGCCACGGCCACCGCCTCGGTATCAAGGAGCCCTTTTTGCACGACATCGCGCTCCGCGTGGTGGAGACGATGGGCGACACCTACCCCGAGCTCCGTGAGGCGAAGGCCACGATCGCCGACGTCACGCAGCAGGAAGAGGTCCGCTTCCGCGAGACGATCGATCGCGGGCTCAAGATCCTCGACGAAGAGCTCGCGACCGTAAAAACGCGTGGCGAGAAAGTCCTCCCCGGCGACGTCGCGTTCAAGCTCTACGACACCTACGGCTTCCCCCTCGACCTCACCCAGGTCATCGTCCAAGAGCGCGAGCTCTCGGTCGACGAGAAGGGCTACGACGCGGCGCTCAAGGATCAGAAAGAGCGGAGCAAGGAGTCGAAGCTCAACGACAAGGTCGCCCTCGAAGACGTGTGGAAGACGCTTCGCGAAGAGCTCTCGAAGTCCGGCGCCGACACCACCAAGTTCCTCGGTTACGACACCGAGAAAGACGCTGGCAAGGTCGTCGCGATCGTCAAAGGCGGCGCGCGTGTGGCTTCCGCACAGGCAGGCGACGAGATCGAGCTCGTGCTCGACCAGACCGCGTTTTACGCCGAGTCCGGCGGCCAAATGGGTGATCGCGGAACGCTCACGAAAGCGGGCGCGAGCGTCTCCGTGCAAGATACACACAAGGCGATCCAGAGCCTTTTTTCCCATCAGGGGAAGGTCACGAGCGGAACTGTCTCGGTCGGTGACACCCTCGATGGCCACGTCGACGGCGTCGCGCGCTCGGCCACCCGCCGAAACCACTCCGCGACCCACCTCCTCCATTACGCGCTCCGGAAGGTGCTCGGCGAGCAGGCGACGCAGAAGGGCTCGCTCGTCGGTCCCGACCGTCTTCGTTTCGACTTCTCCCACGGCCGCGCCGTGAGCGCGGAAGAGATCGCGAAGATCGAGGGCCTCGTGAACGCGAAGATCCTCGAGAACGCGCCGGTGAAGACCGAGGTCCTCCCGATCGCGGAGGCGAGGGCGCGCGGCGCGGTCGCGATGTTCGGGGAAAAATACGGCGAAACCGTGCGTGTGCTCACCATGACGGACGACTCGGTCGAGCTCTGCGGCGGCACCCACGCGCGCGCGCTCGGCGACATCGGGCTCTTCAAGATCGTGTCCGAGGGCGGCGTGGCGGCGGGCGTCCGTCGCATCGAGGCCGTCACCGGAACCAACGCGCTCGCCTACGTGCAGAAGCTCGAAGCCGATTTGAAGAGCGTCGCACAGGTGCTCAAAGCGCAGCCGCACGAGCTGACCGACAAGCTCGAGAAGCTGACCACCAGCACGCGCGCGCTCGAGAAGGAGCTCGCGGAGGCCAAGCGAAAGCTCGCGTTCGCCGGCGGTGGAGCAAGCACCAGTGGTGCCGGTGCGGGCGGCGGCGGAGGCCTCGACGATCTCGCCGCCAAAGCCGAGACGCGCAGCTACGGCAAGGTGCTCGCGGCCAAGGTCGTCGCCCCCGATGGCGCGGTCCTCCGCGAAATGGCCGAGAAGCTCCGCGACAAGCTCGGCGAGTCGATCGTGCTCCTCGGCTCCGAGAGCGGACCAAAAGCACAGCTCGTGCTCACCGTCTCCAAGGGCCTCATCCCGCGCTTCAAAGCGGGCGACCTCATCAAGCCGTGCGCTGCCCTCGTCGGCGGCTCCGGCGGTGGTCGCCCCGACATGGCGCAAGCGGGAGGCACAGACGTCGCGAAGCTCGACGACGCGCTCGCGAAGCTCCGCGAGATCACCGCCGAGTGAGCTCGCGTCGCTGATCTCGAGTCGCGAACGAAAAACGCGCCGCCCACGGACCTCGAGCGGCGCGTCGTCGTGCCCACCACGAGGGCGCTGCCGCGCGGAGGTCGTGTTCATCGAACCGAGCCGCTCCGGCATGAGGGCGATCGAGCGTAGGAAGGAAGCGGCCAGCGAAGCTGCGTGGTGTTCGACTTCGGCACCAACACCCGATTGCCGAGCGCGATGCGAAGCGCCGGATGATCGACATCCACACTGGATCGACCCGACGGATCCGAGTCGGCTCATGTGGGCGGATGGGAGAGACCCGCAAGCGATCCACCACGTTCGCCGACGTGGATCATGCGGCGAGGTGCATCGGCGTTGCGAGGCCCCAAAATGCCGAAAAAATTGGGGATGATCGAAAGATTTTAGGCGTGGCACGTCGGCTGCTTCGTAGGGAGTCATGAACCTCCGCGGCCTCCACGCTCTGCTCGCGATCACCGCCGTCTCCGCGCTCGCCCTCGTTGCTTGCTCGGGCGGCCCGGAGGACCCCGGCGCGTTCGACTCGAACGGCAGCGACGCGGTCTCGGGAGCGAACGGCGCGAACGGGTCGACGCTCCTCGACATCGATCCCGCGCTCACCGCGAACGAAGGCAGCGAGCCCGAGGTCGACGAGTACCTCCACCTCGTCACGCCTGACCTCGCGGTGTGCCCCGCCGGCGCGCGTTTCGACGAGACCGGCGGCTTCTGCGTCACCGGGACCAGCGCGATGGGACCCTTTCCGCAGGGCCTCGTCGCGGAGTGCCAGAAGCTCGGCGGTGGCGCGCAGTGCTCGACCGACCGCTGGGACCTCTCCCTCGCGCAGCGCGCCCGCGGCGAAGAATTCTGCCCCGCTGGCACCGACATCGACGTGACGACGGGCCTCTGCACAGATGGCCGCTTCGTCTACGGTCCGTTCGATCAGACCATCATCGACGACTGCCGCGCGGCCGGCGGTGGCGCTCAGTGCAGCGACCTGCGTTGGGACAAATCCTTCGCCCCGCTCCTCAGCGCCGAGGACCGCGCGACGATCGGCGTCCAGCCGCTGGCCGTTCCGTCGAAGCTCGACGAAGCGTGCGGGGCGAACGCGAAGCTCTTCAACTACTACAAGTCGCAGAAGGGCTTCATGAACACGCGCAAGGCTGCGCGCGCGAAGCTCCGCGCGATCGGCGCGACGACGGCGAAGCGCCCCGATCGCAACGGCTGCGCGACGTACCTCTCGTATGCGCTCAAGCAGTCCGGCGCGGTCCCGAACATGCCAATCGAGCCGGGCACGGAGGGCTTCCGCGACGCGCTCCTCAAGCGCGGCTGGAAGGTCATCAAGGACCCCGCTCAGTTCCAACCCGGCGATGTCATCATCTCTCGTGACCGCAAGGGCTGGGCGGGCCACCCGGACCACGTCTACATGCTCGCGAGCATGAACGACCCGTCCCCCGGCATGGGCCAGGTCATCGACAACCAGGGCACCCTCGTGCACGCCCGCAACATCACCGCAAAAGGCTCCAAGACGCGCGCCGCCTACGCGCTCCGCGCCCCCGACGCGAAGAACGACAAGTGCGGCTCCGGTGACTGCGCCGGCAAGGAAGACGGCTGGTACTGCGCGGAGAAGACGACCTATGCAGGATACAAGTGCAAGGGCGGCATCATCGCGAGCGGCTACCAGTGCCCGACGAGCCAGAAGTGCCAGCGGGCCGGCAGCGGCGACGACTACAAGGCGCAGACGAGCGGCGAAGTGATCGCCTGCAAGTAACCCTCTCGTTACGACGAGGACCTCGGCCCGCAAGACGCCGAGGTCTTCGCCGTTTGCGCGCCGCGTGCGCGCCTGGAAATCTAGCCTCCGCTTCCTCGATTCGCGACCCCTTCAACCCAGCGAGGGGGCCGGCGCGGACGACGTCGGGAGGCCCGGGTCCGTGCTCGATCGGGCGGGGTCCCCTTCGAGCGGCGGCGCCGTAGGGATGCATCATACACGCATAGGGGGGAGCGCAGAGGGCGCGGGTGTCCGATCAGAGGCCCATCTGCTTCGCGACGATGACCTTCATGATCTCGTTCGTGCCCGCGTAAATCCGCTGCACCGGCGCGTCGAGGTACGCCTTCGCGATCGGATATTCCATCATGTAGCCGTAGCCACCGTGGAGCTGCACGCACTCGGCGACCACGCTCGAGAGCATGTCCGTCGTCCAGAACTTCGCCATGCACGTCTCCTTGATGACGTTCTCGCCCTTCACGTGCGAAACGAGGAGGCGGTCGACGAAGTGGCGCGCGACCTCCACCTGGGTCGCCATCTCCACGAGCTTGAACTGCGTGTTCTGGAACTTCGAGATCGGCTTCCCGAAGGCCTTGCGATCCTTGCAGTACTCGACCGTCAGGTTCACCGCCGCCTCAGCCCCGGCGACCGCGCCGAGCACCACGACGAGGCGCTCCTGTTGGAGCTTTTCCATCAGGTAATAGAAGCCCGAGCCTTCGTCGCCGAGGAGCTGGCTCTTCGGGATGCGGCAGTCCTCGAAGTGCATCTCGGAGGTGTCCTGCGCGTGCATGCCCATCTTCTTCAGCACGCGGCCCTTGGTGAAGCCCTTCGTGCCGGCGTCCACCATGAAGAGGCTGATCCCAGAGTGGCTCTCGTCCGGGTTCGTCTTCGCCGCCACGAGCACCGCGTCGCAGATTTGCCCGTTCGTGATGAACGTTTTGTTTCCGTTGAGCACGTAGTCGTCGCCGTCGGCGATCGCGGTCGTGCGGATGGCCGCCAGATCCGAGCCCGTGTTCGGCTCCGTCATCGCGATCGCCAAGATGCACTCGCCGGTGACCGATTTCGGGAGGTACTTCTGTTTGAGCGCCTCGCTCCCGAACGACTCGATGTACGGCGCGACGATGTCGCTGTGCAGGCTCATCGCGAAGCCGCTCGCGCCAACGCGGCAGAGCTCCTCCACGACGATGGCGTTGTACATGTAGTCGAGGCCGAGCCCGCCGTACGCCTCCGACGTCTGCGGACAGAGGAAGCCGAGCTCCCCCGCGCGCCGCCAGATCGCCTTCGGGACCTGCTTGTCCTCCTCCCACTGCGGGTGGAACGGAGCGACCTCCTTCTCGACCCACTTACGGAACTGGTTACGAAACTCGATCTGAGCCTCGCTGAAGATCAAACGGTCCATCGTGCTCCTCCAGCTCGGAGACGCTACCAGATCGTTTTCATACGAAACATCCGTACGGAAAACATGCCGCGGGCGCTCGTGCACGAACCGCCGCACGAACCGCGCGATCGCAGACGCTACGGGAGCGCGACGGTGGGCTCGAGCTTCTCGGCGCGGAGCCGAGGGCGCGCTTTTGCGATCGGCCGTAGCCGGTCCATCGGGATGAGCTTGGGTGCGCGCGGCCCGCGCTCGATGAGCTCGCGGAGGTGCGGCGGGAGCGAGAGGCCGCGGAGGTCGCGACGCTTCAATGCCTCGGCGACCATGCACGCGCGATCGAAGTGCCCGAGCTCCGCGTCGAGGAGGAGCACCGTTCGCCCCATCACGCGGCACTCACCGCCGCGAGAGCGCTGGAGTGGCGAAAACGGCTCCTCGCGGACCTCGATCCCCATCTTGTGCGCGATCTGAGCGAGGGCTCGCAAGAGCGCGCGGGGAGACATCTTGCGTCAGCTTAGCAGGCCCAGCGGGGGAGGCACGTTTCTGTGCGTCACGGCGGGGTCGTTGCGTCGAGGAAGCCCTCCGCGTCGCGGAGAAAGCCCCCATCGAGCGGCGTGTCGCAGGTGACGGGAGGGCAGAGGTCCGGGCGGTACGGGCGCCAGTCGCGGTCGACGGCGGCGATCGATTGGCGGCCGCTGAACCCGAAGCCGACGGAGAGCGCGTCGCACGGATCGGTCGCTTTCGACGCGATCCCCAGGCGAATGTCGCGCGCGGCGCACACGCGCTGACGAAACTGCGGGTCGAACTCGGGCTGGGCGCAGAGAGGACTCTCCTCGTCGCCGTCGAACGCGAAGCGCCGCACTTGCCCGATCGCATCCGCAACGGGCCACTTTCCGGCGAGCACACCTTCCTGCAGGTCGGTTCGGTCGACCGCGACCTTCACGACCTTGGCGGAGAACACGACGTCTTGGAGGACGATGCGGAGCACGTTGCCGTTCTGGTTTCGTTGGACCGGTAGCACCAGGCTCGGGAACGTGGCGTAGAGGACGCCGTCGCGCACGTAGCCGTTCACGTCGACGAACGTGCTCCCGAAGAACTCGCTCTTGTTCGCGAACTCCTTGTCGACGTCCCAGCGATCGGTGCCGTCGAGCTTGGGCTTGCCTCCGCCGTTGTCGAGGCCGATGGTGGGCCGGAACGCGACCCCGACGCGGGAGTCGTTCGCGGCCCCGCTGTAGCCGTCGATGTCGACGAGGAAGCCGAATTTGCCATCGATGAGCGCGCGCTCGATCGCGGCGGCGGAGAACGCATCGTAGACGATGGAGAGGAGCTGGAGGAGCGCGAACGAGCCGTTGTCGACGCCGCCGTCCTTGTCGAGGACCGAGTCCGTGAACACGCCGCTCGTGAGCTGGCTTCCGGGCGCGCAGCTCACCGTTTCGAGCGACGTGGTGCAGGTACGATCGAGGTCGAATCCGACGGGGGTCGGCGCGCCTCCGTCCTGGCGAAGGCCGACGTCGAAGCGATCGAGCACGATCGTGAGCTCCGCCTTTTCGTTGCCATCGGGCACGTCGGGGCGAGGCGGCGCGACCTTCGAGTTGCACGTCGACGGGGGCGGCTCGGTGTCGGCGCTGGTGGTCGCGGTCGGCGCGTCGGGGACCACTACGCCGGCGTCGGCGACGAACGTGATCTCCTCGAAACCGAAGATGCTCGCGCAGGCGCTCGTGGCGAGGAGCGCGAGGCCGAGGGCGAGCAAACCGTGCTTCTTGGTGCTCAAAACGTGCCCCCCAGCTCGAGCGTCGCGGAAGTGTGCGAGGCAGTAGGATACATGCGGAACGTGCCGCTCGCGGTCTTGCGCTTGGCGTCCGGCGCCCACAAAAAGAGGCCGATCCCGCCCGCGGCGAGCACGCCGCCCGCGACGAACAGGATCGTCGAGCCGGTGGCCATCCCGAACGCAGACGAGTTGCTCTCGACCGCGGTCGCGTCGGAGCACGTGGGCGTCGGACATGCCGCGCGTGAGTCGTCGTACTTTCCCTTCGCGAGGATGCCGATGACGCTGCCTACGCCGAGCGCGACCACGCCGAGGCCCGCGACCGAAGCGCCCGCGACGCGGCTCGTGGTCCAGTACGGCGCGGGCCCGGCCGGTGCGGTCGCGTCGCGGGGCACCACTACGACGGCCTTAGGCTCCTCCACCAGCTTCGGGATCGTGACGGGCGCGAGCTGCGTGCCCTCCCACACGGTGACCTTGGTCTGCCATGGGACATAACCGCGCGCGGAGGCTTTGATGGTGTGCTCGCCGGGATCGACGGCCATCGCGAGACCGTACTCGCTGTCGCTGAGGGTGCTCGCGTCGCGCGCGACGACGAGCCCGTCCACGCGCGCCTCGCGAGGCACGTCGACGGTGAGCCGGACGAGCCGCGGCTCGAGCGCCTTCACCTGTTCCTCCGCCTGCGCCGCCCAGTCTTCTTTGCCCGCTTTTTTCGAGGCGACGACGGCGCTCGAGAACGCGCCCCACGCGCTCGCGGTCTGCCCGTTTCGCGCGTAGCAGGTGCCGAGGTTGAGCAAGGTCGACGCCTTCGGGTCCACGTCATAGCTCGCGCGGAACTTCGGGCAGGCCGACTTGTAGTCCTCACGTTTCACGTCGGCGAGGGCCGAATCGAAGAGCTGCTTGCCGCGCGCGCGGGCGTCCTCGGTGGGGCCGTCGTCGGCGCGGGCGACGCTCGGGACGAAAGAGAGAACCGCGAGACCCATGCAGAATACAATTGTTCGTGTCATTCGCCGTACGGAACGAACCCCGGGGGGCCGGAGGGGGTGGGCTTCGGGGGGGGAGCCTTTTGGGAAGGCGCGGCCGCGGGCGCGCTGGGGGCTGGTTTGACCGGCACTTTTCCGGTCGCACGCGCGCTCGCGTGAGGTGAGGGGTGCGCGTCGCTCGGGGCCGAAGCGAACGCCGCTGGCGCGTTGCTCGCCGCGTTCGTGCTTGCCGCCGATGCGGGCGATGCGGGCGATGCGGGCGATGCGGGCGATGCGGGCGATGCGGGCGCAGACGCGGACGTGGTCGACGTCGCGGAGAGCGCGGCGACGGGAGACCCCGCGGGTGCCTTTCCGCGTGACGTGACGAGAAGGGTCGCGCCGACGCCGATACCCACGAGCGCGAGCGCTGCGGCCCCGTAAATCCAGGTCGGCTTCCGTGGCGGAGCGCTGCTCATGCCGCTCTGCGTATTGCCCCAGGCGCTCGCGGCGCCGGCCGGATCGCTGCCCTCGGGTTTTTGCGCGGCGAGGCGCGCCCGTGAAGCCGACGCCGACTGTTCGAGCTGGCGCGCGAGATCGGGGTCGCTCTTGGCGTCGAGCGTCGGAGCGAGCGGATTGTCGGTGACGGCGGAGATGTCCGAGAAGCTGGCGAAAGCAGAGCGAATACCCGCCGGTGGCTTCAACACTGCCGCGATCGAGGCGCCGAGGCCCCTCACCGCGTCGCCGCCGAACGGCTCGAGCTCCTTCGCGAGCTCGGCCACGTTCGCGTAGCGCTCGGCTGCGTTCTTCGCGAGGCAACGCGCGATGATGCGCTCGATGCCCTCGTCCACGTCGCCGCGATGGAGGCGGATCGGGGTCGGCGGCTCCATGGTGACCTGGAAAACCAAGCCTGGAATCGTGTCCGACTCGAACGGGTGACGCGCGGTGAGGAGCTCGTGGAGGAGCACCCCGAGAGACCACACGTCCGACCGCTCGTCGACGCTGCGCGACGATCGCATCTGCTCGGGTGACATGTAGAGCGGCGAGCCGAGCAAGCTCTGCGACCGCGTGAGCGCCATCTCCGCGCTCGCCTCTTCGATCGCCTTGGAGATACCGAAGTCGAGCACCTTGACGAGCGGGTCGCCGTTCACGCGGTGGGTGAGGAACAGGTTCTGCGGCTTCAGGTCGCGATGAATGATCTTCATCGAGTGCGCCTCGGCGATGGCCTCGACCGCCTGCAAAATGAAGCGCACCGCGACCGAGACGGGGAGGGGGCCTTCTGCTTTGAGGACCTCGGACAGGTCGCGGCCTTCGAGGTACTCGAGCACCATGAACGGGCTACCGGACTCGAGGCTACCGACGTCGATGACCTTCGCGACGTGCTCGCTCTTCAGCTTGCCTGCCGCGCGGCCTTCACGGAGAAACCGCCGGACGAGGTCGGTGTTGTCGACCATCGTCGGCAAAAGGAACTTGATCGCGACCTTCTGGTCGAGCGCTTCGTGGGTGGCGGCCACGACGATGCCCATGCCTCCGGCGCCAAGAATCCGGTCCACCCGGTATTTTCCGGCGAGGATGTCTCCTGGAGCCACGGGAGCTCTGACGTCCTGACCACTCATCGGGTAGCGAAAGCTTCGCGCGTTTGCGGCCGACCGACCAGCCCTATCGCAGCGTCCTGCGTGGATTTTTGGCGGCGCGGGCCCCCCGCCGGGTGAAGCTTCGTCGTCCTACGAAAATGCGGTGTTGCGTCGCATCGCAGAATCGACGACGCTAGCCTCAGAACGCCCGAAGGCCCGAACCCCGGCATGACCGAAACGCAGCGAACTACGCCGCCGCCGCCGATCTCGCATGGCACGGTGATCAACGAGCGGTACGAGATCTCTCAAAGCCTTGGCAAAGGCGGCATGGGAGAGGTCTTCCTTGCCTACGATCGGACGACCCATCAAAAGGTCGCCCTCAAAATCGTGCGCGAAGAAGCCCGCATGCCCGGGGACGACGAAGCCCTTCGTCAGGAGCTCCTCCACGCCCGGTCGGTCTCGAACCCGTTCGTCTGCCGCGTCCACGACCTCGCGCCGTCCCCGTACGGGCCGATCTTGGTCATGGAGCACATCACCGGCAAGACGCTCCATACGCACATTCGGCTGAAAAAAGCCCTCGGCGGCTACACGGCAGACGAGTTTCGCCGCATCGCGCACGAGATCTCCTCCGGCGTCGCCGCGATTCACGCGCAGGGCCTCGTGCACGGCGATTTGAAGCCGGGCAACGTCATGGTCACGTCGAACCCCGACGGCTCCATCGGCAAGGCCATCGTCCTCGACTTCGGCTTCGCCAAAGAGCGCGCCCGTGCGAGCGCGCGGCGTCCCGGTGCCCCTCCCGACGGCGGCACCCCGAACTACATGGCGCCCGAGCGCATTCGCTCCGGCGGCGCCTCCCAAGAAGACGACCTCTACGCGCTCGGCCTCACCCTCTGGGAAATGTGGACCTGCCGCGTGCCCGAGCCCGGCTACAAGCCCCGCGCGAAGCCGATGCGGCACCAGATCATGTTCGACGTCCCGTCCGGCCTCTCGGTCGACGAGATCAAGCAGATCTTCCGCTGCCTGTCGGACGATCAAACGCAGCGTATCCCCGCGCGACACCTCAGGTTTTTTAACCCTGCCGCCCTCACCACGAACCCGGTGCAGGTCCCGCGCGAGCGTTTGGATCCCGGCCCGCCGCCGGGTCGCAGCGCGGCGACCAGCTTCCAGCCCGGCTCCCAGGCGCTGCTCGCCACCTTCGCCACCAATTCGCCCGAGTTCGTCGGCGAGCTCATCCCGCTCGACAAGCCGCAGATCACGATTGGCCGCCGAACTGACGTCGACATCGTCGTCCCGGAAGCCACGGTCAGCGGTCACCACGCGAACCTCCGCTGGCAGGCGGGCTCGTGGCAGATCGAAGATCAGGGGTCTACGAACGGCACCTACGTGGAGCACACGTACGAGCGCAAAAAGACTGTGAACCTCATGCACTCGGGCGAGGTCCAGTTCGGTGAGCTTCGGTTCAAGCTCGTGAGCTTCCCGAAAGACTCCATGGCGCACAAGCGCGCGCGCTCCTACCTCGCCAAGCGCGACGGCCTCACCGGGCTCTACGCCACTGAGAACCTGCTCCGCGCCATCGAAGAAGAGGCCGGTTTCGCCGATTGGGTCGAGCAGCCGCTCACCGTTGCGCGCTACGAGCTCCGGGGCCCCACGCGTCAGGTCTCGGAGCGTCCGACCATCCTCGAAATGCTCGCGCTTCGTCGCGCAGCCACCCGCGTGATCGAGCTGACGGACATGCTCCTTCTTTCGCTCATCGCCGTCACCGGGGGCAAGACGGGCCCTCTCCGCTTCGCCGTCGCGATGGTGGGGCCCGGTCCGCACGAGGCAAAAAACCTCGTCGAGCAGGTCGTCGGTCAGGTCCAGGGCATGCTGCCGGAAGGCCTCGATCTCCATGCGTCCATCGCCCGCTACGAATCGGGCATGAACGTGCAAAAGCTCGTCGATCCCATCTGACGGGCCCGGGTCTGAGTTGAATGTATGCCGGGCTGACCGCGGGTCGCGGGTGAGCGACGGCAAGACGAGCATCTAGGCGCTTTCGTGATAAACAGGCGTCCGCTTCGACATGACCGATTCCCAGCGCAAGCCGTCGCATCCGCCCTCGGAGCCGCGACCGTCGCGAAAGAGCTTCGCCGAGGTCGGGGCCGAGCGCTCGGGTAGGCTCCAGCTTCTGGGCGCGCTCTTTTTGCCGTTCGTGCTCGTCGCCGCCGCGCTCTACTGGTGGCGGCGCCCGCGCGCGGAGGAGCTCGCGCAGCCCCACGACGCTGGTGATCCAAGCCAGGAGGCCTCGTTGGTCACTGGCGCGCCGGGGCCGGCGTCTGCGCCGAGCGCGTCGCCAGCGCCGAAGGTGAAGCTCGCCGAGGTGCGCGCTGTGTCCTGCCAGGACGGAAAGAAGCCCGCCGGAGAGGTGTGCGATCGTCTCCCGGCGATCGAACAGGCCTTCGCGAAAGCGATCGAATCTTCGGGCGCGTGCGTGCCGGAGTCGGCGGGCGCGGGCACGGTGGAGTACGTGCTCGACGTCAGCTTCGCGCGCAAAAAATCGCCGATCACGTTGCAACTGCCGCGCGCAGGTCGCTCGTTCAAGAACCCGAAGGTCGTCGCCGGCTGCACCCACGCCATCCGCCCGAAGGTGCAAGCGATCCCGCTCGAGGGCGTGACCCACACCCACGCCCGCTACAAGCTCTCGATCGTCGCGACGTACGGCCCGTAGCGCCCCGCGGAAGGCGCGTTCGTCGAAGCGAAACGTACTTTTCCCTACGCGCTGTTCGACTCGAGGATTCCTACGCGACTTGCTACGCTCTTCTCATGAAGCTCGCTCAGGCCGCCGCGTTCCTCACCGTCTTCGTCGCCCCGCAGGTCGCATTTGCATGCAATCCTCATGGATCGGCGTGCGGTGGCTCCATGGGCTACGCCTCCACGTTCGGCGTCGGCATCGCGGCCGGCATCTTGTCGATCCTCTTCGAGCGCTCGTTCAAGAAGAAGAGCTGAAGAGGCGCGCGCGAGGTGTTCTGCGTTCGCAGGCCGTTCTCCGTGCTGCGCGGGCGCTCTACGCCTCGGTGCTGGCGAGCGCGTCGTCGTAGATGCGGAGCGAGCGAAACAGACCCTGGTCGCTTCGTTCGATCACGAACAAGCTCGGCGTCGGTCGGATCTGCGAGCCGGCGACGCGCATGAGGGCGCCCTCGACGACGCAGTGCCTTCCGTCGTCGGCGCTGCCGGTCGGGTAGAGCTCGACGCCCTCGCCGATGAGGCTCTTGAAGCCGAGCTCGATGGCGTCTCGGCCCTCGCGCTGCCGCGCGGTGGGCTCGCGCGTGAAGCTCACGGCGTCGAAGAGGTTCGCGGCGCCAGCGGCATCGCCGCTCGCGAAGCAGTCGAGGAGCTGACGCACGTTGTCCGGCAGCACGGCGGGGAGGGGCGGGATGAACGGAGCGGCCCGAGGCGACGTGCGCGGGAGCTCGCGTCCGCGGCAGTACACCCGGAGCTCTACCTCACGTGACTTGCGTCGCTCCGCGACCACCGCGACCGGCAACGCGAGGCGGAGGTCGTCGCGATCGAACGCGAGCGTGCCTTCCGTCATGTCGCGGTCGATGCCAGTGACGAACGCATAACGATCGTAGGTGGCCTTGGTCTCCGTCAAGCGCTTCGAGAGCTGCGCGAGGTGCTCGGCGAGCGCCTCGAGCCCAACGCTCTTGCCGAACATGGGCTCGTCTACCGTCGCCCGTGAGCCGAGGCGAAGGAGGAGCGGTTCGAGGGCGCCTTCCAGAATGGCGGGGAAATAAACCTCGGAGAGCCACCCCCTGAGACTGGACGGCGCCCCCCGGTCGTCGGATCCGAAGCTCATCGCGTCTCCAAGAGTGCTTTGTTTCCGCCAGACATGGCAACGCTTATTCTGGAGAGCGAACGGCCCGAATGCGACTGAAAAGGCCGAAATCAATGAGAATTCCTGCGCGTAGCGACGCCTCGTCATCTTTATCGACAGCGCCTTTTCGCGGCTCGCGCCGCTCGAAATGGGTATCCGGCGCCGCTGGCGACGGCCGCGGTATCTATGCAGTATGCACCCATTGCGCGCGCGTGCCGCCACCCGGCCGACGATCCTCCGCTCCGCTCGCGCGTGCGATCGGCTATCTCCGGTTCTCGATGGTCGCCCTTCGTATCGCCCCTGCCGTTGTCTTTGCCTTTGCCTTCGTCGCGTCGTCGGCGGGTTGCCGTCGCGCACCGGAGGAGCTCCCGCCTCCCTCCACCGTAGAGAGCGCGACCACGCCGAAGCCCACGGTCGCGCCGATCGCGACCACGACGACGACCTCGACCGAGAGCGAGCCGAAGGCGGTCCCGTCCGGTCCGAACGCGGCTTGTCCGAAGGATCCGGATCCGCCCACCACGCCCGTCCTTCGCCCGATCGAGTTCCCGGAGGCGAAAGCCAAGCTCGAGGCGGAGATCGCGCGAACCGAGCACGAGGTCACCCGCGGGCTCATGTATCGCACGAGCATGCCAGAAGATCGCGGGATGCTCTTTCGCATGCCCCGCCGCGAGGAGCAGATCTTTTGGATGCGGAATACATGCATCTCGCTCGACATGCTCTTTCTCGACGACGACGGAACGGTGGTCGGCATCCTCGAGAACGTGCCTACGCTGAACGAGGAGCAGCGCACCGTGCGTAAGCCCTCGCGCTTCGTCCTCGAGACGAACGGCGGCTGGTGCAAGGCGCACGGCGTGAAGGCAGGAATGAAGGCCAAGCTCCCGGGCTGATCGCCACCCGGCGAGCGGTGGGCGGTGTTGACCCGCAGCGCGAGAGGAGCGGCGGCCCGCTGCACGCCCACGGAGCTCCTGTTCGAGGAGGCGTCCCCTGCGATTTCGCTTGCCTCCGGTCGTCATGGTAAGGGGGCGACATGCGTAAGGTCGCTTTTGCTTCTCTCCTCGTCGTCGGTGCCCTCGGATGCTCCAAAAGCGCGCCGCCCGAGCCCGCGCCCGTGCACGCCGATCCGGCCGTCGCGCCTGCGGCACCGAACGCGAGCGTAGGCTCTCCGGGAGGCCAACCCACCGTCGGCGCGTCGAGCGCGAAGGGCCAAGATCCTTTCGGTGGGCGCTTCACCCTCGCCGAAGCGGTCCGCGACATCCCGGGTACCGGCGCCCTGCTCGCCACGATCGAGACGAACAAGGGCGCCCTCACGTGCAAGCTCTTCGAGGACAAGGCCCCTGTCACGGTGGCGAACTTCGTCGGTCTCGCCACCGGCAAGCGGCCCTGGAAAGACCCCTCGACCGAGACCTGGGTCACCAAGCCGGCTTACGACGGCACCACGTTTCATCGCATCATCAAGGGCTTCATGATCCAAGGCGGCGACGCCAAGGGCACCGGCAGCGGCGAGGCGGGCTACACGATCAAGGACGAGGTCTGGGCTGGCGCGCGCCACGATCGCGCTGGTCTTCTGTGCATGGCGAACCGCGGCCCGGACACCAACAGCGCCCAGTTTTTCATCACCGACGACGCAGCGAAGCACCTCGACGGCGGATACACGATCTTCGGCGAGTGCGCGCCGATCGACGTGGTCCACGCCATCGCGTCCACGCCCGTGCTCGGAGAGCGCCCGGCTTCCCCCGTCACGATGAAGAAGGTCACCATCGCCCGCGAGAAGGCGCCGCCGGTCCCCGCCAAGTAGCGGTCGCGTTCGGCGCGCGTGCCCATCCCCCGTCTCCTCGGGCGCGGCGCGGCGGCGCTCAGTCGTTCTGGTAGAGGACGGTCTGCGTGCCCTCGCGGAAGTAGAACCGCTCGTGATCGCCGCGGTCGAAGGTGGCCGCGCCGAACAGATTCCAAGCCACGCTCCACACCGCGCACGCCTTCCAAAGGGCGCCCATCGGCCTGCCCCCGAGCGCCAATAGGACAAATAGCAACACGGCGTAATCGTTGGAGAATCGGTAGCCGAACTGCCGCCATCCGCTGTTCTGGTAGAGCAGGTCGAGGGTGAAGGGCAGGAACGCCGCGAGAGCGACGAGGTTGAACGTGTACGTGCGCGACTTCGGTCGGAAGAGCCAGAAGTAGAGCGGCGTCGTGAACCACAGCGCGAGGCCGTGCTCGTTGATTCTGAACGGCGTGCACGCAGGGTGCTGGCCGAAGAGCCCCTTCACGAAAGCGACGAGGGAAGCGACGAAGCCGAGCGGCTGTCCCTCGAAGCACGCCATGTGCTGGGGCGGTCGCCACGGAAGGATCGTGAGCATGACGCCGAGGTTCTTCGGGAGGTAGTGGTAGCCGAAGAGACCCCACGCCTGGATGCGCCCCTTCCACACGACCGAGAGGTGCTCGTGGCCGAACGCAGAGGGATCCATCGTCCCGAAGCGAAGGTAGTTCGAGGTCGATGCGAGCGCGATCGAAGCCGCGATCGGGATCGCGAACGGCACGATCTTTCGCGCCAATAGACCAAAGTCGATGCGTGTTCGCAGCGCACGGAGCCGAGCTTCGAGCGATCCCTCCACCGGCAGCCCGCCGCGCGCGGCGGTCGCGATTCGCAAAGCTTCGATCGCGAACACGACCCCGAGCAGCATCGTCGACGGGCGGCTCGTCCATGCCGCCGCGAGGCAGAGGCCAGCAAGAAACGGTCGCTCCGCGTCGAGCGCGAACAGCAAGTAGAGCGCGACGGCTCCGAGGCCCACCACGTGCGCGGCGAACCAGACCGTGCCCTCGACCGCCGTGAAGAAATAGACCGTCCCGAAAGCGAGCAAGAACGCGAGCGCTAGGTTCTCGCCCTCGGTTCGTTGCGACGTGCGCCCGCGGCGGAGCTTCTCCAGCACGAGGAAGAGCACGGCCGGCCCGACTCCCGCGAGCCACACCAAGAACTGCCCGTCTCGGAACTCCTCCGGGCTCCCCGCCATCGCGACGAACGGCACCATGAGCACCGCGGGGAAGGGGGGAAAGCTGATGTAAGTCTTGCCGTTGTATTCGGCGAAGTCGTTCCCCATCGCGTACGCCGGCGCGCCGTTGCGGAGATCTTGGCGCCCGTGGATCCACGCGTCCGCGAGGTGCGCGTAATGGTTGAACGCGGTGTGCTGAGTGAGGCGCGGCTTTCCCGCCACCGCAGCGAACACGAGCACGCACACGACGTAAACGAGGAGCGCGAGCAGGAGGCGACGGCTGCGCGACTCGGCGCGAAGCCAGCTCCGATTCCCTTTTCGTGGCTCGGCGTCCAAAGCTCCTTCGGAGCCATCGGTCGCGGTCATGGGCGGTGCGGCGTCGGCGGGACCGTCTGCGGGGGCTTCTGCGAACGCCGAACCGTGGTCGGCGGGCGTCGCGGGCTCGCCGCGGGCCGCGTCGCCGCTCGTGTCGAGCGAGCCGTCGCGAGCCGCTGGAGCTCCCGAGGGCGGTTTCGTCGACGCGCGGCCGTCGAGGGGCTCGAGTGAGCCGTCGCCCGTTGCGACGCCGCTCGACGCCGGCGCGTCGCCCTCTTCGAGGCCGCTCGTGTCACCCCGCGCCGCCAGGTTGGTCGAGCCGTCGTCCCGACCCGCGTCGCTTTCCGGACCTTTCGCCATCGCGGCCCCTGTTTACCATGACGGAATTCGACGCCGGTTCCGAAGCGTCCCTCCGCCGGTGCACGTGCAGAAAGGTCGAGGCCGCTGCGCCGGGTGAAGCGCTCGACGGACGAGCCCGGTGCGTGTCACTCGGGGGCGCAATGGGCCTCCTCGACACCTCGGTGCTGCGTAGTCGATTTCGCGGTACGCGAACCGGAATGGAAAGAACGCTACGCACGTGGGGGGGACGGCGAGGGGCGAAAGCAACACTTTCCAGGGAAAATCGAGATGGCACGGACCTTGTTTGCAAGCGGTTCAAAGTATGGCTCTTCTCCCCCTTCCGCAGGCCTCCCTTGCTCGTGACCCCCGCGCCCTCGCGATTTTGGCGAAGTCGATTTACCGGGAGCTTCAAGCGAGCGGTTACTCAGAGAAAGACGTGGTCGCGCTCGCCGGCGAGCTCCTCGGGGTGGTCACGTCCGAGGTCGAAGAGCGTCGCTCTCGCGACTGAGCCGCCGACGCAAACGCTAAGCGCGCTCGGCGCCGTTCTCGGGCACGGACCCGCAATCTCGCAGAATCGTTGCGACGAGATTGACAGTGGCTGTTCCGGAAAAGGACAATGCCCCGCAGAGCGCGCAAAGAGCCTCGAGTCCTCGCTTTGAGGCCTCGTCCGTCGGCCGCGCGAGCCGTGAAGACCCGAGACGAGGCGCATGTTCGCGATCATCATCAGCGAGAAGGGCGGCCCCGAGCGCCGCGAAGCCTACGACAAGAGCGAGATCAACGTCGGTCGTGTCCAAGGCAACGATTTGATGCTGCCGAAAGGCAACGTCTCGAAGCATCACGCCCGCCTCCTCTTCCGTGACGGACGCTTCATCGTCACGGACCTCAAGAGCACCAACGGCACCTACGTCAACGGTAAGAAGATCGCGCAAGCGACCGTGGTCCGCGAGGGCGACAAGATCTTCATCGGCGACTTCGTCATCCGGCTCGAGGGGAGCCAGGAGCTCGGCGGCTCGCCACCCGAGCCCGGCGCGAACGACGAGAGCACGCTCGCTCGCGAGGCCGGCCTCGCTCCGCCCATCGCGCCGATGGTGTCGCCGATGCCGCCGCCGGTTCAGCAGCAGCCTTCGCAAGCGCCGCAGCCAATGATGCCGCGGCCGATGACGAACGGTCCGGCCGTAACGTTGAAGGCGTCGACTCATCCCCCGGGCGCGCGTCCCGTGCCGGGTCGGAACGAAGCTTCGGTCGTGCAGCCCGCGGAAGAAGCGGACGACAGCGAGATCCACAAGCCGCGCGTGATTCAGCCCGGCGCGAGCGCGCCCCCGCGTCAGCAAACGATGCCGCTCAACCAGGTCGCGCCGCTCGGTGCGGCGCCCCAAATGCTCCGAAATCCGGGCACGAGCGGCGGGCCGCCTCCGCTTCCCTCGGAGGTGCAAGCTCCGATGATGCAGGTCGGCATGCCGCCGATGCAACAGCCGCCCGCGATGGCGCAAGGTCCCGCGCCCGCGGCGCGCCGAAACTCGGCCCCTCCGGGACGCCCCGAGTCGATGCCGCCGCCGGTGCGTGTGCCGCAGCCCTCGGTCGCACGCGAGGCGCCTCCGCCGATTGCGCCGGTCCCCGCCGGTGCGCGCGAGACCATCGCACGCGAGGCTCCCCCTGCGGTCCGCGAGGCTTCGATCCCGCCGCGCAAGCCCACCGCTGCCCCGCCGCAGCCGGGAAAAACCGATGCCCTCGCGAGCCTCGCCGCCCGCGAGGGCATCGGTTTTTCCC
>JAAFHV010000409.1:3100-5116 GCA_013297655.1 Myxococcales bacterium | reverse complement strand
CGCGTCGGGACCGCGGATAACGGGCACTTCGCGCATCGTTCGTGCGCCGCACTGGCACCCAGGGCATACGCGCGTAGGTCGATGTCTCGGCAGCAGACCGAGAGCGCTCGTGACTTGCGAAATTTGTGTTTAACCCTCGTCCCCGGCCCGTCGCCGTTCGCGGTTCGTGCGTCGACGGATGGTGGTTCGTGCTGGGCGCCTCGCTTGAGATACACGAGTAATGGAGACCGAGAGCGATGGTGACTTGCGAAATTTGTGTTTAACCCTCGTCCCCGGCGCGGCGCCGTTTGCGGAGCTCGGCGGCGGATAGGCGGCTCGCGCGGGGGCAGTACCGCTCGCACCGCGCACTCGAACGTCGGGAGCACAGGAGAGCGAGAGGGCTCGGGGCATGCGAAATTTGCGGATCGCCCTCGTCCCCGGCGCGGCGCCGTTTGCGGGCTTCCCGTCGGCGGATTGGCGCTTCGTGCTCGGCGGTTGCCGCGTCCCTACCCGCTCTTTGTGGGGGCGATTGCGCGCCGCTTCGGTGGTCGCCTGCAGGGCTCTCCGAGGCTGCTAGGCTCGGCCCATGCCTTCACCTTCGTCACGTCCTCGTCTCGTTTTTCTCGGGGTCGGCGCGTGCGCGTTGGCGATTGCGCGCGCCGCACGCTCGACCCACGAGCTCGTCGGGACGACTCGTTCGAGTGACCGCGCGGCGCTGCTCGAAGCGGCGGGTATCGAGGCTGTCGTCGCGCCGGAGCTGGCGGTCGAGCAGATAAGCGCGATCACGGCGGGGGCACATGTGCTCGTGACGTTTCCTCCCGATGGCGCGACCGACGCACGGATCGCTCCCGCGTGCGGGGAGGCGAAATCGATCGTGTACATTTCGTCGACTGGAGTTTACGGGCCGTACTTCGGCAAAGTCGACGACAGCACTCCGGTCGATCCGTCGAATGCCAACGAGAAGGCGCGGCTCGAAGCGGAGCATGCGTGGCGCGCGGTGGGGGCGACGGTGCTCCGCGCGCCGGGCCTCTACGACGCGACGACCGGGCTCCACAAGCGGCTCGCGGCGGGCAAGTTTCGTTTGACGGGCGAAGGTGCCAATCCCATATCGCGCATTCACCTCGACGATCTCGCGTCCTTCGTCTTGGCCGCGTCGACTCCGAAGTTTCGCGGCGAGACGTTCGTCGTAGGCGACTTGGCGCCCGTGCCTCAACGCGAGGCCGTGGCGTGGCTTTGCGACAAAATGGGATTACCCATGCCCGCGTCCGTCGATCCGTCCGAGGTACACCACACCCTCCGCGGAGGCCGCGCCGTCGATCCGAGCCGCGCGCTCGAACGCCTCGGTGTGTCGCTCAAGTATCCCACTTACAAAGAGGGCTTCGGCGCCGCCCTCGCGGCCGTGGCGAGCGATTCAGGCGCAGTGTAAGAGAATTGGCCTCGTTCGGATTGGAAGCTGGACACAAGACGAAGGCAACCGTTCGGGACGCATGGTCTTCGCCCAGCAAGGCCGATAGGAATCACGGTCGAGCGCCCCGGCCGAACGCGCGCGGAGCGGAGGAGCGAATCGGTATCCCAATTAGAGCGAAGGCTCCGGGGCTGTGATCGTAACCCGAGTCGGCAGAAAAGGCGGGAAGTAGCGTCCTCCCAGTCGCAACTGGTTGCAAGAAGAGGGCTATCGTTCGGGTCGCAGCATGTTGCTCCCTGGGATGAGGATAGGAATCACGATCGTGCGCACCCCGCCGCCGAACGCAGGAACGCGGGCGGCGCCGACTAAGCGAACGATGCAGGGGGCGCTCGGGAAGACGTCGAACCACGTGGGCTCGACGACGACGCCGATCACGGCCCCGCGAGGCGAGACCTGCACCCGCGCCAGTCGCCCGCTGCCGTAGAGGGACGACTCTTCCCTCATGCACTCATGAAGGTCGATCGTGGCCAATGCGCTTCGCGACGCCACCTCGTCGAAAGCGACGTCGGAGGCGCTCCACTCTTCGTATACGGCCACACGCGGCTCCCGCTCACACGGACCTACGCACCGAT
>JAAFHV010000409.1:0-3090 GCA_013297655.1 Myxococcales bacterium | reverse complement strand
CCCGAAGCCCTCGAAAAACCGGAGCCCCTCTCGGCATCCACGCGCGACACAAGCGCGCCCGTTCCAGCCGAGCGGCGCTTTGCAAGAGGGCGGCGCAGAGCGGCTTCGATATCGAGAAATCGCGCCGCGGCGCGGAGCGGGAAGTGGAGGCAGCACCACGCCGGAGAACGACGGCACCTCGTCCGCGGGTGCGGCTTCGTCGCTCGTTGTCGTCGCAGTCGTACTCGCTGATACGACAGCCGTCGTCGACGACGGCTCTCCCGTGCCCTCGCGCGCGCCTTTCCGTTCCCCAGTGGCGCGCGCGCTCTCGGCTCCTCGTCAGGAATCGTCGAACGTGGCAAGTGGCAAGCCTCGATGAGTGACCCGAAGCTCACGCAGCCCGCAAAGAGCCATTGTCGACATTCCCTGACGCCCATTGGGCCTTCGACTCCGCCCTCGCCGCAAGCTTTGCTCGTTTCGCCAAGGTGAGCCTGGATCCTCGCGATTCGGACGGCGCTCGATTGGGTGATGCGGGGTGCGCAGCGAAGCCGTGCGCGTGGCTTCGTCCCGACGCACCGGTCACGAGTGCTCTCGTCTTCCGTTGCTCGCGCCTTCGCGGGCGAGGCGGCACGGTATCGGGGCCCATCACGAAGCACCAAGCCGCCGACGCACGAACCGCAAACGGCGACGCGCCGGGGACGAGGGGCAAACACAAATTGCGCAAGTCACGAGCGCTCTCGTTCTCGTTGCTCGTGTATCGCAAGCGAGACGCCCAGCACGAAGCGCCAAGCCACCGACGCACGAACCGCAAACGGCGACGCGCCGGGGACGAGGGGTAAACACAAATTTCGCAAGTCCCGAGCGCTCTCGGTCTCCATTGCTCGTGTATCGCGAGCGAGACGCCCAGCACGAACCACCATCCGCCGACGCACGAACCGCAAACGGCGGCGGGCCGGGGACGAGGGGCAAACACCAATTGCACAAGTCCCGACCGCTCTCGTTCTCGTTTGCTCCTGTCGAGTGTTCCGGGCGAGGTGGCAGGGGTATGGCAAGGAAGCCCTCATCGCGAGCTGTCAGTCCGCCGCCGTGCTCCGCAAACGGCGACGCGCCGGGGACGAGGGCAATCCGCAAATTTCGCATGTCCCGAGCACTCTCGGTCTCGTCGGAGATACCGGCCTACGCGCAGATGCCCTGGGTGCCGCTGTTTTCCGGCGCAAGGCCCGCGCGGACGCTTGGCAAACCTCTAGTCCACGGTCCCGCCGCGATCGCCTCGAGCCTCGAGATTCTCTTCTTTCTCCCTTCTCCTTCTTCCCTTATCTCCAAGTGCTCGTGGGCGAGGCTGTGGGTGGGCGCGGTTTTGGGGCGCTGGTGGGAGGAGCCGGCTGTCTGAGCTCGCCGTTCTCGCGCGCTGACAAAAGCAAAGCTGCCTCTAATCGCCAATTGGCCACATCCATCGTGCGGAACGGCGGCGAGTTTGGGAGGGGCCCGCCAGCGCCCCAAAACCGTGCCCACCCGCAGCCGTCCGCGAGCGCCCCATTCTCCTCCCCCCACAGCCCCGTGCGCGCCGCGCACAAAACACCCGCGCTCCGCGCCCCCCAACGCGACGTGTGTCCAACGGGTTTCACCGGCCGGAGCCGTACCGCAGCCGTGCCCCGCCGGAGCGCGACCGCCAAGCGCCGCGCAGCGTGGTCCCGCAGGGCCAGAGAAGGCCAGCGTGCGATCCATCCTGAACGAGCAGAACGCAGGCCACGGGCGTCACCTGGGAAAAACACTGGCGGTTTCGATCGGGCAGCGTGTGTCGCAAGACGCGACAGCACGGGGAGCCTTCATTTCGTCAACGATCCTCCCGGTCGCCTTGACCGGCCCGCGGTCCTGAGGTCTTGATGACGCTTGACTACCGAGAACCCAAGGGCCGAAGAGGTCGCCCCCGAAGACGCACCCGTTCGCCCGCGGAGGGTGCTCGATCTCCTCGAGATCGGAGCGAAGAGCCTCACCGCGATCGAGCGTGCGCAGATCCGCTTCGTGCGTCGCACCTTCGTGCCGGGCAAGGTGCGCGACGCCGTGAGGCTCTACCAGCGTTACGTCGGCGCGGAGGGGGTGAGCTTCGTCACCGACAACGTGCGCGAGATCCACGGCCTCGAAAACGTGCGCCGCCTCGCTCACGGAGAGAGCCTCGTGCTGGTCTCGAACCACCGAAGCTTCTTCGACATGTACACGCTCACGTCGCAGATCCTGAAGAAGCCGGAGATAGACGTTCAGCTCCTCTTCCCGGTGCGATCGAAGTTCTTTTACGATTCCCCGGCGGGCCTCTTCGTCAATGGCGTCATGAGCGCCTTTGCCATGTATCCGCCCATCTTCCGCGAGCGCGACCGCGCCGGGTTGAACGCAGCGAGCGTGGCGGAGACCATCTCGCTCGTGAACCGCGGCGGAGTGCTCCTCGGCATGCACCCGGAGGGCAAACGAAATCCGGGCCCCGATCCGTACGAGTTTTTGCCCGCCCAGCGCGGCATCGGGCGTATCGCCCACGAGTGCCCCAAAGCCAAGATCGTCCCGGTGTTCATCAATGGCTTAGGGAACGATCTCCTCCGCCAGGTGAAAGCCAATTTCGACGGCAAGGGCCAGCGCGTGATCGCGGTCTTCGGCGAGCCGATCGATTTCTCGTTCGCGCACGGTCAACCCGCGACCCCCACGCTCTACAAAGAGCTCGCCGACCTCACGATGACGCACGTGAAGCGGCTCTCCGAGCAAGAGCGCATGTACCGCGCGCTGCCCCCGCCCCTCCCCCGCTGACGGCGTCCCGTCGGCCAAGCAATATGGCCACGCGCGGGGTACGACACCTAGCCCACGCACCTTCCGCAAACGGCGACGCGCCGGGGTCGTGGGCAATACGCAAATTTCGCAGTTCCCGATCGCTCTCGCGCCCTCCGCTGCTCCCGACGTCGAGGATTCGCGGGCGAGGGGTTGAATCGGCCTCACCGCGTCACATCACCCCGCCAACGCACCTTCCGCAAACGGCGACGCGCCGGGGTCGTGGGCAATACGCAAATTTCGCAGATCCCTAGCGCTCTCGCGCTCTCGCGCTCTCCGCTGCTCCCGACGTCGAGGATTCCC
>JAAFHV010000407.1 GCA_013297655.1 Myxococcales bacterium | reverse complement strand
GACGTTCTTCTCGCACTTCCCGCAGAAGCGGCTCTTGTCGTCGCCTTTCATGCCGTCCCAGCTCTCGGAGCACGGAGAGGCGATCTTCACCGCGTCGAGCATCGGGAGGGCGCGCTTTTGCTCGAAACGGGTGAGCAAGGTCTTCGCGTTGGCGAGCTGCTTCTCGAGAGCGCGTGCGTCACCTTCGAGGCCCGAGCCGGCGCGCTGCGCTTCGCGGAGCGATGCCTTCTCCGCCTCGAGGTTGCGGGTTCGTTCGCGGAGGGCCTCTTCAGCGCTTCGGTACGTCACGGTCTAACCTCGACGCGCGACCCTCGAGAAAGTTGGGCGGAGGCCGAAGTTTTTTCGCTCTCGATCGGGCGTCGCGTCACGGATCACGAAATCGCTCGTGAATCCGTCAGTCGCAGGCGCTCTTCTCGGTGGTGCCGGTGATCGCAAAATGGAGCCGGAAGGTGCGCTCGACGCGGAGGAACACGCGGGTCTTCTGTCCGCCGTCGGTGACCTCGATCTCCGCGCATTCGCCGGTGAGCGACCAGGCGGGGCGGGTGGTCACGATCGTGGTGTGAGGGTGGAGGAGGGTGGCGCGCAGGCTCTCGTCCTCGGTGTAGGGGCGCTCGCTCTTCGCGGGGGGCCACTCGAGCCAACCGCCGCGGACAGTGTGGCTCCCGCGGGCGTCGGCGAGCACGGCATCGACCGAGGTGCGGATCGCGTTGGCGCGCACCCCGCCGAAACCGAGGGCGACGAGCGTCAGGATCACCAGGATTCCCGCCGCCAGAATGAGCTTCGTTCGTGTCCGGTGCCGGGGCGCCGAAAACGGGTCGTCGTCGTCCGTCCTCGGCACGCGTCGGACTCTAGCCCGTATGGTTAACGTGCGCGTCATGTGCGCGTGATTCGCTCGAAATACGCGAGGTGCATCATCTGGTTCGCGGTTCGCGGCGTGCTGGGTACGCGCTCCTCGTCAGCGGTGGTCGGGTGGGCCGAATGGCGGGCCCCGTAGGGTGAGAGAAGGTAAGAGCGACAGTTATTTCCCGCGATTCGCGATTGAGACGTGCGGGGACCGGGCCGACGGGCCACACCGAGGCGCGTATGACCTCACGCACGATCCGCGGGCTCGCTCCGGCACTCTTGGCTGCGCTCTTTGGCGCGGCATGCACCGTCACGGAGGAAGGGGCGCCTGCTCCGCAGCCAGACGCGGCGGTTCCGGGCACCGCCTGCGAGATGCGCGCGAACGTGGTGCCGGCGAAGGACTTCTTCAAAGACGTGTCCGAGAAGAGCGGCATCCAGAAGGACAACTTCGTGCCCTCGCCGGCGGTGCCGATCCCGATCAACGACCATAGCCGGCTCGCTCTCGTCGACATCGACGGCGACGGTTGGGACGACGTCGTGATGCACTCCCTCTTTCCGAACCCGCAGAAGGACATTCCCTACGAGCACCTCGTGTTTCGCAACAAACACGACGGCACGTTCGAGGATATCTCGGCGTCGTCGGGCCTGAAGGGCGTGCAGGCGGGGTTCTTCGTGTTCGCGGACGTGGACAACGACGGCGACGAGGACTGCTTCGCCGGCCTCGATATCGAGATCGCGGGCAAGACGAGCGTGCTCCTCTTGAACGACGGCAAAGGGCTATTCACCCCCAAAGAGAACAGCGGCCTCGAGAAGCTGAAGGGCGCCGCCAACGCCGTGTTCGCGGATTTCGACAAAGACGGCAAGGTCGATATCTTCGTCGGCAATGGTCAGACCAGCCTTGCGGTGAAAGACGCGCTCTTCACCGGCAACGGGGACGGCACGTTCGTCGACGTGACGGCGGCGCGGCTCCCGGGCGCCCCTGCCCAACCCACGAACGGCCTCGTCGCGTGCGACTACGACGACGACGGTGACCTCGACGTGTTCGTGTCGACCTACGGAGTGAGCGTGAAACAAGGCTGGAAGCAGCTTTGGGAGAACGACGGCACGGGCTCGTTCTCGAACCTGGCGAGGGAGCGCGGATTCCACGCGCTGCCGACGGGCACCTATTGGAGCTCCAAGAGCGGCAAGGGCCGCGACCTCCAGCCCGTGGCGGAGGACAAGATCATCGGCGCGAACGGCTTCGGCATCGACTGCGCCGACATCACCGGCGACGGCCTCCCCGACGTGTGGATGGCGACGATCAGCCACGGCGACGGCGCCGACGAGAGCCGCTTGTGGAGCGACCCGACGCAGCTCCTCGTGAACGGGGGCAAGGCCAAGGGCTTCGCGTTCGAGAATCAGTTTTTGGATCGTGGCCTTCCGTACAACGAGGGCGACATCGACGCGGCGATCGTGGACTTCGACAACGACGGACGCCTGGACCTCGCCCTGACCCGCACCGACAAGTACGAAGGTGCCTATTCCGATCCGGAGCAAAAGGGGTACTTCGGGCTCTTTCGCCAGGGCGACGACGGCATGTTCACGAGCCTCGGCCTCGTCTCTGGGGTCAACGATTTGGAGCCGGGCGCCAAGCGCGGCAAAGCGGGCCAGAACTTGGCGTTCGCGGACATCGACCACGACGGCGACGCGGACCTCTTGTTCGGCGCGCGCGACATGGGCGGCGGGCGCGCGAACATGCTCTTCGAGAACACCCTCGGGCAGAGCAACGGTTGGCTCGGGGTGCAGGTTCGGGGCGACGGCAAGACGGTGCACACCGACGCGTTCGGCACCAAGGTGACGGTGAAGATCGGCGACCGCGTGATCGTGCGCGAGAAAAAATCGAGCCGCGGCACCTACGACAGCATCGACGGCTCGAGCCTTCTCTTCGGCCTCGGCAGCGCCTCGTGCGTAGACGCGAAGAACGTCGCGACGATCGACGTGCGCTGGCCCGACGGCAAGACCGAGAGCTTCAAGCAGGACCAGTTCGCGCTGCGGAGCTACGTGAAGATTGTTTATGGGACCGGGAAGCTCGTGAAGGTGGAGTGAGCGCGAGCTCGCTCGGCCGCGCTCGGCCGCGCTCGGACGCTCGGGTGGAGAGAGAGACCCACGCAGGCGCCTTCGCCCACTCTATCGGCGTCGTAAGGAACCGAGCCGCGGCCCGCGCGATCGCGCACGGCCGATGTCGCTAGTTCTCGCACGGGACACGCCCTTCGACCTTCAAAACCCTGCGGATCGCTCGCTGGCGCGGACGTTGCTGATAGTTCGGCGACCGCTGGAGGAACGATGAAAGAGTGGATGGGTAGGGTCGGGCTCTTTGGGCTCGTCGGGGCGTGCATCTTTGGTTCGAGCATCGCTGGCTGCGCCGGGGAGCGAGATCCGATCAACCGCGTACAGCAGGGAGTCGTCGAGAAGGCGTTCTTCCTCGGCGCGGATCTCGAGGATTTTCGAGACGATCCGGAGTTCCGAACGAAGAGCTTCAATATCGACAGCGGCGCGAACGTCGACAACGCGGCCGGCACGATCGGCGGCGCGACGGCGGTCGATCGTGTTCGGTGGGAGGTGACGGAGGGCATGCTCTTCGCGCGCCGCTCGTATCAGGAGTCACCCGGCGCCGACAACCGCGGACTCCCGCGCGTGGAGGTGTCGCCCGGGAAGTACCAGTTTCCTACGAAGCCCACCGGCACGATCATCGCTGCCTACAAGATAGCCTCTCACTTCGACATTCGGCGCGAGTACAACCCGAGCACCGGCGAAGAGCAGAATACGATCGTCGAAAACTCGACCGATCGCCCCTGGTATCAGCGCCAGTACATGCGCGTCGACTGGTCGATGAACCTCGCCGAGAGCAGCAGCGGCGACACGAGCTGGGTATTCGGCGCCGGCTCTGCCGCGACCGCGATTCAGTACTCGCCGACCAACGACAACGACGCGGACCGCCCTCACTTCGAGGACGGCTACTTCGATATCACGAGCAAATATCAGCTCAAATCGCAGGAGCTCCCCGGCTTCGGCGTGTCCGAGTGCGTGCTCCTCGGGTTCTTCAACGGATCGAGCTCGTTCGACTGCACGCCGACGGAGGTGAAGTTCCGCTCGTCGTTCGTGCGTCTCACCGGCGAGGAAGACTTCGAGCCCTTCGAGGAGTCGCGCGCGTCGCGCGACATCGTCGGCAACTGGGGCAACGCCGGCAACAACTTCAATCGTGAGTACGGCGCCGCGCCAATTACGGCGTGGGACCCCCAGTACGGCTACACCGACGCGAAGACCAAGACGTTCTTCGCGATGCACAACATCTGGGAAAAGAGCCATCAAGCCGCCGCCTGCTCGTCCAACGACGATGGCGACGCCGACGGCACTGCCGACGCCTGCGCCAACGCGACGACCAAGTACAAGGGCAGCAAAGGCTCGCAGTGCGATATTCACGTCGGTCGTTGCACGATCCCGGTGCGTGACCGCGAGATCAAGACGATTGGCTATTGGCTCAACGCCGACGCACCCAACGACTTGACCGATCAGGTCGCCGCCGACGGGAAGACGATCACCTCCCCCGGCCCGCTCGAGGAGAACACGATCACGTGGAACCAGCTCCTCCGCAACGCGGTCGCCACCCGCCGTGAGGTGGAGTGCCGCCGCACGAAGGACGGCGATCGCGACGCGTGCCATGCCATCTACTTCGAGGGTGTCGGGCCCGAGGCCAAAGAGATGGTGGCGTTCGGGGGCTGGGGCATCGACAAGGTGAAGCCCCTCCCCGTCGACAAGGGCAAGGCCGTGATCGTGACATGCCACAACCCGGTTCGTGCCTACGATCCGGCGTCTTGCGGCGTGCCCGGCGAGGCGATTCGCCTCGGCGACGTGCGTAAGAACTACACGATTTACTGGCCCTACGCGTCGCGCGCGCCCTATGGCGGCGTCGCGTCGATCGGCGCCGACCCGCTCACCGGCGAGATGCTCGGCGCGACCGCGACGATCATGGGTCGATCCGCCACCGCCGCTGCCGCCCAGCAGCGCGACATCATCCAGCTCGCGATCGGCGACGTCGCGATCGACGAGCTCGTGAGCGGTGGTCAAGCGCAGCGCTACGCCGACCTCGTCAAGAGCGGACGCGTGAGCGAAGCGACGGCGCACGGCAAGACCCCCGCCGAGCACCGCGCGATCGCGGAGCGCGTCGACCAAGCCCCGATCAAGGCCACCCTCGGCACCCAGTCGGCGCGCCTCGACGCGATGAACGGCGTCGAACGCAGCCTCGCGCGTGCGCAGATCCGCTCGAAGGACACCCTCCTTTCGCCGCGGATCGCCGCCGACGACCAGCGCGTCGCGGGCCTCCTCGGACG
>JAAFHV010000408.1 GCA_013297655.1 Myxococcales bacterium | reverse complement strand
ATGGTGACCGCGACCTCGGGGTGGGCGACGAACATTTGAGTGCCCCCGAAGAGAGGCGAGATGAGCGGAACCTGCGTGAAAGGCCCAATGTCTTGCGACGTGCGCACGCGCAGCACCGCGCCCTCGGCGTGGCCGCCGGGGAGCGCTTTGTAGAGCGTCTCGGTAGAGCCTTGCCAGCGCAGCTCGAAGAACAGACGAAGGAACGAGTCGACCAGATCGCGCCGTGTGCCGTAGTCGTCGGCGTGGAGCATCGAGAGCTTGAGGTGGCCGCATCCGAGGTGATCGGGGGCGGCGATCACGTCGAGCAGATCGTTCCAGATCTCGCGCGGTGGCTCGGTGAGGAATTTTCGCCAGCCGAGCGTCTCGGTGATGCCCTCCACGTGGACCTTGAGGCGAGGGTGCTCACGAAGCGCGGCGATGACCTTGTTTCCGGTGCTCACGTCGGTGTGCACACCGCACATGCCGAAGCCGTCGAGGCGCGCCTCGAGCATGGCCTCTACCTCTGCCTTCGAGAGCACTTTGTTGCGCACCTTCTCGAGCGCCGAGAGCGCCAAGAGGATCTCGCCGCCGTCGCCCCCGGGGGTTCCGAAGAGCGAGCCGTGATCGCGCCCGTCGACGCACGAGAGGTGGCCGTGGGTGAGGAGCGAAGCCAGCTTTTGCCGGTGGATCGCGCGCGGATCGCCGAGGTGCTCACGAATGTCGTCGAGCGTGAGGAGGCGTTTTTCTGCCTCGAATCGGGGCTCGATGCGCTCGAGCTTGCCGAGACGGAGCGGAAGCGCGCGGGTCGACGAGTAGCCTTGTGCGCGCCACTCCGAGATGCCTCCCCACATGTGCGCGACGAAGCGCATCCCGCGCTGCTCGAGCGCCTTCGCGAGGCCAGGGCCGCGCTCGTTCTTGCGGTCGACGATGAGCACCGGATCGTCCTTGTGGAGCGCGTCGGCGACCGCGCCGATGTCCTCCGGGAGCACCGAGAACGAGCCCGGCACGCGCCCCATCGGACCGGAGAGCTCCTCACGATCGCGCACGTCGACGAAGTGGAGCACCCGCGCGTGCTGCGCGGCGAACGTCGCGGTGAGCGCGGGCTCACCCTTGTCGTTGCGCACGAGCGACTCGACCCACTGCAAGCGGAAGCTCCGCAACACGGGCGAGACCGAGCCGATTTCGGGAATGAGCGAGGTGTCCATCGCCGGAAGTATGCCCGATTTTTTGCCCTCACTATCCGCGAAGGTGGCGCCTGGTTCGCTGCTTGAGGCTCGCGCCTCCAGAGCGACGTGAGGCTCGGAGATGCGTGTGGTGTGCACGTATACGCGCGTCGGCGCGAAAATGGGCGGGCCGGCGCGAGATCGGTCGCGCGCGCTGGTGGTGACCGTTCCGCGCAGGCGGGCTCGCCCACCGCCGACGGGTCGCCGCCGATCCCGCCCGCGACGAGTCCGAGCCAACCGTGTGTGACGAGCCAAATGAGCTCCCCGCGCTCGGTGCGTTCTAGGCGTACCAAGGTGAACCATGGGCGCGGTGGCCTTCCGGTTTTGTCGTCGCTTCCGCGAGCCTGGGCTCGAGCGGAGGAGACCTTCCGCGCGCGCTCAGGAGCATCGAGGGCGCTCGTCGTCGCCCTCGCGACCACGGCACACGTGCCAGTGGGGCCGGTCCGTGGCGCAGTCTGGCAGCCGCTCGCACATGAGAAAAACCGGAAAAAGCGCGCGTCGCGATGGCGCGAGGTTTGCGATGCTGAAGGCATGACCTCCGCCCGCCTTCGCGCCGTTTTTGCTTCCGCCGTGGCTGCTGCTCTCGCTTCGGCGGCGGGATCGGCGGCAGGGTGCGGCGGCTCCACTTCCATCGGCGACCCCAGCGACGGTGGAGCCGGCGACGCGACGATCACGCTCGCCGACGGCGCGGTGGTGCCAGCGCCCGGCGACGGTGGTGTCGACTACAAGGCGCCCGTGTGCGGCCTCGACGCGGTGTTCAAGAGCATCTCGAAGACGAGCGCCGCCAAGCCCTTCGACTACGCCGAGCTCCGCTACACCCAGCTCGACTACCAAGACGGCGGCGCCGCTCCCGGCAAGTCCACCGCGCGAGCGTCGATTGGCACCAAGTGCGAGACGGCCACCGACAAGCCCGCGTGCACCACCGAGGTCGACACCATCGCGAGCACGCAGAACCTCTTCCCGCGGAGCGGCGATCAGATCCCCGCCGCGCTGTACATGGTGGTCCAAGGCGGCGACGACGTGCGCACAGTGGGCACGCGAGAAGAGCTCGGGCAGTTCCTCGGCCCCATCGACACGCCGGAAGAGGCGCAGCTCGTGGTCGAAGGCGCGGGCTACTCGCCTCTTTGTGGACCCGGCGCCGTCACGAAGACCGCCACTGGATACACGGTGATCGCGAAGCGCGCGAAGAACTGCCTCAACCAATTCGACGGCTTCGTGCTCGATGTCGCGACCGATGGCACCGTGAAGGAGCGGAGCTCGGTCGACCTCACCGATCCATCGCAAGGGTGCGCCGTCGCCGGCCGTCGGCCCGAGGGGTATCGCGCTCCCGAGTCGACGGGTGAGTCCGACGTGGTGGCCTATCTCGGCACGATGCGCAGCCTCGAAGCCGCGAGCGTGCCCGCGTTTTTGCGCCTCGCCGACGAGCTGGAGGCTCATGGGGCGCCGCCCGCTCTGCGCGCTCGCGCCGAAGAGGCCGCGCGCGACGAGGTTCGTCACGCGGCGGGCTTCTCGTGGCTTCGTGGTCTTTATGGCGGCACGATCGTCGCCAATGAATCTTTGGATACTCCGCGTCACGTTCGCGGCCTCGAGGAGCTCGCGATCGAGAACGCGGTCGAAGGGTGTGTCCGCGAGACGTTCGGTGCCCTCGTCGCCGGGTACCAGGCCGAGGTCGCCGCCGACGGCCCCGTCCGTCGCTTGTTCGCGACCGTCGCCGAGGACGAGACCCGCCACGCCGAGCTCGCGTGGGACGTCGACGCATGGCTCCAGGCTCGTCTCGACGATGGGGCACGCGAGCGCGTCCGAGCGGCACGAGAGCGCGCGACCGAGGAGCTCGTCGCCGGCCTCCGCGCCTGTGCCCCGAGCGAAGAGCTCGCGTTGCGTTGCGGGTTGCCCACGACCGCGATCGCCGAGGTGCTCGTCGCCGAGTGCCGCACCCTCTGGGCTGCCTGAAGTCCCTCGCGACCTCGCGAACGCGAGCGCCGCGCGCCGACGCGTCGATACGAGCCGAGACCGGCCTCGCGACAGCACGACGTGGCGCTCGGTCGTCCGCGAGGCGCGGCTCGCGGCGCGTGGCTCGTGGATACCGCGATCGCAGCCGACTCGATGGAAAACGGGGCGGGGCCCGCTTGCGGGTGGCTCGCACGCGCCGATCGAGGTGATTTTCCTGGTCGCCCGGCACCTGAACGTTTCTGCGGGAAGGCCGCGCGCGGCCCAAAAACCTGCAGCACCGGCGTGGTCTCGGCGCTCGCATGCGGCCCCGCGCGCCGAGCCGCGTAACCGCTCGAAAAGAGAGTCGCGGCCGCCGTTGCGAAACTTGGGCCAGGTGACTACCTTGCGCACCCATGTTCGCTTGGGCCATGAAGAAAATCCTCGGCACCTCTCACGAGCGGGAGATCAAAAAGCTCCGCCCTATGGTCGAGCAGATCAACGCTCTCGAGCCCAAGATGGGCAAGCTGAAGGACGCCGACCTCAAGGCCAAGACCGCGGAGCTCAAAGAGAAGCTCTCCAACGGCGCCTCGGTCGACGACATCTTGGTCGACGCGTTCGCCGTGTGCCGCGAGGGCGGCAAGCGCGCTTTGAAGATGCGCCACTACGACGTGCAGCTCATCGGCGGCATGGTGCTCCACAAGGGCAACATCGCCGAGATGCGCACCGGCGAGGGTAAAACCCTGGTCGCCACGTTGCCTTGTTACCTCAACGCGCTCACTGGCAAGGGCGTGCACGTCGTCACCGTGAACGACTACCTCGCCAAGCGCGACGCCGAGTGGATGGCCAAGCTCTACGGCTTCCTCGGCCTCAGCACCGGCATCGTCATCCCGAACCAGGGCGACTGGGAGAAGCGCAACGCCTACCGCTGCGACATCACCTACGGCCAGAACAACGAGTTTGGCTTCGACTACCTGCGCGACAACATGAAGTTCTCCGCGCTCGAGTACGCCCAGCGCGAGCTCAACTACGCCATCGTGGACGAGGTCGACTCGATCCTCATCGACGAGGCGCGCACCCCGCTCATCATCAGCGGCCAGGCCGAGGCCTCGAGCGAGAAATACCGCAGCATCAGCGACGTTATCCCCCGCCTCAAGAAAGACGAGCACTACATCGTCGACGAGAAGGGCCACGCCGTCAGCCTCACGGACGAGGGAGTGGACGCGGCGCAGAAGCTCATGGGTCTCCGGAACCTCTACGATCCGGTGAACCTCGAGTCGCTCCACATCTTGAACCAGTGCCTCAAGGCGCACGCGCTCTACAAGCGCGACGTGAACTACCTCGTGACCGACGACCAGAAGGTCCTCATCATCGACGAGTTCACCGGTCGCGTGCTCGCCGGTCGTCGCTGGTCCGATGGCCTCCACCAGGCGGTCGAAGCCAAGGAAAACGTGCGGATCCAAGAGGAAACGCGCACGATGGCGACGATCACGTTCCAGAACTTGTTCCGCCTCTACAAGAAGATCGGCGGCATGACGGGGACGGCCGACACCGAGGCGGAAGAGTTCCACAACACGTACAAGCTGAACGTCGTCATCATCCCGACGAACAAGCCCATCCTCCGCAAAGACGAGGAAGACCTCATCTACAAGACGGAGCGCGAGAAGTTCACCGCCGTCACCGCGGAGATCCTCGAGTACCACGAGCGTGGACAGCCCGTTCTCGTCGGCACCACCAGCGTCGAGAAGAGCGGCGCCATCTCCAAGATCCTCAAGAAGCAGGGCGTGCCGCACGCCGTCTTGAACGCGAAGCAGCACGAAAAAGAGGCTTTTGTCGTCGCGCAGGCCGGTCGTAAGGGCGCCATCACGGTGTCCACGAACATGGCCGGTCGCGGCACCGACATCATCCTCGGCGGCAACGCGGAGATGCTCGCGAAGCTCGAGATGCGCGAGCAAGGCCGCGACCCCGACGCCGAGCCCGAAGAGCTCCAGAAGGTGCTCGAGAGGTTCGAGGCCGACTGCAAAGCCGAGGGCGACGAGGTCCGCAA
>JAAFHV010000406.1 GCA_013297655.1 Myxococcales bacterium | reverse complement strand
CGAGGACGCGCGGATGTGCCCGAACGGGACCGGCATCGGGCGCGAGTGCCTCTACCGCGCCGACGGCACGTGCGACTACGACTTCCCCGCGTGCCCCGGCGACTGCTCCGCGCCCGCGGCGTGCGGCGACGTGGCGGTTCCCAGCATCGCGAAGCAGTGCTCCGACGGAAGCGCCGTCGGGTATACGTGCAACCTGCAATCGAATGGCGCGTGCGGGTACAGCTTCGCGTGCCCCGGCGACGCTTGCCAAGACGTGGAGTGCGGCCCGGCGATCGAGCCCGCCAACTGCAGCGATGGCACCCGCCCGTTCTCGTGCAAGCGCGTGAGCGGCGGCGCGTGCCGCTGGGTCACGCACGCGTGCGCCCAAGACGGCGGCGCGGCGCCGGACGCGAACTGAGCTCGCCACGACTCTCGTCGGGCTCGAGCCCTCCCTCGGCCCGAGCGAACGGCGCGTCCTCTCCAGAGGGCGCGCCGTTCGTGTTTCGCGACGAGGCCGCAGCACCGGAGGAGCCACCAGAACGCCTCGCGCGACGCGGCCTTCCCCGCGCGGGCGCGTGTCCCTACATCGGTAACATGGCCCTACCGTCGGCACCGGTGACGCTCACCGCCCACGAGCGGGCGGCGGTCGCAGCCGCGAGCTTGGCGATCGCGGTCGAGGGCTCGCTCCTCGGGTGGCACGTCGCGCGGCGCGCCGAGCACGCCTTGCTCGCGTTGGGGGGCGCGCTCGACGCGGCGCTGATCACGCTCGTGGCCATATCGATTTTGGCGCGTCGCCACGGCGCGCGGTCCATCGGGCTCTCCGCGCGCGCGCTCGCCCGCCTCTTCCTACTCGCGGTCCCGCTCGCGGCGCTCGCTCTCCGCGCCCTTCGGGTGCCTGTCGGCGGCGCCTTGGCCGTTCCCATCGCGGCAGCAGAGGTGCTCGTGCTCGGCCGCCTCGTGGTCACCCTCTTCCGCGCCACGCGCAAACACGGGTGGAGCTCACGATGGGACCAGATGGAATCCTCGTTGGGCGAGCACTTGCCCGCGCGCGTCGCGTTCCTGGTCACCGCCGAAGCGCGCTTGCTCGCCGCCGCTGCACGCGCGCTGGTCCGTGTGCGTGTCCGCACGACGCACGACGCACACGAGGCATTCTCATCGACCGCGACGAGCACGTACGGCGGAACCCTCGCCGCGATCGTAGCTATCACCGCGATCGAGCTGCCGGTCGTCCACCTCTTGCTTCACCACGGCGGGTGGGTCGTAAGCGCCGGAGGGCACGTCGCGCTCCTCTTGTTTCACGGCTACTCGCTGGTTTGGCTCTTTGGCGAGTACCGTTTGCTCGTCGAGAGCCGCCACACGCTCACCGAGGAGCACCTCACGATCGAGCTCGGGATCCGATGCCGCGCGATCGTGCCGCTGGCCATGATCACGGGGGCGTCCGTCTGCGCACGAGGGGACGACCGCGCCCAGGCCGACACGGTCGACGTCACGCCCGCCGATCCGCCGAACGTCTACCTTGCTCTCCGGGAGCCCATCGCGGTGCGGGCGGGGTTCGGTCGCAGGCGCGAGGCGCGGGCGCTTCGGATCTTCGTCGACTCCCCTGCCGCGTTCGTCGCCGCGATCACGCGCCGTCTCGACGCATCGCAATGGCATGCACAGTACATCGATTTTCGAGATGCGACGATCGTCAAGGGCTCCCCTTGAAGACCTGCCAGAACGGTACGCGGCCGTAGCCGTGGATCGTGGGATCGCTCGCTTGCGGATCGGCGGGGACGACGAGATCGGGACGCCGGTCGCCGTCGAGGTCCATCGTGCTCCAACGGCCCGTCGCGACGTCCGAGAAGCCGCGGCCCGCCCAACCTCCCTCCGGCACCGTCCACGCCGTCGCCTCGGAGACAAAATGAGTCCCGGGCGTGACGGCCTTTTTGCCATCACCAGGTGCCTCGCTCCCGGGCGCCGGGGCCTTCGACGAGCCGCCCGTCGGTGCGTCGGTCACCTCGATGACCGTGCATCCAGCGAGGGCGATGAGAGCAAGGGCTCACGTCGAAGCAGTCGCTCGCATGGGCGGTCTTACGTGATCGCAGCGCGCACCTTCCGCCTGCTCCGTCGCTCGTAGCGCTCGGCTCGGTGTAGGCTGACCGCATGCACGCCTTCCACACGGCAGCCGAAGCGGTCGCCCTCGTGAAGAGCGGCGACCGTGTGTTCGTGCACGGGAGCGCCGCGACACCGAACCGGCTCCTCGCCGCCCTCCTCGCGCGCGCTGGCGAGATCTCCGGCGTGGAGCTCGTGGCGATCAGCACCCTCGGGGAGATCGACTGGAAGCACCCCGCCGTCGTGAAGAGCTTCTTCCTCCGCTCGCTCTTCGTATCGGCGAACGTGCGCGAGTGGGTCGACGGCCCGGACGCCGACTACGTCCCCGTATTTCTCAGTGAAATCCCAGGGTTGTTCCGTCAAGGGCACCTCCCGCTCGACGTCGCGCTCCTCCATGTCTCGCCACCCGACGCGCACGGTTACTGCTCGCTCGGCACCTCGATCGACGCCGCGCATGCCGCCGTCGAGTCCGCGAAGATCGTGATCGCGCAAGTGAACCGCAAGATGCCGCGCACCCTCGGGGACGCGCACGTGCACGTGTCGAAGATCGCGGCGATGTTCGAGTGCGACGACGACCTCCCCGACGTGACGTACGCGAGCGACTCTCCCGCGACCGCGGCGGTGGGTCGCTACGTAGCCGAGCTCGTCGAGGACGGGTCGACCCTGCAAATGGGGATCGGCGGGATACCGGATGCGGTGCTCGGGTACCTCGGAACCCACAAGGACCTCGGCGTGCACACCGAGATGTTCAGCGATGGCCTCGTCGCGCTCGTGGAGCGAGGCGTCGTCACCAACGCGAAGAAGAAGGTCGAGCGCGGGAAGACCGTCACGACGTTCGTGCTCGGGAGTCGCAAGGTCTACGATTTCGTCGACGACAACCCGGCCGTCGCGTTCCGCGACGTGAGCTGGGTGAACGACACGGCGGTGATTCGCAAGAACCCGCGGGTGGTCGCGATCAACAGCGCGCTCGAGATCGATCTCACCGGACAGGTGTGCGCCGACTCGATTGGCACTTACCAATATTCGGGTATCGGCGGGCAGATGGACTTCATGCGCGGCGCCGCGCTCTCCGAAGGCGGCAAGCCGATCATCGCGATGCCATCGACGACCTCGAAGGGCGTGTCGCGCATCGTCCCCATGCTCAAGCCCGGCGCCGGCGTCGTGACCACGCGAGGGCACGTGCGCTACGTCGTCACCGAGCACGGCGTCGTGAACCTCTACGGGAAGGGCCTTCAAGAGCGCGCCCGTCTGCTCATCGGTATCGCTTGTCCGCAGCACCGCGAAGCGCTCGAACGAGCCTACCGCGACCGCTTCCACGGTGATTTTTAGCGCGACTTCGAGAGTACGCGACCGAGAGCGCGAACGGGTCGTGCGTGTAGGCCGTCGTCGCCGTCGCGTCCGGCGCAGCTTGCGTCGCCCCTTAGCGCCGAAAGGGCCGGCACTGAGCGTCGTCGTTCGGCGTGACCCAGAGGTGGACGTTCAGCCCGCGCCGCGTCGCGACCCTTCGGCGACGGGCGGTGGGAACCCCCGAACGAAGCGTTCACTTACATCGAGATCGAGCACGTCCCCATCGTGTTCGACGGTGCGTCGCCCTGATGGCCCTGATGAGGCTCGCGCTCCCGCGAAGACGTGGAAAAAGGACCGCCGGAGCGCTCCTCACCCGCGCGGCGGTCCCGACACCGCGGCGTCACTCTCGCGCATTCGACCATCGACGATCTCGAGGAGGCGGTCGCATTGCTCGGCGATACGAAGATCGTGCGTGACGATCAAAAATGCGGTCCCGAGCTCTCGATTGAAGCGTCGTACGAGCGCGAGGACCTCGACCGACGACTCGGTGTCGAGGTTGCCCGTCGGCTCGTCCGCCAAGACCAACGAGGGACGATGCACCAGCGCCCGCGCCACCGCGACGCGCTGCGCTTGCCCGCCCGAGAGCTGCGTCGCTCGGTAGTGGATGTGGTCCCCGAGGCCGACCTCGCGGAGGAGCTCCTCGGCGCGCGCGCGCATCGGCTCCGATGGCCGACCGGTGCGGCCCCATTCCGGCAGGATCACGTTCTCCAGCGCGGTGAACGCAGGCAAGAGGTGGTGAAACTGGAAGACGAAGCCGAGCTTTTGCCCGCGCATCGCCGTGAGCCCGTCGTCGTCGAGGGTGGTCGTCTCACGACCGTCGACGGCGATTTTCCCCTCCGTTGGCCGATCGAGCAACCCGGCCAGGTTGAGCAAGGTGCTCTTGCCCGAGCCCGAAGGCCCCATGAGCGCGCACACCTCGCCGCGCGCGACGTGCATGTCGATCCCGTGAAGCACACGAACCTTGGCCTCCACCCCGAAGTCTTTGACGACCCCTTCGATGCGCAGCGCGTCGGCGGCGACGGCGGGGGCGACCGTCGCGGCGGAGGTCGTTCGAGACGAGTCATCCATTGCGGATCGCCGTCGAGGGATCGAGCGACGCCGCCCTTCGCGCGGGCACCACCGCCGATGCGAGACCGACCGCGGTGGCGAGCAGCGTGGCGCTCAGGAACAGACTCGGCTCGAGCGCGATCCGAAACTTGGGGGCACCGCTCTCGTCGAGCAAGGTGCGCTCGAAGAAGGTACAAAACGCGGCTCCCATCGCCCACCCCACGAACGAGCCAGCGAGGCCGAGGATGCCCCCCTGGAGGAGGAAGATTCGCAAGATGCGCGCGCGAGGCGTGCCCACCGCGCGCAAAATGCCAATCTCGCGCGACTTCTGGACCACCGAGACGATGAGCACGCTCGCGATGCCGAGCGCCACCGCCACCACCACGAAGAACTGAATGAGGAGCTTGGAGCTGTTCTGCGCAGAGAGCCCGGACAAGAGCTCGGCGTTGAGCGCCATCCAGCTCTCCGCCGTTACTGGCGCGCGCCTCGTGATTTCTACCGCGACGGCCTCGGCGCCGAACACGTCCGCCACCTTGAGATCGAGGGTGGTGACGCCGCCGGGGAGGGCGTAGAGCGCCTGCGCCTCGCGGAGGGAGGTGAGCACCCACGCGCCGTCGGCCCCCTTGTTTCCAAGCGAGAAAATCCCTGCGATCGTGACGACGTCGCCCACCCCCTCCGACGTCACCACCGTCACGCGCTCGCCCACGGTGACGCCTAAATCCTCCGCCAGCCCCCTACCGATGACCACATGCGCTCCGGA
>JAAFHV010000405.1 GCA_013297655.1 Myxococcales bacterium | reverse complement strand
GCCCAAGCCGAATCGGCCGGCGTGGGCCAAGGGCAAATGACTCGGCGTACAGTCCAGAGGACTTTGGCAGTGCGCACTTCGCTTTCACCGTGGTCGCTGATTTCAGCTTCATCCTTCGATCGCGACGCACCGCCCGGTCTACGCGGTGGCGCGCCTCTGACGCCGATTTAGCGCCTCAGCGAGCTTCGAACGACCCAAAGGTAACGTAACGTTTTTTATCAGCCGCACGCCAACGCCGACGCGCGTCCATATCTCGGCCCGGTGGCGTTACAAAAAGGGCTTTGAATCGCCTACGCGCTACTATGCGCTCATGACATCGCTTCGCCGGTCCATCGTTCGCGAGGCGACATGAGCTTCGACGAGATCGCAGATCGACGCATCCTGAGCACCGTCCGAGCGAACCTCGACCAGCTCACCTGGGACGTCGAGGCAGACGGGTACCAGCGGTTGCGCGTGCCATCGAGCGCCGATGTCGACTCGCTCCTGCGTCTGCTCTCTCGCCGCGGGCTCGAGCCGGCGCTGATGCATCTGCTGCTCGATCGGTTCGAGGATCGGCCGCTCGAACGCGCGCTGATCGCATTCGACATCGCGGCGGGATCGCTGCTAGGTCACGATGATCTCGCGCTCGCGCAACGTGTCGCGGCGGTGATCGCGCCGCTCGCGCCGATCGGGCCGAACACGGTGGCCGTGCCGCGCGATCGCGTGGGTGCACTGATCGATGCCGCATCTGCGACCGGCGAGGTCGGCACGAGTGCGAACGATCCCGCGGCGATCGAGGCCTCGCTCGCGTATGCGGACCAGCTCGCACCTGCTCGGCTCCCGTCGCTCGCGCTCGCGATCGTGCAGGTCCTGTGGACCCGGCATGCGTTGCCCGCGGCGCTCGATCGCATCGTCGAGATCGCGCTCGATCACGAACGGCTCGACTCGATGCCGCAGTTGACCGAGAAGACCGATCGTTCGATCCAGCTGCAGACGTACTTCGCGACGCGCGTGAGCCTCTCGCAGCTCGATACGACCGCGGCGGCGATCCTCGAGCAGACGAGCAAGCATCCGGCGATCGCGAGCTCGTCGGATCCAGGGCTCGCCGCCGTGCGTGCGGAGCTCGATCTGCTGACCGACAAGCCGGTGAGTGTTGCGGCGATCGAAGCGGTGGCGCCGATCGGCTCGGCCTGGCGCTACGGTTCGCGCGTGCGCGATCAGATCCGGATCCAGAGCGCGCCGGGTGACGCAGCGATCGTCGTCGACGGCTTTCTCGGCACGTTCGGCAACGACATGCGCGTGTGGGCACAAGCGGCCTTTCACCCGAGCCCCGAGTTGCTCGCGTTGGTCTCGCGAGAGATCCGGTACTGTTCGCACGAGCCCGAAGTGTGGCGCGCGCTCGCGACCTTCCTCGAAGATGGGACCCTCGTCGAGGTCGAGCTGCAGGCGCGCACGGCCGCACAACTCGACGCGGCGCTCGGCTGATGGCGACGTTCGAGGCGTCCGAACAAGCCGACGAGCTGTAGCTCGCGTGGAACGGCGGCTACGACAAGAAGGCCGTGATCGGCGAAGGGATCGATGCGGCAGGGCTGCTCCTCGCAGGCGAGCGCAACGACCTCGCGACCTTGTTCATTCCGCGGCCGCGCCCGCTCGAGACGGTCAGTCGCGGCGCTCGAGGACTCCGCGCTCACGATCGTGCTCGAGCAACTCCGGTTAGGAATGATCGCGAACGCCGCGCTCGGTCGTCTGGATCCGCCGCGGCCTCACGCAGCCTTGATCCTCACGTGGGTCCGCGAGCTGCGAGGTCGGTCACTCCGTAGATCCGTGCATGCAAGAGCGCGTCGGCTGGATGTTCGGTCTCGAGCTCGCTGAAGGCCTGACCCGCGAGTGCGAGATCGCGTCGCTGCTTGCGAGCGTGGTGCAGGAACCCGCCGAGGCCGCGGCGAACATTGTCGTTCTCGCTCGCGAACTGTCGCTTCAGCGCAGCGAGGTCGCCCCGCTGCAAGTACGCATCGGCAGCACCCCACCTGGCGCCCATCTGCACCGCGCCACTTGGATGATCCCACAGCGCGATCGCACGTTCGTCGTCTTGCGTGCGAAGCAGGGCAAGCGCGAGCGCGACGGCTGCGTTGGCCTGCGTCGTGGCATCGCCGAGCGCTCGCTGGAGGCCGGCGATCGCGGAGGTGATCTCGGTCCCCTCCGAGCCCAGAAGATAGAGTGCCCAGATCGCTTCCTTACGAAGGACGACGTCCTCACCGTCGAGGACGACGATCAGCGCGCGGACCACGACGTCTGTGTGTGCGCGAGGAACGGCCCCACCGACGATCGCGTTCAGGGCCGCGAGCGCTACTCCACGGTCGGGGTGCTCGATCAGCGACGCCACACCGACGCCATCCTCCCGACGCGCCAGACAGCCCGCGAGCAAGAAGGCCGCACCACGGCGAACGTCATCGCGATCGCTCGCGACCGCGCTTCGCAACGCGGGCAGGGTTCGCCCGGAAGGATCGCGATCGACGTCCGCTTGAAGGATGTACGTGGCCATCCCGGCACGCGCTCGTCGGAATCGCCGAACAGCGCGATGACAGCGTCGATCGCAGGATCGAGCGCGACGCCCGCCTCGACCGCATCCGCGATCGTGCCCGTCGCGCCAAGCCGCGTCCGAGCGTCGTCGCTCTCGAGATCCTTGATCGGCAGCTCACTCATGCGACCGCGAGTCTACGCCGCGGATCACGACGAAGCCACGAGCCAATCCCGAAACGCGGCCACGCATGCTGGTGCCGCCGTGCCATCGACCGAGAGCTCGAGGGAGACACCACGAACCTCCGTCGCGGTGACGACGACATTCCACCAGATCTCGAGCTTCGCATCCTCGACCAGACCGGCGATCACGCGAAATGCACCCTCGTGCGGATCACCTGGGTCTCGAGGCACGACCGTGCGCACGATCTGAAGACCGCGACCATGCTCGTCGAGGTCTTCGGCCTCTTGCATGATCGTCGTAACCTGGTCTGCGCTCTTCCATTGACCCTGGTGCGTCTGGTTGCGCCAACCGCTCGGCGGAAAACTCGGGTCGAGCAGCAAGGTGCAGCGTCGGACGAACGCGGTGAATTCCGGCTCGATCGCATCGAGGTGATGCGACCACGGCCGTCGCACGGCCGGTGCTACTGCGTTCGTAGAGCACGGGTCACTCGGGATGGCCCCCACACGCCAATGTGACAATCGCGCCTCGTGTTTGATGTGGTCGAGCATCAACCGTCGCGATGAGCGGGCAGCGTCGCCAACCACGCTTCGACCACTGCACGCCTCTCCGCCGAGCATTCGGCAAGCAACTCGCTCACCTTTTCGAGCGTGTACACCTCGTCGTACTGATTCTTCCGGTCGATGGAGTACCAAGCGAACCGATGCGCCGACGTATCGAAGAAGTAGCCGCATTCGCCCCACTGATCTTCGTCGAATTTCAGCGAGGGAAAGGCGCCGGACGCCACGCTGCTGGATTCCTCATTGGTGAGCGGTCGTCGCGGTGAGCGCATTGAGGAATATCTTGCCACGAAGGAGCCCCAACGTCATCTTCTGCCGATGAACGAAACGATCGCTCAGTTGGAGGCGCGGGCAGAAGACCTGCGCGCGGAATTCGACAACGCCCCTAGCAGCGAAAGCGGCCTGACCTACGCGCGTGTTCTCGAGCTGCTCGGCCGACGCAGTGAAGCGATGGCGGCGCTGGAGCGCGCAATGAGCGCCGAAGGCGACTACGCCACGGAGAGCGGCCCGCACCGCGCCAACTATGAGCTGCAACATATGCAGAGCAGGTTGGCGATCGTGCTTCCGCTTTTGCCCGAAGAAAAGACGAGCTACGTGGGGCGAACCCCCGATGGACGCGAGCTGCCGTGTACGATCACCGCTGGCGCCGGACGGTTGGTGTGGATCGAACGACACGACGGGGGCCAGGTGACCCACCGCACGCAGAGCACCTGGGAATTCGCCGCGCTTGGGCCGCTGGTCTCCTCAGCGCTGCCGCCGGAGCTGCTCGTGCGGAATTTGGCGCGCGCGCTGGGGGTCGAGAATGCCGCGTGGGTTGCGGGATACGCAGCCAGGGTGAACGGTCAGCGTTGAGCATGCCTCCTTGTTGGAGCATTTCTGCAAGGCGGACGAGGCGGAGCGATGGCTCCTGCACGCAGCGGAAGGCGGCGATGCGGAGTCGATGTTGACGCTCGCGAAACGTGCGTTCTACGCGCGCGAATTCGAAGAGGCGCGGGTTTGGGGCGAGCGCGCGAAGGAAGCGGGAAGCGTGGAAGCTGCGGAGCTCTTCCTGCAACTTCCACGTTAGCCCGCCGGGCCGGGCGCCTTCAGCTCGCGCTGGAGGGCATCGACGCGCTTCAACTGTTCACGGATTGGGTCCGGATCCTCGTGATTGTCCCGTCGGGCGAGGTGCTCCGAGAAAGCGAGATAACTCGAGACGGTTTCGAACAAGATGTCCGCGATCGATGGCCCGAGCACCGTGAATCGATCCGTGCGCGAGATGATGCTCTTGTTCAGCAGACCGACGACGGTCGTGCGACCCGCGCGAAGCTCGTCGAGATCGTATCCAAACATCGAACCGCCGAGCCGAACGCCCTCGGCCGAATAGCCGAGGTCGCCCAATAGCAGGACGTTGGGGGCGAGCTCGTAGGCCAGCACTTCCTCATTGCTCTGATAGTCGTTGATGGGATACGGCGCTCGCTTCCCCTTGCTCGGCGGAATCATGAGCTCCCACGGGTTGTAGCGCCAATCGACCGCGAGGCCCTCATCCTCGTATGCGAAGTCGCGTTGGCAGAGCACCGCTTCGCGCGGAAGATCGACCCCGTAGATCGCTTCGAGTACCTGACTTCGTGTCTTGCCCTGTGCGTACATCGCAAGGGCTGCGGGCAGGAGCGTCTTGGGCTCCGCCCGTGACCAGGAGATCGGTTCCATAGGAGGCGATACCTTCGGCGGCTCGACGTGGGCCGGCTTGGCTTCGGGCTTGGCGGCGTCGTCGTCGAGGCGCGTAGGCGATTCAAAGCACTTTTGTCGTGGTGCCACAAGGCCCAGATATGGACGCGCGGCTGGCCGTTGGCGGCGGCTGATATAAAACCTTATGGTTTCTTGGGGTCGTTCGGGGGTCGCCGAGGCGTTCGATCGGCGTCACAGGCGCGCCGCCGCGCAAACCGCCGGTGCTCCGCGATCGAAGGAAGATGCTAAAATCAGTCACCAGGGCGACCACGGTGAAAGCGAAGTGCGCACTGCCAAAGTCCTCTGGACTGTACGCCGAGTCATTTGCCCTTGGCCCACGCCGGCCGATTCGGCCTCGG
>JAAFHV010000402.1 GCA_013297655.1 Myxococcales bacterium | reverse complement strand
TCGAGGGCAGGCTCTCTGCGCGCGGGGGCGTGGCGCCGTCGCGCGTGTGCCCGACGTGCACCGGCTACATCCTCGCGAGCGCGCGGACGTGCCCGCTTTGCGGCGCCGAAATGCCCGCGCCCGATGCGCCGCCGGCGGTCGCGAACGACGTGCCCGTCGACCTCGCGCTTCGCTCGCTCTCACCGATCGACGACATCCAGGGCGACGCGGGCAAGCTCGAGGTGTTCCGAAGCATCTACCGGCGCGCGCGGTCGAACGGCTGGATGCCTGGGGCCGTGATGCACCGGTACCGCGAGCACACGGGAGAGAGCCCGCCGGCGTCGTGGGTGTTCGCGCTCCAGTCGGACTACCGGAACGACCCCACGTGGAAAGAACGAGTCGCCAAAAGGAAGCGCGATCGCAAGACAGCGGAGCACGCAGCATGAACGAGCAGCCCCGATTCATCGAGACCGACCTCCTCGCGCTGTTCCTCCGTGCCGCGCCGCTCGCGATCCGGGACGTGCGCGTCTACCGCCGCAACATCATCCGGCGCAAGGTCGTGATCGACGAGCGCGAGGTCATGCTCGTCAACGGCATTCCCGGGCAGGCCGACGCGTACGCGCTCGTGCGTGGGGGCCGCCACATCGAGCTCGAGACGAAGGCAGCGAAGGGGAAGATGCGCGCCGCGCAGGTTCGTTGGCGCGCCTTCTGCGAGGCATGGGGCGTCCCGCACCTCGTGCTCCGAGCCCTCGCTGGCGAGCTGCCCGACGAGACCGTGAACCGCTGGTGCGAGGAGCTGAGAGCCATTCTGTGAACGAGCACGACGAGATCGACACGAGCGACGAGGGTCTCGAGGAGCTGCGCGCGAAGGCGCTTCGCGACGCCGAAGCGCGACCGGAGCAGAAAGAAGATCGCGTCGTCGAGGAGCTCGAGCCCATCAGCCTCGAGCTGCTCGAGGCCGAAGCTCCGAGGGACACGGACGCGGCGAACGTCGACGCGTTCGTGCGGCTGCACGGGAAGGGCTACCGCTACGTGCTCGAGTGGAGCGCATGGATCGCGTGGTCGGGGAAGCGCTGGGAGCTCACGGGAGCGCGCGGCCGCGTTCTCCGCGCGGCCGTCCTCGTCGCGAGGGAAGAGCACTACCGGTGCCGTGGGAGAATCAAGGCCCTCGAGGAGGAGCTCCGCCCGCTCCGGCTGCCCGCGCAGAAGGACGAAGACCGCATCAAGCGGCTCGAGGCGCTCATCAAGCGCGAGACCAAGCTCCTCCTTTGGTTCGCGACGTCGCAGAACCAAGGCAAGGTCGAGGCGGTCGCGAAGGGCCTCGAGCACCGGCTCATCGTGCGCATGGCGGAGCTCGACCGCGATCCGTGGTCGCTCAACGTCGCGAACGGCACGGTCGACCTACGCACCGGCGAGCTCCGGCCGCACGACCGCGAGGACCTCTTCACGCAGCTCGTCGACGTCGACTTCGACCTCGCGGCGAGGGCACCCACGTGGTCCGCGTTCCTCTCCGGGGCGATGCGTGGCTCGCTCGGGCTGACCACGTACCTTCAACGGCTCATCGGCTACACGCTCACGGGTCTCACGACCGAGCACATCCTGGTCTTCCACTACGGGAACACGGGCAGCAACGGGAAGAGCACGTTCCTCGCGACGGTGCGCGCGCTCCTCGGCGAGTACGCCTGCAGCGCCCCGAGGAGCCTCCTCTTCATCCCGAAGAACGGCGCGGAGCCGCACCCGACGGAGCTCGCGAGGCTCTACGGCAAGCGCCTCGCGATCTGCGCGGAGGTGCCCGAGCACGCCGAGCTCGCCGAGGCGAAAATCAAGGACATCACCGGCGGCGACGTCGTGAGCGTCCGTCGGATGAAAGAGGACTTCTGGGACCTCACGCCGAGCCACACGCTCCACTGCGCCGGCAATCACAAGCCGGTCATCCGAGGCGTCGACGGCGGCATCTGGCGGCGCATCAAGCTCGTGCCGTGGACGGTGACGATCCCCGCGGCGAAGCAAGACAAGGCGCTCGGGCAGAAGCTCCTCGCCGAGCTCCCGGGCATCCTCGCGTGGGCGGTGCACGGGTGCCTCGAGTGGCAGCGGAACGGCCTCGTCGAGCCCGAGGAGGTCACGCTCGCCGGCGAGGCCTTCCGGACCGAGAGCGACCCCCTCGGGTCTTTCTTCGCGAGCCGCTGCGTCTTCGAGGCGGACGCGCGCGAGTCGGGCAAGGCCATCCGGAGCGCGTACGAGACATGGTGCTCCGACCTCGGCCATCACGCGATCGGGGCTCGCGACCTTTGGCGCCGGTTCCGCGAAAAGGGGGCGGTGAGCAAGACGGTTCGCGTCCACGGCGAGCCCCCGAGCGAAGGCTTCGTGGGCGTCCGGCTCAAGAGCCTCCTCGAGCTCATGCGGGAGGGTGTGGGCGCCGAGCCCACCGGAGACACCCTGATGAGCTAGCCCAAGGGAGAGTCGCGCCAACTGGGCAGTCTATGCCCCACCCCTCTGTAAGGCCTTACACGCCTTACGTGCGCTTACAAAACCCCGTTCGCGTCGCCGGAACCAACTGCCAGGTTGTGCCAAGCCTCTTACGGCCCTCCGGCTTGAGCTTACAGCTTACAAACTCCTTACAAGAATTCGCCTTTAGTATCCTATATTTAGAGTCTGTAAGTAAGCGTAAGGTCTTTTCTATCATGTACATATGCGAGGGACAGATGCTCACTTCCCATATCCCGCTATGGGGTATCCCCGAAATTAGAGCTTACAGCTTACTGGGCTTACACCCGTGACGGCCCCGACCTTCGAGGCGCGCGCCCGGGAGGAAGTCGGCTGGCTCTACGCCCATGCCGAGGCCGACGCGTGCGGCCTCAAGGCGGTGACTTGGAACGTGCTCGAGATCGTCGACCCTTCGAAGGGCAGCTCGAGCGGCTCTCCAGGGTCGCGCCGTGGCGCCCCTCCGGCCGTCGACCCCTACCCGGAACACTCCGCCCGCGAAAGAACGCGCCTCAGGACCGTCCAGGCGGCACTGACGGCCGTTTCCCACCACGGGCAGGCGGTGCTCGAAGCCTACTTCACTCCGCGCGGCACCGCCCCGGGAAGGGCCTCCCATGCGCTCGGCGCCGAATGGTCCCCCGTTGCCCTGCTCCTCCCGGAAGTGCAGCGTGGAGCGGTCAAGGCGGGCCGCGAGCGCATGGTCGAGGTTCGCCTCCTCGTGGCCAAGGAGGGGTCGGACTACGTAAGGGCGAAATGCGAGTCTCTTCTGGCCCGCGCTCTCGGGGAGTACGTGGCCGCCAGGTTCCCCCAAGCCGAGCTCGCAAGGAGGGCCGCATGCCGACGGCAATGAAGTCGGTGGCCGAGGTGCTCACCATCGGGCAGCTCGCCGAACGTCTCGACGTCCCACGCAACACCCTATGGCGCCGCCTCCTACGCCTGGCAGGGGGCAAGGGAGTTACGTGGATGTTCCGACGTGGCAGGCATTGGGCCGTCAACGTCGACAGGCTACGAAGGGACTGCCCCGAGTTCGCACTTCCTGCCACCGAATCGGAGCGCATCGAAGACCATGAGGCTCGGCTGCACACGCTGGAGACTCTCGTGCTCGACCTCTCCACGCCTCGCCGAAATCGACATCCAAAAACCTCGAGGAACTAGAGGGGCATGACGATTCTCGTTCCACCTCGTTCCACCTCGTTCCACTCGGCCCCGCGTACCCTTTAGACGCGGTCGCACTGGAGCGCGTGAATGTCGGGCAGAACGGGGGGCCCCCACCCCCGAAATATAGAGGGCGGGGCCCCCCGGCTTTACGCGGTATCCGCCGTCGAAACCGAAGTTATCGGCCCCCCGAAAGGTGCTTGCACATGGCCACCGATCGACGCGGGAAGCTGATGACCGTCTACCTCGCCGAGAGCGAGCTCGATGCCGCCCGCGAGGCCGCGGAGCGCGAAGGGGTGTCCCTGAACGAGCACGTTCGGCGTGCGCTCCGAAAGTACCGCGATGGCGAAGCTCAACGACCAAGCCCGCGACGAGGTCCTCAAGTTACTAGCCCGCGGCCAAAGCCAGCGTGCCGTAGCTGAGTGGGTCAAGCGCCACTACGGCGTTTCGATCTCCCAGCCCGCGATCGCCAAGATCGCCAAGTCCGCGAGGACGGTGCGCGCCGACGTCGCGAAGGTGGTCATCCGCGACAAGGTCGCCGGCGCGCTGACGGGTGACCTCGATGTCCTCGAGCAACAGGTCCGGCGTCTCAAGCGCCTCACCGGCAAAGCGTTCAAGCACGCGCTCAAGTACCCCCGCGAGTCGCAGTCGTTCCTCAACATCTCGCGCGAGCTCCGCGAAACGATCGAGCAAAGGATCAAGCGATCCGGCGCCGACGAGCCGGACGAGCCACTCCTCGGCCTCGTCGATTGGCTCGGCCAAGCCCTCAACGCCAGCCGAACCGAAGAAGAGTCGGACCCGTGACCTAGCTCTGGTCCGCGCCGCTCTCGCGCGGTGGAGCGACCCCGTGGTGTGGGCGCTCGAGGTGCTCGGCGTGCGCCTCTGGAGAGGGCAGGCCAGGCTCGTTCGCGCCGTCGCAGCGAACCCTCGCACGGCGATCCGCTCGGGACACAAGTGCGGCAAGAGCACCGCCCTCGCGATCGTCGCCCTTTGGTGGTGGTGCACGAAGCGCCGCGCCCGCGTCATCATCACCGCGCCCTCGTACCGCCAGGTCGAAGGCGTCATCTGGAAAGAGATTCGCAGGCTCTACAAGGCCTCGAAGTTTCCGCTCGGCGGCGACCTTCACAAGAAGCCGGACAGCGGACTTCAGGCGAGCGACGGACGCGAGATCATCGGCTTCTCGACGGACGAGCCCGAGCGCATGGCCGGGTTCTCCGGGCCGAACATGCTCTTCCTCGTCGACGAGGCGAGCGGCGTCGACACGACGATCTTTGAGGCCATCGACGGCAACCGCGCCGGCGGCGCCCACGTCGCGCTCATCTCCAACCCGACGCAGACGAGCGGCGTTTTCTACGACGCCTTCCACGCCGAATCCTCGGGGTGGCACTGCGAACACATCTCCTCGATCGAGTGCGGCACCCACGCCGCAAAGGATCTCGGCGAGGAGGAGACCGGGCTTGCGACGCTCGCGTGGTGCGAAGAGCGCCTCCGTGAATACGGCAAGGACGACCCTCGATACCAGGTCCGCGTCCTCGGCAATTTCCCCACGACGGCCGACGACACGCTCGTCTCTCTCTCGATCGTCACGGACGCGCAGAAGCGGTGGACGATCAACGTCCCCGACGAGTGGGCGCCGCTGCAGTTCGGCGTCGACGTCGCGCGATTCGGCCGCGACAAGTCGGTCATCATCTGGTCTCGCGGGAAGTGGACGTCGGCGCCGACGGCACTCTCCGGTAACGACAACGTCGCCGTCGCGGGGCGCACGCTCGACCTCGTGCGGCAGGTTCGCCGCCCCGGCGAGCCCGTACGCATTTGCATCGACAC
>JAAFHV010000404.1 GCA_013297655.1 Myxococcales bacterium | reverse complement strand
GATCGCTGCGGCCGGCATGGCGAATGTGGTGGAGGGCTTCGGGGCTCGTAGCGAGTCGCGGTGGGCGTGAAGAACCCACGGCGGCGGCGCTCGACCCGAAAGGAATCACAGATGCGGACCTCCCTCGAGCGCGGTGTGCTCGAAACGCTCGCCGACGACGTCGTGTTGGCCACTGCGCGTCTCACTGGGCTTACGTTCTTCGCCGGCCTCTTCGCGTATGCGACCGTTCGGCTTTGGCCGTTCTCAAGCAGTTATCTCACGTTCTTCGGTTCACCTCTCGCGTTCGTCTCGATGGCTCTCGCCGTCGCGCTCGCGTGGAACGCCATGTCGGACGAGCGGCGTACACGCAGCTTCCTTCAGCTCGGCGTCGTGGGTTGCACGCTCGGCGCGTTTCTCGAAGCGCTGGGCCCGCCGCTATGGGCCTGTGCGGCGACCTGCGTCGCCGTGCTCGTGGTCTTGTTGGCTACCAAACGCATGACGCTCTACGCGGCCTCTGCGGTGCTCATGGCGTTCGGCTCGGTTGCTGCAGCCCCTGGCGAACGGACCGCCGCAGACAGCTCGGTACACACCCTCGCGGTGCTGCGCGGCTCTCTCGCCGCGGCCGTAGTGCTCGTCGTCCTCTTCCGCGCGCTCGACACGCGTGGAAACAAGCGACTCCTCGGCGTCTTGTGCGTCACGTTCGGGATCGTGCTCGGCGGGGCCGGCGCGCTCCCCGATTCGGGAGTGCCCCCGAACGACTTCATGTCCGCCGTCATCGTGTTGGCCCTCGGTGCGGCCAGCCTCCGCGAAGGCTTTCGTCGCGAAGCGCCAGGTGCGTGAGGGCCGGTGAAGGCTGCCGCGCGACGAACGTGCTGCGCTCTCACGAGCGTCTCGAGGCTCCTCAGCGCGCTTGCACATCGTGAGCTTCTCCACGCTTGCATCTCGGCAGCGTCCGGTGCCCGCAGGACCCTTGCGTGATTGCGCAACGGCTTGCCGCTATTCGTACGCGAACCCACGAAAAATAGCGCAATCGTCGTTGGCAACGGCCTTGCAGAAGGGCCTGCACGGCGCCGTCGCGCCGCGCAAGGAGCCCCATGAAGATGTTGAAGGTTCTGTTCCCGGTCGTCCTCTCTGGCCTCGTCGTAACTGCGTTCGGATGTGCTGCCCCCGTCGACGAAGCGGGGGTCGACGAATCTGCCCTCGGAGGGCTCGCCGCCCCGAGCGGTGCCGACGGGGACGTCGTCGCCGTCGTCGAGACGAGCGCAGGCACCCGCGCACGATTCATCTTGGGCGAAGGGAACGAGCTCGGGGTCGAGCTCGTGTACCGCACTGGATTGGCCGATCCCGCCCTCGACGCCGCACGTGATCGCCAGCGTACGGGTGGGTTCATTGGCTATTACGAGGCGCTCGCGGGGAGGACCGCCCCCGCGACCCTGCGCGAGGCGGTGCGGGTCGCGTCGCTCGCGGCGCGGGAGGAGACCACGAGCGTCGACAGCGAGGTAGAGAGCGACCTCTCCCTCGTGGCCCCAAGCAGCCCGTCGGCGGCCGCGATTCCCGGAAATTTCTGCGACATCGACGCGTGGGCGCATAACAGCGGGGCCCCATTTACGCGCTGCTGGCCCAACATGAATAGCACGACGAAGCTCAAGAAGAAGGTCGACCACCTCGGTTGTCGCATCGATGCCATTCAGGGCCCCATCTCGATTCGCTACAAGTACAAGACGGCGAGTGGCTGGCACACGCCGACGAGCATCGCCAACATGCCCGCTGGCTGGACTTTCGAGTGGAACGGCGCCTACCAATACGCGAAGCGCTGGCGCGAGTGCCACGTCTTCGCGAATGCGGGCAACAAGGTTCACCACCTCCGCGCGGGCGGGCACGAGAACCTCGGCGCTCTCCCCTTCAACCCGTCCGGCGTCGATTATCCCTGAGCGGTCGACGTGGAGCATTTCGCGGAGGGCTCGGTGGGGCCTCTCTGCCGCGAGGACGCGACACGGGTGGGTCCTGCTTCCGGCCCCGCCCGTGGCTCACGGCCAGCGTGCGCGCACGGTCTTTGCGGGCGAACCTGGTGGCGCAGGCTACCGCGAACGACACCGTCCGCCGTGGCGCCCGCGCATCGACACCACGGGGCAGCCAAGCAGGAGACCCTGAAGCTCCAGCGGACTAGAACAATGTTCTAGTCTTCGGTAGAGTGTCGTCATGGAGAAGGTCGTCGTCGTGACGGGGGGAAATCGCGGTCTCGGCTTCGAGATCGCGAAGGACGTGCGTGCTCGCGGCCACGCGGTGGTGCTCGTGTCGCGATGCGCGGACCGCGGCGCGGAGGCAAAACGGACGATCGAGGCTGCGTGCGCGGGCCCGCCGGTTCGGGTGGTGAAGGGCGACCTCGGCTCGCTCGACGGCGCGCTCGCGACCGGTCACGCTCTCGCTGAAGCTTGCGCGAAGATCGACGTTCTCGTCCACAACGCTGGGCTCTGGCCGAGCGAACGACGGCTCGATGGGCGAGGATTCGAGGAGGCATTCGTCGTAAACCACCTCGCCCCGTTCGTGCTCAATCACCTCCTCGCGCCGCGGCTCGAGGCGAGCGGTGGTCGCGTTGTGCTCGTGACAGCGGGCCTCTACGTCGCGGGTCGGCCAACCGTCGAACGGACACCGAGCGGGGCCGACTTTCACGCGTTTCGCACGTACCCCTCGACCAAGGCATGCGCGCTCGCCCTCGTGCCTCGGTTCGGAGAGCTGCTTGGCGCGCGGGGAATCACCCTCAACGCGGTTCATCCAGGCGTCTTCCGCACCGGTCTCGGTGACCGCAGCGGTGTCCTCGGCGCGGCGCTATCCCTCGTAAAGATGCTTTGGAAGTCACCTTCTCGCGGTGCGCAGTCGGTCACGCGGCTCGCGATCGACGATGCGTTCGAGGGCGTGAGCCGCAAGCTCTATCTCGAGTACGAAGAGGCGGAGCTCGCTGCCCCTGCCAACGACCTCGCTCTCGCGGAGGCGCTCTACACGCACGCCGTTCGCGTCACCGGGCTCGGGGCATGAAGACGACCTCGCGTGGCGCAGCGACGTCACGAAAGCTCCTCGACACGGCGCTCGGCATCTTCGCGCGCGAGGGGCTCGACGGGCTCACCGTTCACTCGGTGGTGGCACGAAGCGGAGTGAGCTTGGGTAGCTTGTATCATGCCTTTGGCAGCGCGGACGGCCTCGCTGCGGCGCTTTACTCGCGCTGTCTCGGCGCGTGGCTCGAAGCCGTCGCCGCAGCACTTGAGGGCAAAGCCTCGGCGCGCGAAGTGGTCGTTCGGATCGTCGTGGCGTATCTCGATTTTGCGGCACGAGAGCCGACGATGGCGAGGTTCGTCCACGCTTCGTCGTACGCGAGCTTCATCCCGAAGAACGCTCCCGAAATTGCCCGCCACGTCGCCGAAAAGCTGGCACCCATCGAGGCACGCCTCCGCCCCCACATGGCCAAAGGCAGGATCGTGGCGCTCTCTCCGGCGCTGCTCGAGGTGCTCATCATTGGGCCAGCGGCGGAAGCGACGCGTCGTTGGCTATCGGGCGACGAACGACTCGCCCCGTCCGTGACGCGAGAGGTTATCCCGCTCCGCGTGTGGAAGAGCGTGGCGCTCGTTCCTCGAAAGGACACGTCGGACGCGCGTTCGACCCCGCCCGGGGCGAGCCGCACCAAGAGAGTCAAAGCGCAGTCCTCGTCGTCGAGAACGCGCCGCACGTCGAGTTAGCGTCCGATCTACGCTGAGGCCCGATTGCGGGGCCGTGCGACGACGAATCGGCCGCTCGACCCTCCACCGCGTCGATCAAGGGAAGCTCACGCCGGATCTCGACGTAGAATCGGGGTTCCAGGCGCCCCTGGCGCCGCCCCGAGGAGACTTCATGGCGCGCAGGTTCGTGTTCGAAGAGGATGGCTCGAGCAAGTTCTGGGAGATCACGACGAGCGGGGCCGACGTTACGGTTCGTTTTGGTCGGATAGGCACCCAAGGACAAGAGAAGACCAAGAGCCACCCGTCCGCCGAAGCGGCGATGAAGGACGCCGAGAAGCTCGTCGCCGAGAAGACGAAGAAGGGGTATCGGGAAGAGGGCGCCGCGGCCGCCTCGAGCGCCGATCCCGCCGTGCCTGCTCCCGTAGAGGGCACTCCCGCGACTGCCAAAAAGAGTCCCCCGAAGGAGAGCGCCGAAGCGCCTGCCTCCGCACCCTCGGAGGCGCCTGCGATAACCATGGCGAGCGCGCCGAACGCGGGCCCCGCCAACGCCGCGCCGGCAGCCGAGACCGAAGCGCGGGTCATCGACGGCCATCCGGTGCGCTTCGTGGCGCCAGACTGGGTCGCCGCGCTCGCGGAGCGCCCCGCGAACGAAAAGGCTTCCAAGAAGAAAGGACTCCCCTTCGCCAAGGTTTGGGACGGCGTATTTGCCGGCGCCGCCGCGCTGGAGAATGGCAATAACCGCTACCACCGCTGGGCGACGACGGAGCCGGTCGCGGACGCTATCTCGCAGCGCGTGCGTGAGCGTCTGCTGAAGGGCGAAGAGGGCAATGGCTTCGACGAGGAGCTCGAGGCCGCGACCCTCGCGTTCGTGCTCGGTGGCTCGTACATCTGCGGATTGACGCACGAAGCGTGGTTCGCGCTGCCCGCGCGTGTGTTCTGGCACTGGGCCGATCGCGCCGGCGGGAAGGTCGCGATGCGCACGTTCCTGCGCGCGCTCACGTATCGCCATTTGCACGTCGAAGGAAAGATGGGAGAGCCACGCGACTTCGCGCTCGTCGTCCCGAAAGAGAGCGATCGTGCGCACCTGAACGGCTCCCGCGACTACATGATGATGCGCGAGGCGGTGCGTGCGTTCGGGCCAGACGAGCTCGCCGACATACTGCGCGCGCACCTCGGGTTTGACCACGCGACGTGGTTCCTCGACGATCACGCCGCCGCCGACGCCGCGGTCGCCGATATGGTCGCGCGCGGGGAGAGCCTCGCCAACGCGGTGCACGTGGGGTCGCTCCTCCGTGATCCGAAGCACGCCGCGGCGATGATCGCGCACATGTCGTCCGACGAAGGGATCGTGCGCCTCGTGCTCCGACACGGGCTCGACGTGGCAGAGGCCGTGTTCGCGCGCGCGCCGACCGATACCTACTTTCCGCGGCGCTGGGCCGCCCCGCTCGCGTGTTTCCCGTCGCTCCCCGCCGCGCGCCTCCTCGTGCCTCTGCTCGAGAAAAAGGCGGATCGCAAGTTCATCGGTGACGCCCTCGCCGCGATGCCGCACGAGGCTGTCGTGGCCCTTCGCGAGGCGCTCGGAAAGCGCCCGAAGTACCGCGACGCGATCGAGTCGCTGATGGCGACGCTGCTCCCGCGTATCGAAAAAACGGCCGAATCGGGCAGCGCCAACGTGGAAGGCGAAGGTGCGACGGCGACCGAGACCGCTCCGGACTCTGCGTTGCCGCG
>JAAFHV010000403.1 GCA_013297655.1 Myxococcales bacterium | reverse complement strand
CCTTCTCAGCGTCGGAGCGACGGGGGCGGGCGCTTTCGGGTCCGGCTCTTTGGTCGCAGCGAATCCCACCTTCATGCGAATCCGCGCGACGACCGGGTCGTTGCCGCGCTTGGCAGGCTCGAACTCGAACGACCGCGACGCCTCGAGCGCCGCCGCGGAGAACGGTGGGGCGCCTTCGATGACGTGTGCATCTTGCACGCGTCCGTCTTTGCCAATCAGGAGCTCGAGGACCACCTCGGCGTCGCCTTTGCCGTCTTCGGGATACGGAACGTCGGCGCCGCGCACGATCGTGGGTGGTGTCACCCCCGCCGCCCCAGGAGCCGCTGCCGCGACCGGAGGTGCCGCACTCGGTAACGCGCTCGACCCACTCGGTGACGCGGCAGCGCTCGACCCACTCGGTGACGCGGCAGCGTTGCTCGGGGAAGGCTCGTCTGCGCGCGCGACGCCGGCGACACACGCCGCGACGAAGCCAAGGATAGTCCCTATCCGCCGGCCCCCCGCCCGCACGAGGTATTAGCTCTTGAACTCGGAGCGCACGGCCGCACGCAGCTCGCCGTCGACGAGGAGCTCGACCGCGGTCTTCGCGAGCGCGCGCGCGGCGTCGAGGGCAGTCGCGAAGCCACGATCGCTCCGCGCGCACTCGGCGAAGCGATGCTCGTGGCACAAGCTCTCGCCCTTGCCGCAGATCGCGAGCCAAGGATGAATGGCAGGTACCGCGTGCGAGACGTCGCCCATGTCGGTGCTGCCGGCGCCGACCTCTTCCGTGGTCTCCTCGGCGAGGCGGCCGGTCACGGACAAATGGGTGCCGAACGCGCGCGCCAACGCGAGGTTGTTTCGCATATCGCGATACCCCTTGCGGAGCTTGATATCGACCGTGACGCCGCTCGCGATCGCCGCGCCACGTGCGCAGCGCTCCACGATCGCACGCACGCGCTCGAGCTCGTTGCCGTCGCGCGCGCGGACCGCGAACTCGCACGCGGCGACCTCGGGGATGATGTTCACCGCTTGCCCGCCGTTCGTCACGAACCCGTGGACACGCACGCCGTCGCGGAAGTGAACCCGCTGCCCGTCGACCAAACGAAACGTATCGAGGCACGCGGTGAGCGCGCTCGCGCCGTCGTGCGGTGCGATCGCGGCGTGGGAAGGCTTTCCGTGAAACGTGAAGGTGACCCACAACGACGCGAGCGCCGGGTGCGCGAGCACGTCGCGATCGAAGGGATGAAACATGATCGCGGCGTCGAGATCCGCGAAGCAGCCTGCCTCGAGCATCTTGATTTTGCCGCCGCCGCCCTCTTCGGCCGGGGTGCCGAACACGATCACCTCGCCGCCTGCTTCTTCCGCGACCGCGGCCGCAGCGAGGAACGCGCCCACCGCGCCGGTGGCGATGAGGTTGTGCCCGCACGCGTGCCCGATCTCGGGGAGCGCGTCGTACTCGGCGAGCACGCCCACCTTCGGACCGCCCTTCTTTCCCGCGCGCGCCGCGAACGCGGTGGGCATCCCCGCTTGCCCGCGCTCGACCGAGAAGCCGCGCGCGGAGAGCAGCTCGCACACCCACGCGGAGGCCTTCACCTCTTCGAATCGAAGCTCCGGGTTCGCGTGAATGTCGTCGGAGAGCTTTCGCAGCGCATGCGACTCGCGCTCCACGACCGCGTCGATCGTGGCGGCAAACGAAGGAGGAAGCATGCCCCGAGCGTAGTGCACCGTCGCGCACCTGTCCCGCGCCGCGCGCTCGCACGCCTCAGCGGCGCTTCTTCTCGAGGTTCGGATACACGAAGAGCAGGCCGAGCATGTAAAGTACACACAGCGCGATCGTGGCGCCGATGCTGCGCTGCATGGCCTGTTTCGTGGTGACCCCGTTCGACGCAAAGAGCGGAATGAGCATCGTCACGACCAGAATCGAGAAGAGGAGGATCTTCTGCATCAGTGCTCTCCGAAGCCACGACCGCGGCCTCGATCGGCCAGGTACTGCTTGAGAACGATGCCCACGTAGAGCGGATCACGCACGAAATAGCGGTGGAACAAGCGCCGCGGCTCTTGCCCGAGTCGGAACGCCCACTCGAGGCCGTTACGGCTCATCCACTCCGGCGCGCGCTTCACGGTGCCAGCGATGAAATCGAGGGTCGCCCCGATCCCGAGCAGCACCGCGGGGGCGACCGCCTCGGCGATCTCGTGGCAGAAGAGCTCTTGTTTCGGCGCGCCGAACGCGACGAGCACGATGTCCGGCTTGGCCGCGATCACGCGCTCCACGATCGCCGCGCGCGACGACTTCGGCTTCGACAGATCGACCCCCGGGGCGTCGACTCCCGCGATCACGAGCTTGGGGTGCTTCTCGACGAGCTTCTTCGCCGCGATCTCCGCGACGCCAGGCCCCGCACCGAGGAGGTACAGGCTCTTCCCGCGCGCCTCGCACAGCGCGACGAGGGGCGGGACGAGATCCGAGCCGGACACCTTCGCGGGCAGCTTCGTGCGCATGAGCTTGGACGTGACGACGACCGGGAAACCGTCCGCCAAGCTCAAGCTCGCAGCCTCGTAAGCCGCCGCAAACTCAGGATTTTCTTCGGCGAGCACGACGTGGTCCACGTTGGGGGTGACGACGAAGCCGCCCTTGCCTGCGTCCGAGAGCTCGACGACCCGCGCGAGCGCCTCCTCGAACGACACCACGTCGACCGGGACACGGCCCACGCGGATGCGACGCGTGCTCATGGAGCGCGTTGCTCGAGCACGATCGAGCCGAGGAACTTGCCGCGCCCCGCTTCGTCGATCGTGCGCGACGCGGCGACGACGGTGGTCTCCCCGATGAACACGCCGAGCAGCGCGCCGTCGAGGCTTTGCACCATCGGCACCGTGGTGGCGTTCTCGGAGACGAGGTTCAGCACCACCAGGCAACGCTTGCCCTTCACGGTGAGCGCCTTGATTTGCTGGAGGGTGCCCTCCATGTCGACGAGGCCGATCGTGCGGGCGTCGAACACGGCGAGCTCTTGCCCGAGCTCCTTGCCGATGCGGGCGAGGCCCTGCGCGATCTCGAGCATCGCCCCCGGGTCGCGCTTGCTGGAGCCGACGAGAGCGAGGCTCTGCCAATCGGACTGGTGACAACGGAGCCACAGGCGCTGCCAAACGGGATTGCCGAGTGTGGCCGCGGCGGCCTGGCCAGTCGAACCGGGAGTCGTCATGTTGGGGTCACCCGCACTCTAACGGCATTCGAGGGGCAAAAGCGAGAATGTCGCGCGCCCGCGCCGGGCACCCGCGATGGGGATAGCTCGGTCACGGCTGCTTGTACTTCGATCGGAGCGAGGCTTCCGCGGCGGCGTTCACCTTCTGCGCCTTGATTTTGGTCTCCAGCACCTCCGGCGTATCGCTCTGTGCGGCGCCGGCGACGGTCGCTCCCGTGAGCGCATACACGGTGAACACGTAGTCGTGGTCGCCCGGACGCGGAGGGCACGGACCGAGGTATCCGAACGTCGCCGGCGAGAAGGTCACCGTGCCGTGCTTGGAGCCGACCGGCGCTGGCGCGGCGGGGGTGTAGCCGTTCGGCACGTTCGCCGCGAGGGCGAGCGTCGTCGACGGGATGTCGTAGAGAGTCCAGTGCTGGTTCGGCACGGTGAGGTCTTTCATGACCACCGCGTAGCTGTTCGTCCCGGGGGGCCCCGCCGTCCACGTGAGCGGGGGCGATCCGTTCGCGCCGTTGCACGTGTGTGCTGCCGGAAAGCGACCGTTGTCGGTGAGCGTGCCGCTCGTGAGCACCATCGGAGCAGGGGCGGCGTCGGCCGCGTCGGCGATTGATGCATCTGGCACCGATCCATCGCCCGCGTCGATTTCCACCGATGCATCACGCACCTGCGCGTCGGTTCCCGCGTCTCTGGGGAGCGGCGCGAGGCCGTCGGCGACCGTTCCCGCGTCCGTCGGCGCGGTCGCGCCGTCCTTCCCGGTGTCGACCGAAGCGTCGGCTGTCGCCGGGGTAGAGCTGCTGCACGCTGCGAACGCGGACGCGCAAGCCACCACGCCCAAGCCCACGACCACGAAGGCGACGGAACGCTGCAAAAGGGGACGTGCTCTCATGAAGGAGGTCCTCCAAGACCGAGGGTCTGGACCGCGCCCGAAGGCGAAAGCCCAGGAATGGAAAGGGAAACCACGCTTTTGTGCGCCTCTGCAAGGCAAAATCCCGTACCCTCTCAGATGCCTTGCGTCGCGCATTCACTCCCCTCCCCGGCGCCCTTCTCGCTGTGTTCGTCACCGCGCTGTCGACGAGCGCCTGCGTATTGAACCTGAGCGGCCCGGAAGAGCCCGGCCCCGACGGCGACGTGACGGGCGAAGCGGCCGATTGTTCCGCGGGCCCGAAAGAGCCTGGCGGAGCCCCAGCCGGTGCCGCTACCCCCCGCCTCGTGGGTCGCTTCTCGCCGACCGGCCAGTTCGCCTGGTCCGGCTCCACGATCACCGCGCGCTTCACCGGCGCCAGCGTCGCCGCCGTGCTCGAGCTGCCCGAGGCCGACGCCGCGTACGACGCCACCAAAGACGGCCGCCTCTTCACCGTGATCGTCGATGGCAAAACCTCCGAGCTCGCCGCGCGCCCCGGTCGCGCACGCTACGTGCTCGCCGAAGGCCTCGACAGCTCCGTCCACGAGGTCGTCATCAAGCGTGAGTTCGAGGCCGCCGGCGGGCTCGCGCGCTTCATCGGCCTCGAGCTGGCGGCAGACGGAAAATTCGAGGCCCCGCGCGTGAGGCCGCGCCGCATCGAGGTCATCGGTGACTCGATCTCGTGCGGGTACGGCGTGCTCGGCGACGACGGCTCGTGCCCGTTCACGTACGCCACCCAGCGCCACTCTCTCACCTACGCCGCGATCGCCGCGGAGACGCTGGACGCCGAGCTCTCCACCGTGTGCTGGTCCGGCAAGGGTTTGTCACGCAACGACACCGGCGACGACGGCGGCCAGCCCTCGAAGGCGAACCCTGCGGTCCTCGCCGAGGCGATGCCGGAGCTCTTCACGACCCTCGCCTCGCCAAACGTCCCGGGCGCGCCCCCGGCGGGCATTCCGTATGCTTTCCCGAAGGAAAATGCACCGCAAGTGGTGGTGGTGAACCTCGGCACGAACGACTTCAACTTCGGCGTCGCGGACGCCACGTTCGAGGAGCGCGGCAAGGCCTTCTTGAAGACCCTCCGCGAGCGCTACCCGGAGGCGCAGCTCTTCTTCGCGCTGTCCCCCATGATCAGCAACCAGAACGGCCCCGAGATCCGCACCCGCGCCGACCGCACCCTCCGCGCGGTCGTCGAGAGCTCCGGCGACCCTCGTGCATATTACATGCAGTTCGTGGAGCAGCGCGGCGCGCGCGACGGCCTCGGATGCGATGGCCACCCGAGCCGACGCACCCAGGAAATCACCGCTGCGCAGCTCGTGAAGGCCATCCAGATGAAGACCTGCTGG
>JAAFHV010000401.1 GCA_013297655.1 Myxococcales bacterium | reverse complement strand
AATACGAGAGGCTCGTCCTTCGCGCGCTCGAGCTTCTCACGCAAACCCAAATGCGCCGTCCGATGGCCCCAGCCGAGGATGCGCGGCACACTCGAGATTGGCACTCCGCGCTTCTTCGCCCACGCCTCCGCGAAGGGAGCCGAGGCGAGCACCACCGCCGCCGCGCCATCGGTCACTTGGCTGCAGTCTTGGCGCCGAATGCGCCCCTCGACGACAGGATTGTTCGTATCGTCCTCACGAAAGCTCTCGTCGGTGAACTTCCACTTTCGGGTCTGCGCGTGTGGATTTCGCTTCGCGTTGCCGAGGTTCTTTTTGGCGATCGCGCCGAGGTGGGCGTACGAGATTCCGTAACGTCGCTCGTACTCGCCAGCGAGCTCCGAGAACATGAACGGCCAGAGGTACTTCGCCTCCGTGCCTTCGTGGCCCACCCACGCCGCGCTCGCGAGGTGGCGGGCGCAGTCTTCCCCCGCCACGTTGCGCTCGATCTCCACCCCCGCGACGAGCACGCACCCGTAGCGCTCTGCCTCGATCTCCGCCATCCCGGCGAGCACCGCGATCCCGCCCGAAGCACAAGCCGCCTCATGGCGCATCGCGGGCACTCCATAGAGGCCGGGCTCCCGAATCGCGAGCGCGCCGCCGAGCTGGCCTTGCCCCGTAAAGAGCTGACCGCAGAAGTTCCCCACGTGCGCGCTCTCGATCGCGCCCGGGTCGAGCCTCGTGTCCTCGAGCGCGAGCGCCACCGCGTCGCCGAGCGCGTCGACGATGGTGCGCCCCTCTCGTGAGTAGTGAAAGGTAAAGTCCGTCTGCGCGCCCCCGAGAACGAATACCTCTTTGCTCATCGGCGTCGGAGCGTACCACCGCCGCGCGGACGGCACGGGACACTGCAACGAGGACCAGCCCGTGCTCGGAGCCGCATGTGCGAGCAAGTACGCAAGGCAAGACTCGCGCGGAGGTGCGCGAGCCGTGTCCGCGGAAGCGGGGTGACAGGCATCGTCAGCGAGAGGTCATGAAGTCGCTCGCCCATTTTTGGAGCCGGGCTTACCCTCGCCGGATGCGAACCGAACCGAGATCGCTCTCTTCGAGGCTTCTCGGCGGACGCGGGGCACCTGTGCCTCCCGTGTCTCCGAAAAAGGGTCGCACTCCAGTGGGCGTCCCTCGCCTCGACGCCAACGAGAGCCGAAGGAGGGCAGTCGACTCCACCTTCGACCGCGTCTTGCGCTCGGCGTTCGCCGCGCCGGAGCGTGGTGGACCTTCGTCCGTCGAGGGTGCCCCTGGCCCTCGTGGCGCTCTCGTCGCTTCGGCGGCGGGGGCAACGAAGGAACACTCCGCCCCGGTCGTGGCCAACTCCCGGCCCACGCGCCGAAGCTCGGTTATCGAAAGCGACGATGGCGAGGGGCTCCTTTTTCATCCATGGCTCGTGGGGTATCCATGAATCGCCTCTTCGCCTTCGCCGAGTCCCTAAAACAGCGCTTCGTGAAGGAAGTCGTGGTCACCGAAGCGGAGACGGCGTTCTTGTTCGTCGACGGCACGTTCCGCGAAATCTTGAAGCCTGGCCGCCATCGCTTCGGTGCGCCCGATCGCACGCGGGTCGAGAAGGTCGCCCACGACGCTCCTCTCGTGCGGTTCGCCGACATCACGTCGATTCACGGGAAGCCAGAGGTCGCGCGCCACACGACGAGCGTTCGCATCGACGAGGGGCACCTCGGGCTCGCGTTCCGAAGAGGAGTATTTTTCTCGTTCCTCGCCCCCGGTCTCCATGTCTTCGCCGGCGCGCAAGACACGAGCGGCATCACCTTCGAGACCGAAGTGAAGGCGGCCGGCGCCGAGCTGAAGCACCCCGCCGAACCGGCGATCTCCTCCCATGTGGACGCGGCGAAACATCTCAAGGTGGTCCGTGTCGAGGCGGGCAACCTCGCGATGCTCTACGTCGATGGTGTGCTCGCGCGCCCGCTCCTCCCGGGGCGGCACGCCCTCCTCGAGACGGGGCACGCCCTCCGCGTCGACACCGCGAAGCCTTTCGAGCCCATTTCTGCACCCGATCGCGCGGCGCTGCTCGCTCACCCCGCGCTCGCGGGCAGGCTCGCATCGGCCGACGTGAACGACGACGAGCGAGGCCTCGTCTTCGCAGGAGAGAACTTTCGTCGCTTCTTGTCGCCTGGCGCGCATCTGTTCCTCAAGACCAACACCCCCGAGACACGCATCACGATCGTGCGCACCTCGGACGCGGCGTTTCAGCACCCCGCGCTCGCCGCGATCCGTCGCTCTCCCGACGTGGGCGCTTTCCTTACGACGTACAACGTAGGCCAAGGCCACGTCGGGCTGCTCTTCGTGGACGGCGAGCACAAGGGTCGCCTCGGGCCAGGGGCTTATTCGTACTTCAATGGCCAGCGCCACATCCACGTCGAGCTCGTCGACATGCGCGAGCTCGGCGCGGAGGTGACGGGGCAAGAGCTCCTGACACAAGACAAGGTGTCGCTCCGACTGAACGTGAGCGTGCGATACCGCATAACCGACCCCGAAAAGGCCATTCTTGGGCACGCCGGCCACGCCGACGCCTTTCACCGTATTTTGCAGCTCGCCCTCCGCGAGGAGACACAAAGGTCCACCTTCGACGATCTGCTCGCGCGGAAGGACGACCTCGGCAAGCACCTCGTCGAGCGCGCGTCGGAGGGGGCGCGTGCGCTCGGGATCGAGCTCGTATCCGCCGGCCTCCGCGACGTGATTCTGCCGGGAGAAATGCGCACGATCCTGAACCAAGTGGTCGAGGCCGAGCGCCGCGCGCAGGCGAACCTGATCACCCGCCGCGAAGAGGTGGCCGCGACGCGGAGCTTGCTCAACACCGCGCGCCTCTTGGACGAAAACCCCACTCTGCTCCGTTTGAAAGAGCTCGAGCACGCCGAGCGCATCGCGGAGAAGATTGGCCAGTTGACCGTCATTGGCGGCATCGACGCGATCGTGCCCAAGATTCGTGAAGCCGTGGCCGAGAAGAAGTCGTGAGTCGCGTTCGTCTCTCGGTCCTCGACGTCTCGCCGGTGGCCTCCGGGGAGTCGGCGCGCGACGCTCTATTGGCCACGATCGCGACGGCCACCCACGTGGAGGCGCTCGGCTACGAGCGTTACTGGGTCGCCGAGCATCACAACGCGGGCGCCCTCGCCTGCCCCGCGCCGGACTCGTGGGCCAGCTCCTCGCAAAGACCACCCGCCTTCGCGTCGGCTCGGGCGGCGTCATGCTGCCGAACCACGCGCCGCTCCGGATCGCGGAGGCCTTCCGCGTGCTCCACGCGCTCTACCCGAACCGCGTCGACCTCGGGATTGGCCGCGCGCCGGGGACCGACAAACGAACCGCGGCGCTCTTGCGCAGGAACAGCGAGAGCGACTTTGCCGCCACGCTCGACGAGCTCACCCGCTTCTTCGTCGACGAGCCCCTCCCGCGCGCCCCTTTTGCGACGACCGTCGTGGCCATTCCGGTCGGTGTCCCCGCGCCCGCCACGTGGATATTGGGGACGAGCGAGGAGAGTGCCACCTTCGCCGCCGAACGCGGCCTCGGTTATGCCTATGCCCATCACATTTCGCCAGGGGACGCCGAGTCCGCCCTCCTCGCGTACAGAGCGGCTTTCGTGCCCTCTTCCGCTCTCGCTACCCCTCACGCGATCCTGGCGGTCGCGGCGGCGGTGTCCGACGATCCAGCTACGGCAGAAGCGATCCGCCACGCGTCCCAGGTTTCGGCGCTGAGGTTCGCGCGGGGGGAGCGCGACGTGCCGATGCCGACCCTCGACGAGGCGCGTGGAAAAAAGTTCGATGACGAGGAAGTGGCCATTCTCGCAGCCTATGGCGGGCGCGCCTTCTTCGGTGAGACAGCGGCGGTCGCGGCGCGCCTCCGCGACCTCGTCACGCGCGCCGAGGCCGACGAGCTCATGGTCATGACGAGCATCGCGCCGCGCGATCTCCAGCTCGCCAGTCACACGAGCTTGGCGCGCGAGCTCGCCGCCTAGAGAGCACCGGGCCGGCGGGCCGCTGTTATGCTCGCCGGATGGCACTCACGTGGAACGATGTCGTCGCCCTCGGCGCGGAGCTCCCGGAGGTCGAGGAGGGCATTTGGTTTCGGACGCCCGCCCTCAAGGTAAAGGGCAAGTCGTTCGTGCGCCTCAAGGAGGACTCCGTCACCGTCGTCTTCATTCTGCGGAGCGTGGAAGAGCAGGAAGAGCTCTGCGCGACGAAACCCACGGTATACTACATCACCGACCACTATCGCGGTTATCCGGCCGTGCTCGCCAGGCTCTCGAAGCTCTCTCGTAGGGAGTGCGGCGAGCGCCTCGAAATCGGGTATCGTGCGAAGGCGCCCAAGAAGGTCCTCGCGGCCTTAGCAACCCGTGATGCGACCGCGCAGCCGAGAGTGGCAACGAAGCGCAGGAGCGCGACGCAGCCTCCAGCGAAGAAACGTGCCGCTGCTGCGCCAAAGGTCAGCGCGCGGAAGGGTACGCGTTAAAACGTGAAGAACGCGAAGGCCCGGTCGCCTTCGCGTTCACACGACACCATCGCCCGCTACTTGGCAATGAACCCGAAGCTGGTCGTCCCTCCCGGCGCGATGGTCTTGTTGTACGGCGCCCCGGTGAACACGAAGCTCGCCCCCTCGGTGCGCGACTCGCAGTTCCATTTCTGATTGATCGCGCCGCGGGCGGGGATCACGGCGGTCCAATCGATCGGAGCCGCGGTCGTGTTCTTGAGGGTGACCTCCTTTTGGTACTGCCCATTGCCGTGGTCGTTCTCCACGACGGTGAGGGTGATCCCCGCCGTGGTGGTGAGGCCGGTGGTGGGAGGAGGAGTGCCAGGTACCGCGGGAGGCGCACCGGGAGCGGCGGGAGCGGCGGGAGCGTCTGGAATGGTGAACGGGGTGAGCGCTTCCTTGCGACGCTTCACGAAGTGCTCGGCGGCCGCGAGGCGCTTCACGAGGGCGCGAATCGGCATTCCGGTCGCGCCGAGCTCTTGCGCCACCTGCTTCGACAGGGCGCGCGACGCGTCGTTCTCGGACACGCCGTAGGAGAACTTCACCCACTGGCGCGCGAAACAGTCCGAGACGTCGGCGCTCTTCGCGAGCTTCTCCGACAAATCGGCGACTCCCTCGAAAGGTGCGTCGGAGGTGGGAGTGCCCTTGATCTCGCCCTTTCCGTCGACCGTGGGCTGGTGCTTGCCGACGCCGTCGAACGGCTCGAATCCGAAGCCGAGCGGGTCCATCTTGGAGTGGCAACCCGCGCACGACGGATCTTTGGAGTGGCGCCCGAAGCGCTCGCGGTTCGGCAGACCCGGTTCGAGCGCGGGGAGCTCGGCGTTGAGGCCCGGCGGAGGCGGCGGAACGGTTTGGCAGAAGAACTTCTCGAGGACCAGCTTTCCGCGCCGAACCGGCGAGGCGCTCTGGGGGGTCGCCTGCGTCGCCAGTACGCTCCCGTGGGTGAGGATGCCGCGACGGACGGG
>JAAFHV010000400.1 GCA_013297655.1 Myxococcales bacterium | reverse complement strand
TCGAGTCGTGCGCCGGGCTCGCCGCGCTCCACGGCGCGGGCCTCGTTCATCGCGACATCAAGCCGGCGAACCTCTGGCTCCGCCTTCCGCTCGCGGGGGGAGAGCGCTTCGATCCCGAGAAGCACCGAAACCCCGCGATGGCCCACCCGCTCGCTTCGGTCGTGATCGACTTCGGCATGGTGCGCGCGATTCGGGTGCCGCCCGAGGCCGGCGGGCGCTTCGTGGCTGGCACCGCGGGGTACATCGCGCCAGAGCAAGTCCTCGATCCGGTGGAGCTCGATCCGCGCGCGGACGTGTACTCCCTCGCCGCCACGATCTACAACGTGACGACCGGGCGCGCGTTCTTCGACGAAATCGACAATCCGCGCGACCGCATCATCGCCCATATGCGACAAGACCCCCTCGAGGACGGCGCCCGCCTCCAAGGTTTCCCTCACGGCGTCGCGCGGGTGCTCCGCGCGGCCACCATGAAGGACCCCAAAGACCGTCCTTCCCCCCTCGAGCTCGGTCGCGAGTTCGCCAATTCCATCTAAAGCTCGGAGCCCTCTTGCCCACTACGTTCACCGAAGGCGACATGTTCGCCGACACCTCGCTCAAGGCATTCGTCTTCGGCTGCACGACCCAAGGCAAGCTCGACGCGGGAATCGCGGTCGCGTTCAAGAAGCGCTTCGAGGGGCTCGAGGACGAGTACCAAAAACGTTGCGCCGACGGCCGCTTCTCCCTCGGCGACGTGCTCGTGTTCGTGTCCGGCGAGTACACGGTTTACGGCCTCGCGCTCCAGGCCCACTGGAAAGCGCGCGCCAAAATCGCGGCCCTCGAGCGCTCGATGACCCGCGTCGTCGAGCTCGCGTCACCGGCTGGGATCGCGAAAATCGGAATCCCACGTATCGGCACCGGCCTCGGCGGGCTCGAGTGGCTGCGCGTGAAGAACGTGCTCACCAAGCTCGGCGCCGAGACCGCAGTGGAGCTCGTGGTGTACGAGAAGTTCGTCCGCGGCCTCGTGGTCGCCGAGCCCGAGCTCGACTGAGGCCTCGTGGTCGCCGAGGCCCGAGCCCGAGCTCGACTGAGGTCGCCGAGCTTGAGTGAGTGACGTCCGGGACTGCCCATGATCGCAGTCCCGGAGCGCGGTATCGCGCGAACGCGCGGTCCGCCCTGCAACGCGTATCCGAGCGAACGCGCAGTCCGCCCTACAACACGGTCTCCATGCGACGAAGCGGGCTCCGTAGGCTACGGAACCCGCTGCATTCAGTGCTTATCGACGCCGAAAGCGCGACGAAGCGACGCGACAAAAGCGCCGCGAGCCGCTCACTCCGCGAAGTACACGGTCGCGCGGAGCTGGCCCACCTTGCGAATCTCTTCCGTGGAGAGGCCGTCGCGGGTGGCCTGAATGAAGCGCGCGCGGGTGAGGCCGAGCACCGAACGCAGCTCTTCGGCGCGTGCGCCCTTGGGGCAGGTGCGAAGATAGGAAACGAGCGCCTCGAGCACTTGGCCTCGCGACGCTCCGTCGAGCGAGACAGCGGCGCGCGGCGCACGTGGCGCGCGCGACGAGCTGGGCGCAGTGCGAGGGCCACGGCTCGCGGGCGTCGACGCTGCGGCGGGCGCGGGACCCGATGCCGCGGGAGTCGCGGCTCGCGTCGAACCGGCCGGACGCCCCGGACCGCGACGCACGACGGCCCCCTCCGAGGGGAGCGCGACGAGCTCCGCCAGGGAGCCGCGGAGCACGGCGTCGACGAGGTTCTTGGCGAGCTCGTTCGCGAGGGCCTTGAGGGACGATTCCAGCTGGGACTGCGGGTTGAGGCGGGGCACGAACATTCCCTTAGCAGAGAATGGCGCAGTCGTTCGCGACCAATTGGCAATGTTCGTTTCGGTCGGCGATCGGCCGCGCGTCTCGAGCGATCCTCTCCCGCGGCTTGCCTCGGAGGCTCTTCGCGCGGCGAGAGGGCACGCTCCTCGGCCCGCCCCGTCGACGAGCCCAACCCACGGCGGGCAAGCGCCCGAGCGCGAGGCGCGGACCCCCGGTCGCGCGTCGCACCGATCGCGATTGGCGCTTATTTTCCCGCGCCGCCGTCGGACGACGGAGGGGCCCCGGCGTCGGCGGAGACCGGGGCGAGGTCGACGCGGACGGTGCCGAGCGCGGTCTGGTCGATCTCGACCTTGTGCTTCTTCCGTAGCTCGGCGAGGGCCGCTTGCTCGCGGTCGCGGACCTTGTCTTGCGCGAGCTTCACGCGGATGACCCGCTCGGCCTCGGCGAACGTGCGGTCGTGCGCCTCGAGCTTTTGAGTGAGCCGAACGATATAGACCTTGTTTCCCGCTTTGACGGCGCGAGGGAGCACCTCTCCCACCTTGGGAATCTCGAACACGGCGGCGCGGACCTCTTCCGGGATGCGCACGTTCTCGCCGCGAATGTCCCCCGGTGGGCTCACGATCCCGAAGTCGCCCGCGAGGTCGACCGGCACGTTCGCGCGCGCCTGCGCGTCGATCGATTTGGTCTTCACGAGCTCACCCCATGCCGCGGGGCCCGCCGTCGCCGCCGTCGCGGCGGGGAGCACTTCTTTGGCGCTCGCCTCGTCGCGGAGGACGATGCACGAGAGGCGGCGCCGCTCGGGGTCGTGATAATCGGCTTTGTGGGAGTCGAAGTACGCCTGCACCTCGCTCTCCGGGATATCGGCGGGAGAGGGCGCACCTTTGCGGGCCGACACGAGCATCGCGTCGCGGAGAATGGCGCGGATCTCGGCCTGGGTGACCGGATCTTTGTCGTAGCCTTTTCGCTCTGCTTCTTGCGCCAAGAGCTCCACTCGAATCATCTCTTCGAGGAGCTCTTTGCGGCGCTCGGGCGCTTGGTAACGCAAGCGATCGAACTGATCCATGTGCTCCATGGCGGCCACGAAGTCGCCGAGAGTAATGGTCTTTTCGCCCACGCGCGCGAGCACCTTGGCGGACAGCTCGGGGGTGAGCTGCGCGCTCGTTTGGTGGTTCCCCGCGTCTTCCTGCGTCTTGTCGGCGCCGCCTTTGCAGCCGTCGCAGCCCACGAAGGCCCAAAGCACGAGGGGCATCGCGAACATGAGGAGGTTGCGTGGGCGCGCGCGTGTCATTTTCGGAGGCTCTCGTTTACCACCGACCGGCACACGGTCGCCACCCTGCAAGCCACCCCACGCGCGACCTCTCGAGAGGCGCGTCCTCCCCACGCTCTGGAGGCGCGTGCCTCCCCACGCTCTGGAGGCGCGTGCCTCGTGCATTGCACGACCGGCGCGAGTGCGAGTAAAACCGCCCCGATGGCAAACGAAAGCCGCTCGGCCGGTCTCGCCCCTCCCACGCTCCACCCGGACCTCCGGTACAAGCGCATCCTCCTCAAGCTCTCGGGGGAAGCGCTCGGCGGAAAGCAGGGCGGCCTCGATCCCGAGGTGCTGAGCCAGACGGCAGCCGAGCTCGCCGAGGTGTACGCCCTCGGGGTGCAAGTGGGCATCGTGGTCGGCGGCGGCAACATCTTCCGCGGGCTCAAGGGCGCCGCGGCGGGCATGGATCGCACCCAGAGCGATTACATGGGCATGCTCGCGACCGTCATGAACGCCCTCGCGCTGCAAGACGCGCTCGAGAAGGTGCACGTGCCCACCCGCGTGCAGACCGCGATCGAGATTCGGCAAATGGCGGAGCCCTATATTCGTCGCCGCGCGGTGCGCCACCTCGAGAAGGGCCGCTTCGTCATCTTCGCCGCCGGCACCGGAAACCCCTTCTTCTCCACCGACACCGCCGCCGCGCTCCGCTCGATGGAAATCGGGGCCGAGGCCGTGTTCAAGGCCACCAAAGTGGAGGGCATCTACGATCGTGATCCTGTGAAATTCCCGGACGCGAAGATGATCACCGAGATGACCTACGACAAGTTCATCTCCGAGCGCATCGGCGTGATGGACTCCACCGCCGCCACGATGTGCCGCGACAACGGCATGCTCATTCGTGTGTTCAAGCTCGCCCCGGGCAACATCAAGCGCGCCCTCCGCGCAGAGCAGATCGGCACCATCGTCACCGGCTGATCGAAGCCGGCACCAAACGCGTCGATCGGCCTTCTCGCACGACCGCGGGAGGGCCGAGTCGTTTTTGTCGTCACGCACGACAACGCGATCCACCCGAGAAATCACGGGCTCTCGTGAGCTCGACGCTCGCGAGGGGCCTCCAGCTTACTGGATGAGCGCGCCGTGCGGGAGGGTGGTCGCGGGGGCCGGCGTGGTCGCTGCGGCCGGCGTCGTGGTGACCGCGACTGGTGCCGGCGCCGGACCCGCCGGTGGCGTGGCAGGCGCCGCGGTGGGCTTCGCGGGGCCCGTCGAAGATTTCGGACCGGCACCCTTGGTGGTCGAAGGCGGCGGTGGATTCACGGCGACCGTCGCGACTTGCGCTGCGCTCGCCGGCGGGGCCGCGGTGGCCTGGGTAAGCTGCGCCGACGGAGGCGCGACGGCCGCGGTCTGCGGAGGCGCGACAGGTGTAGACTGCACGGGTTGCGCGGCCGTCGTTCCCGGGGTGGGCGCGAGGAAGAGCCCGTCGGCATGCAGCACCGCGGGGAGGCCGACGATGAACGAGAGCCCTAGGGATGCGCCGAAGGCCGTCATGCGCTTCGCCATCGACGGACCAGAAGGCAGAAACGGCGAGGGTTTCACCGAGGTGCCATGCGACTCGAGCACCGGCACTCCTGCGACGCGCGTCTTCGCCGAGCGACCCGCCGCGGCGGTAGGCGCGCCGCGCTGGGCAATGACCGGGACCCGCTCGACGAAGTCGCGGCTGCTCGGGGCGAGGGCCGAGAGCATTTGGTCCGTCTCGACGGCGGTGCCGGCCTCCGAGGGAAGATCGAGGATGACGCTGTCTTCGCCGACGCCGGGTTTGGTCCCCATGACCGAGAGGGTAGCGCAGGACGGCGGCGGAGGACGAGATCTCCGAGGCCCTGCTTCGGCTATATGTCGCGCGAGCGGAGTCACGATGAAAAAGACCGAAAACGAGAACCAATCCATGTGGCTGCGGACCGGGGCGAGGCCTTCGATCGTGGGTCACCGCGGCGCGATGGGCTCACGACCCGAGAACACGCTCGCCGCCTTCGAGCACGCCGCGAAGCTCGGCGCGGAGTGGGTCGAGCTCGACGTGCACCTCGCGAAGGACGGCGTCCCCGTCGTCATCCACGATTTTTCGCTCGAGCGCACCACCAGCGGCAAGGGCAAGGTCGCCGCCCGCACCTCCAAAGATCTCGCCGCGCTCGACGCCGGCACCTGGTTCGACCCCAAGTTCGCGAAGGAGCACGTGCCCACCCTCGACGAGGCGCTCGCGTGGGCGAAGGCGCGCAACGTCCGCGTTCAAATCGAGCTCAAGGGCGATCCAGTCGTCGCGAAAGGCCTCCCCGAGGCGGTCGTCGCGAGCCTCGGTCGCACCGGCACCACGAAAGACGTGCTCGTCATCAGCTTCGATCACGCCGCGGTGAAGCTCGTGAAGAAGCTCGCGAAGGC
>JAAFHV010000040.1 GCA_013297655.1 Myxococcales bacterium | reverse complement strand
TCACCGACAGAAGTCGGTTCCGGGCGATCCTCCTTGGCCAGGCTCGGTCTTGACGAAAATCAGCCCGTCTTCTCCTTGGCGCTCGCTCGGGGCGCGCTCGCGGACTCGCGCTCGAGACGGGCGCGCTCGAGACGGGCGCGGGCTCGCGTCGGGAGGCGGGGAATTTTTGGGGGGGGAAACGAATGGGTGGGGGGCGTCGAGAGGGGCTCGAGGCGCGGTGCCTCTTGGCGAAAGGATCTCGATATGCCGAATGAACCGAAGAGGACGTTTGCGGAGGACGAGGGCGGCGAGGAGGATTCGATCTTCGATGCTCCTACCGTGCCGATGTTGCCGGCGGCGCCTTCGGGACCCCTGGAGGACGACTCGGAGTGAGACCAGGTCGCGGGCGTCGTCGCGAGGGATCGCGGCGACGCCCCTTTTTTAGCCGGCGTAGACCTCGTCCTGCTCGATGCGCGAGAGCACCCAGTCGAAGCTGCCGCTCGTGACCTTCGCTTGGCAATGCGTGCAGTTTCCACTCATGTTGATCGCGAGGGGCGCGCCGCAGCGGGGGCACGCTTGGTCGACCCGCGCGGGGCCCTTCGCCTCGCGGCTGCGCACGAACGTCCAGTACTCGGTGTAGCGACGTGGCTGCGAACGGTTGCCGCTCACGATCGCACCCGAATCGTCGGAGAGCGTATAGTCGAGACAGCTCGCGTAAATGCGGACCGTGATCGCGTCGAAGTACGTGTCGCTCGTGACGCGGGCGAGCTCCACCGAGAGCACCGTCGCGTTCTCGCTCACGTTTCGGAGGCGCTGCCGCTTGTACTCGGACACCCAGTAGGTCTGCGTCGTGAAGAGCGCGTCGCTCAAGTAGGGGCGCATCGCGCCGAGATCGCGCGCCGACCAGGTGGCGTGAAACGTGTGGAATACATGCGATACGCGGGCGAGGAACCCCGAGTAGGAGAAGGCGGTGTCGCGGCGCGCGAGCTCGTCCATGCGCCCACGGGCGCGGTCGTCGACCACGGTGGGGAGCTCGTTCCCCTGCTCTTCCGTGTTGCCGGTGAGCATCGGCCCACGATCGAGGTTCTGCAGGATCTCTACGTGTACGACGACCCAGTCGAACGCGCCGGTGCTCACGTCGTTGCCGCAGTACTTGCACTTGCCGGCGAGGATCTGTTCGAGCGGCGCCGAACAGCTCGGGCAGCCGAACACACGCGCCTTGTCCGGGCTTCGTGACTTCGCGTTCTTCGCGCGGCGAAGGCTCCACTTTTCCATCGAATAGATCGCCTGCTCGTGGCCGCTCGCGGGATCGCGACGGGCGAGGTTCGACTCGAACACCACGTGCACCGTCACGTGCGTCGCGTTCGCCTCCAGGCCCTCGACCGCGTCGATCTTCATCGCGCCGACGAGCACGTGAGACACGCCGTGAAGAGGCCGCGTCGTGAGGATGCGACGACCGCCATCGCCGAGGTAGGGCGCGAACCGCTCGAGCACGCCCTGCCCCGCCGCCATCATAACTTCTGTGTAGAGTGCAGATACGAAGTCCTCGAACACGATCACCGAGAAGGCCGGATCGTGCGACTCGAGGGCGCGGAGGCGGGTGCGGGCGGGCACCTCGGGTTTGGTTTGCACGTAGTGCTGGAGGGGCATCGGCACGTACGGACGCGCGTTCCCGGGGTAACCCGTGGTGTATCCGCCGGTGGGCCGGTTCATCGCCTTCATCACCGCGACGACACCGGCGCAGATGATCAGAACCACGAGCCCGCCGAGCGGGCTGCCACCTCCCGAGCCGCTCGACGATCCACCTCCCGAGCTGCGACTCGACGATCCGCCTCCCGAGCTGCGGCTCGACGAGCCCCCTCCCGAGCTCTTGCTCCCTCCACCGCTGAAGCTCTGACCACCACCCGGGCGCGCGAAGGCGACGGCAGGCGCGGCGACGACGAGCGCGACGATGACGAGCCATACGTTGGCGCGGCGTCTCATGCGACCTCGTCGGGGAGCTCGTTCACGTCGTCCTCGCGACGGGGGAGCTCACGGGCGAGCGCGGTCCCGAGCACCTCGAGGCCGGTGACGAACGCGGCGACGTCGTCGCGTCGGAGCGCCTCCTCGAGGCTGGTTCGTGCTTTTTCCAGGTCGGACGTGAGCTTGTCGAGCGGCACGCCCACGTCGGACACGAGCTTCACCATGCCCTCGAGGCCGGAGGCATACACGAAGAGACCGCAGCGACGGGTGGTCGCCCCAATCTTCTGATCGACGAACGCGACCTTCGCCGCGCGATCGACCTCGTCCCTCTTGCGCTTCTCGGGGAGGACGAGGGGGCCCAGCGCGTGCGCCGACACGAACGTACCGATCACGAACGCGACCACGATTTCGAGGGGAAACAGCCGCTCGTCGAGCTCGATCGGATCGAAGAGCAGCACCAAAAGCGCGACGAAGGAGAAGCCGAAGCCGGTCAGAAAATCGACGTCGCGGTAGGTCGCCGAACGCGCGCGCACGCTGACGACCAGCTCGGCCGCGGTGCCACCTTCGATCCCGGTCACGGCCCCCGAGAGCTTCTCTTTCGCGTCGGGCGAAAAAAAGGCCTTCATCGGAACAGCCTCTCAGAGCGCACCCGAATTGGCAAAGAGAACCCGAGCGCGATCGGCGCACCTCGATCGCGTGTATTCTTCACGTATCGGACGCCCAGAGGGGTTTGGCGCGCCACGCACCGTCTCGTGCCAACCGGGAGCGAAGCTCGCACGGGGGGCACGATGGACCGTGGGGAGGGAGGTCCGCAGGACCGAGCGACGCCACGAACCCTTCGTGCCAACCGGGAGAGCGAAGCTCGCAGGGGGGGCACGATGGACCGTGGGGAGGGAGGTCCGCAGGACCGAGCGACGCCACGAATGGGCATGGCCATGGAGTCCCCGCCAATGCGCCAGACCGTGCCGTACCACGCGTGACCGGTCTGGGTTGCCAGCTCATTCGAGTGGCACACCACGTGCTCTTGTCTGCGCCTGAGCGAGGATGTCGCTCTCTTGGAGGTTGTGATGAAGCGAGCTCGAATCTGGTTGGCTATCGTCCTCGGCTCGGTGACTCCGACAGCAGCCTGGGCGGAGGCCGGAGCGCCGCGGCCCACCTGCCAGATCGAGCTTCGTCCACGCGGTGGCGCGAAGATCCCCGCGAACGCGCCCGCGCTCGTCGCGCTCACGAACGACGCCTCGGGGGTGACGACGACCCTCGGCGCGGGCAAGCTCGAGCCGGTGGACGCCGTGCTCACGAGCGCGCCCGACCCACGTTCACGCGCGCTTCTGCTCGTCCCGGACGCGGAGCTCAAGCCGACTCCGCAACTGCAGCTCTCGATCGAGGGCACCTGCTCGGACAGGATCGAGCGGGAGGCGACGACCACCTTCGAGGTCGGCCCGAGCGCGCCGCTTCCCACTGTCGCGGGCACCCTCGCGCTGGGTACGCCAAAAGCCAATCAACGCGCGACGCCGGTCGTATTCACACCTTCGGCCGAGCTCGCGCCGTTCCTGCCGCTGACCATGTTCGACCTCAAGGTGGCCGGAAAACCCGCGGTATGGGGCACGGTCGCTTATGGCAACGCATTCCCGACGGCGGGCGTCGTGGAGCTCGGGATCGGTTGGCGCGACGCGCTGTCGCGCGGCATCACGAGCACGGCCGGACTCTGCGCCGACGGTGAGGTCGGAAAAAAAACGATCGCGCTCACCCTCGAGGCCCACGTCGCTGGCGCGACTTCGGATCCTCCAGCCGTGCCGCTCGAGGTCACGATCGAATGTGACCCTCCCCCCGCGCCGCCGCCGGTCGGCCCGAGCGACGGCGGCGTGGACGACGCTGGCGCGACGAACGCGTCGAACCTGGAAGGCGGCGGGTGCAACGCCTCGCCGTCACTCGCGCTCTCGTCCTCGGGTGGCCTCGCCCTCGTCGCCGCCGCGCTCGTGATGGCCCGCGCCGTGCGCCGCCGGATGTCGAACCGCGCGTAGCCCCGAAGCACCTACGGCGACAGACGGTCCTTCTTCCAGCCCTCCGCGATCCGTGTATAGCGCACGCGATCGTGGAGGCGGCTCCTTCGGCCCTGCCAGAGCTCCACGACGGAGGGCACCACGCGGTAGCCGCCCCAGTGCGGCGGGATCGGCACGTCGCGACCCTCGAACCGCTCGGTGACGGCGCGCATCTCGGCCTCGAGCACCTCGCGCGAAGGGAGCACCTCGCTCTGCGCCGAGGCCCAGGCGCCGAGCTGGCTTTGGCGCGGACGAACGCGAAAGTACGCCTCCGACTCTTCGCGGGAGACCTTCTCCGCCACACCCCGAACCCGAACCTGACGCTGAATCTCCACCCACGAAAACACGAGGCCGCAGCGAGGGTCGGCGGCGAGCTCCTTGGCCTTGGCGCTCGCGTAGTTCGTGTAGAACGTGAAGCCGCGATCGTCGACGCCCTTGAGGAGCACGATCCGCGCGGAGGGGCCGTCCGTGGTGCTCGTCGCGAGGGTCATCGCGTTCGGCTCCGGGACCTCGGCGGCGCGCGCGGACTCGAAGAAGGCGAGGAACGCGGCGAGCGGATCGGCCGGGAGAGACGCCGGATCGAGCGGAGCGTCGCCGTATTCTTGGCGAAGGGATGCGATAGGAGCGCTCGGGATCATGCGACGACCCTAGTGCCGTTCGGTGCGCGGGAGAAGGCGCGTCCAGCGAGCGCTCGCGCAGAGCCCATCGTGGTGTCGCGCTTCCCCGAACCGAAGGTCCCGGTCATGCGATGCGCGTCCTCACCGATCTCCGAGCCCCTCGAGCTTCCAAACATGCACCTCGCCGTCCTTCGTGGTCAGCGCCATGTCGCCGCACAGGTCGAGCAGCACGTGCCCCGCCGGCCAGGGGCCCGTGCCGACCTTGTCGCCGTCCGGGAGGCGGAAGACCTCGAACTGGTCCGCGGCGCTGCCCACCGTCGCGACCGGGACGATGACCCACTTCGCCGAGCCTGCGATGCCCCAAGGTTGCCCGCCGAGCACCTTTCCCTTCCTTGGTTTCATCGTCGGCCAGTCGCGCACGAGGAGCTTCGTGTCGTTCGACGTGAGGACCGCCGCTCCCCCCTCGGCCAAGCCGTACATCAGCCAGTCGTGGTGCACCGCGCTGAGCTTCTGGCTCCTGACTTTGTAGCCTTTTGCCGCTCGCTCCACGCACTTCACCCAGAATCCGTCCTGCCCACACACGATCTGGAAACAGGCCACGTCGTCTGTTGGGTGAGCGAACGCGCTCGGGAACGCGGGCGGGGGGAAGTTGCCAATCGTGCAACGACCACGCTCCTCGAGGGTCTCGGGATCGAGGGCGACGACGACGGCGCCGTCCGCGTCCGCCATGACCCACAACGTGGTCCCGTCGGCACCCCAGTGGAGCCGGTGGGGAGAGGCGTCTTCCGCCTTCCAGCGCGCCGTGACGCGGCCTGCCTCGTCGAGCAAGAACACGCCGTTCTTGGAGTCGTCGCGCGACGACGCCGAGAGCGCGACACGCGACGCCTTCGGGTGGAGGGCGATGCCGTGGATGCCCTCACGACCCCACCCGTCGTCGTGGAGGTCGCGCGCTTCGCTCGGGAGCGCGAGCCCCGCGGGCAGCTCGAAGGCAAACGCGATAGGGAAGCCGTCCGTGACGTGCCGGACCTCGAGGTGGGATATCCTTGGAAAGAGCGCCAAACGGCCCCCCGCCGTGACCATCGGATCCCCCCAGTACGCCCCGCCGACGAACGGCGCGCGGCCCGCTTCCCGCAGCGTGAGCCCTTTGCCCGTCTTTTTCTTCGATGGCTTCGGCAGATGGGCGGCGACGACCTCGGGATCGGCGTGAGCGAGCGCGCCGCGCACGGGAGACGAGACGTTCGGATCGCGGTTCCCTCGGAGCGACAAGAGGAGCGGGACCCATCGTGGGTCGGCGCGCACCCATCCGCGCGGTCGGCGCGAGGGAAAACCATGAATTTCGCCGCCTCGGAGGCCGTTGGCCTTGAGCGCATCGAGGAGATGAGTGCTTCCGAGCGGGCGCGGGCCGGGATCGAAGCGCGCAGGATCCAAGAGGTGGCCGAGGCGCTCGGTCGCGGTAGTCGGGTCGAGGCAGAGGCTGGCGCTCACGGCGTCGCGGGACGGGGTATCCGTGTCGAGCGTCGCCGCGATGGCTGCGATCCCCTCACAATGCCCCGCGGCGATCACCGCCTCCGCCAGCGCGGGCTCCACGCGCGCGTCGCCCCGATGCTCGCGCCACGCCGCGTAGAGCTCGTCCCCCGATTCGGGGACAGGATCCTCGATGAGGCGGTGGAGGAACCATCCCACGGGGGCGGCAAGCCATCCGTGCGCGGCCACCGCGGCGCGTAGCACGTGGAGCCGCGCCTCGGGCGCCAGGAGCGCGGGGTGCTCGCTCAGGAAGGTGAAGCGCTCGTGCTGCCAGGGCACGTTCCAGTTCACCCACAACGCGCCGATGACGAGCGCCGACGTCATCTCGTCGAGCGAGAGCCCCGAGAGCCCGCGAAGTATCGTGCCGTGCGCCGCTCGCTTGCGATCGCCGAGCGCCATCTCGTAGGGCGTGAGGTTCCGCATCTCGTCGACGAGCATCAGACGGAGCGCGAAACGCGCCGCTTCGGTCGCGTCGATCGCCGCGAGTACGTCGAGGGGGTCGGCAGCCGAATCCGTGGGAGATCCCGCTTCGGCGAGGCGCTTCGAGAGGGCACGCTCCCACGTGCCGAGGGTCTCGGACATCGGGGTAGCCTACATGGAGTGGACAGATACGCGGAAGGCCGCGGGGCGCGGAAGCGCTCGCAGCCGTCGCGGCGAAGGGTGGATCCTGCACGCATCGCCGGGGCGCGGGCATCGAGCGCTCGGCACGACGAAGGTTCCGTCGCGCGAAGGTTGGGGCATGCGCACCGAACCGCTTGATTCGGTCGGCTTTTCGCCGATTTGCGTCGCGATGCTTCGTTGCTCCTCCTCGGCTAGCCGCAGTAGGACTCGTCGTCGCGTCTCGCACGGCTCGCAACTCGACAAAAATCCTCGGTCATCAAGCGGTTCGGTGCTCTAGCATCGCAAGCTGTCATGAGCCTCACCCACGAAGCGAACGGAACGCCTCACCCTCTCGCCGGCACGATGGACGCGCTCGCCGCGACGCTGGCGGAGCTCGCGGCGCGCCTCGGAGCACGGCAAGGGCGGCCACATCCGCTCCTCGTCTCGCTGCTTCGCGAGGGGTGCATGGTGGTCTACGTACCGGCCCGCGTGTGGGACAAGGGCCGCTCGCTGCTCGTGCCGTTCGCGCCCTTGTGCGCCGAAGGCAAGGCGCTGCTCGTGCTGCTCGGACGCCCAGAAAACAAGGACTTTACGCGCGGAAGCGGCCTCGGGATCGCGACCGTGCTCCCGTCCGATGCGTCGAACGAAGAGCTCGAGGTCGCGACCGATCGCGCGTTCGAGCTGCTGGAAGCGAAGGGCCACGCGGAGAGCCGCGCCGCCTCCCTCTCGCGCTACCGCTACGAGATCGGCGAGCTCGTGGACATCGCACGTGCGATGACGACCGAGCGCGACGTCGACAAGCTGCTCGGGCTCATCCTCGAGAAGAGCCGCTTCGTCACCGGGGCCGACGCGGGCAGCATCTACGTGGTCGAAAACGAGGGGAAAACCCTTCGATTCAAGCTCTCGCAGAACGACAGCCTCAAGTTCGACTCGCGCGAGTTCACGATGCCGCTGTCGAACCGCTCCATCGCGGGCGCGGCGGCGGTGGAGAAGCGCGCGATCAAGATCGACGACGTGTACGCCCTCCCGGTCGACTCGCCGTTCGCGTTCGACCGCAGGTTCGACGAGAAGATCGGCTACCGCACGAAGAGCATGATCACGGTGCCGCTCATCTCGCAGCGCGACGAGGTGATCGGCGTCATCCAGCTCATCAACAAGAAGCGCGACCCTCGATCGAAGCTCACGAGCCTCGCGCTCGTCGATCTCCAGGTGGTGCCCTTCGACGAACGAAGCGAAGAGCTACTCGGCATGGTGGCCGCGCAGGCTGGAATTTCCCTCGAAACGGCCATGCTGTACCAGGAGATTCAGGCGCTCTTCGAGGGCTTCGTGCGCGCGAGCGTGGAGGCGATCGAGTCGCGTGATCCGACCACGAGCGGCCACTCGCGCCGGGTGGCCGATCTCACCGTCTCGCTCGCGAAGGCAGTGGACCACTCCTCCGGCGGCCCCTTCCAGCACGCTACGTTCACGAAAGAAGATCTGAAGGAGCTCGAGTACGCGAGCCTGCTCCACGACTTCGGCAAGATCGGCGTCCGCGAGAACGTGCTCGTGAAGGCGAAGAAGCTCTACGACGAGAACCTCTCCCTCGTGCGCGCGCGCTTCGATTTCGTCGCGCGCTCGATCGAGGCCGACATCCTGCGCCGCAAGCTGAAGGCGATCGAGGCTCACGCGCCGCTCGCGGACCTGAAGGCCCTCGACGACGAGATGTTGCGCCGCACGAAGCAGCTCGACGAGTCGCTCGAGACGATCTTGGCCGCGAACGAGCCTTCGGTGCTCGCGGCAGGTGATTTTGCGAAGATCGAGGCCCTCGCGAAGGAGTGGTACTTCGACCTCCGCGGCGAGACGAAGCTGCTCCTAGAGCCCGAGGAAGTGATCGCGCTCTCGGTGAAGAAGGGCTCCCTCACGCCCGCGGAGTACGAAGAGATCACCGGACACGTGACCCACACGTTCAAGTTTCTCTCTCAAATCCCGTGGGGCAAAGCGCTCCGCCGCGTACCGCACATCGCCGGCGCGCACCACGAGCGCGTGAACGGCACCGGTTACCCTAACCGCCTCCGCGCGGAGGAGATCCCGGTCCAGTCGAAGATGATGAGCATCACCGACATCTTCGACGCGCTCACCGCGAGCGATCGCCCGTACAAAAAGGCGGTCCCCCTCGAGCGCGCGATCGACATCCTCGAGTACGCCGTGAAGGACGGCCACGTCGACGGCGATCTCGTGCGCATCTTCAAGGAAGCGCGCTGCTGGGAGATGCCCAAGCCGTGACGAAGGCGACGCTCGGACGCGGGCTTCGGTTCGCGCCTTCCCCGCCTTTTTTCCCTGGAAACGACTGACCCGTGCGCGGCGCGTTCGTGATCGCGATCGCGCTGTTCGGTCTCGGCGCCGCCACGTGCGGCGGCGCCTCGTGCCTTTCGATCATGAACTTCGAGCCGCCGCACCCGTACTGGCAATTTCCAGTTCGCGACATGGCGACCCACCCCGAGCGCGCGCGCTTCGACCCGGTCGCGGAGCACGAGTACGAGGTCTCGATTTACCCTCCGGAGTCGGGCTGCACCCTCACGATTCGGTCGCTCGCGGGCGCCACGCTCGCCAAGGGTGGCGAGGGTACCTGCTTCGTTTCGCTCTCCGGTCGTGCGGGCGATACGTGGCTATTCGACGCGACCTCGCGCGATCCGGAGGCGCAAATTCAGGTGGCGACTCCGAACCCGATCTTTCCCTCTCCGCTCGGGAAAATTGCGGCGACCGGCGCCATCGCAGCCGTGCTCGGGGCGTTGGTCGCCCTCGTCGCGCTCGTACGTAAAGGCCAAACGCCGACGGTAGGAACGTGATCACGTCGTCGGCAGTCGGCTCCGCGCAACCCGGCCCTCAGCGGCCCTCGAACGCGCGCTCGAGGGCGGCGATGTCGAGCTTCACCATCTTCATCATCGCTTGCATCGCGCGCCCCGCTTTTTCTTGGTCGGGGCAGCTCATGTACTCGCCGAGCACGCGCGGGACGATTTGCCACGACACTCCGAACTTGTCGACGAGCCAGCCGCACTGCACCTCCTTGCCGCCGCGGGTGAGCTTCTCCCAATAGGCATCGATCTCGGCCTGCGTCTCGCAGCTCACGAAGAGCGAAATACCCTGCGTGAAGGAGAACGTGGGCCCCCCGTTGAGGGCGATGAACGTCTGCCCCGCGAGCTCGAAAGTGACCGACACGACCGCGCCGTTGGGGCCCTTCACGGTGCTCGTGATCTTCGAGCCTTCGATGACCGAGGTGTAGAGGCGGACGGCCTCTTCGGCTTGGTGGTCGAAGGTGAGGAAGGTGGTGATCTTTTGCATGACGTCGCTCCTTTGGGTCACCGGCGGCGTTCGCGCCGCGGTTTCGATGGTCGTCGGAGCCGATCGGACGGTCTCGACATGCTCGCGCGCGATTCTCGTCGAACGTCTGCAAGGCCCGCTCGCCCCTTGGAGAATTGCCCTCTTCTCCTGCAGCGAACGCGGCCGTTCCCGGCGATACTCCCGGCAATGGCGAGAGGCACCCCAAGCGAACGAAGGGAGATTACACGTTTCGACGACTACCAGGTCGAGGTCGTCGGCGCGCCGCGGATGGCCCTCGACGACGTGATCCACGTGCTGCTCGCCGCGCGATGGGCCCCGTTCCTCGCGTCGATCTGCGCCGTCTATCTCACGCTCAACGCCGTGTTCGCCGCGGTCTACAGGGTCGTCGGCGGTGTAGAAGGCGTGCGCGGCTTCTTCGACGCGTTCTACTTCAGCGTTCAAACGATGGGCACCATCGGATACGGCACGATGAGCCCCACGACCCACGCCGCCAACGCGGTCGTCGTCGTCGAGTCGATGACCGGGCTCGTCGTGACGGCGCTCGCGACCGGCCTCGTGTTCATGCGATTTTCACGCGCACGAACGAAGATTCGTTTCTCCCACCGCGCCGCCATCACGCCGATCGACGGGCTCCCCACCCTCACCGTTCGCGTAGGCAACGAGCGCCGCGCCAACATCGTCGAGGCCAACGTGCGCCTCACCCTCACGCGCACGACGAAGACCAAAGAGGGCACCACGCTCTACCTCGCCGAATACCTCCCCCTCGTCCACGAGCGCACCCCGCTCCTCAACCGAGCGACCACGCTCCGCCATGTGATCGACGAGAAGAGCCCGCTCGCGAAAGACACACCAAAGTCGTTCGCGGACGGGGAAATCGAGCTCGCGATCTCGCTCAGCGCGACCGACGAGACGACCCTCCAACCCGTGCATGCGCGCAAGACCTGGTCGGCGAGGAACGTGATCTGGGGCGCACGCCTCGCCGATCTCATGTCCGAGCCCACTCCCGACCGCATCGTGATCGATCTCGGCAAGTTCCACGATCTCGTGCCGAGTGAAGCGACGGACACTTTCCCCTATTCGTGCAAAGAGGAAGACCTCGCGTAGCCATCGATAGAAGCGCGCAGCAGTACCCGCGGCGAGCACACGTGCGGCGTGTGGTACGTTCGCTCCATGTCCGATCCTCGGGGATGCGTGGACGACGACGAGCTCGCCGATCTCGCGGCGGGTAAGCTCACGGAAGACGACACCCGCGCGATCACCGAGCATGCGGGCGCGTGCGCTCATTGCCAATCACGGGTGGCAGCGGCGGTGACGAAGCAGGCACCGCCGACGACCGACCATACCGACGAGCGCAAACCCGAGCGCGCCCCCGAAGCCGCGAGCAAAGGAGCAGCGCGGCTCCCTCTCCTCGTCGGCGCTGCCCTTTTGTTCGTGATCGCGGCTGGAGGTCTCGCCTCGAACGAACGCCCTCCTCCTGCTTCCCCGACCGTGGAGCTCGCGACGCCGACCGTGAGCCCCCCGTTCGTGCCCCACGCCCTTGCCGCCGTGAACGATCCGACGAACCGCGAGCGCGTGCATAATGCATTCAACGCGGCGGCCGCGCCGGTTGGCTCGGAGGCGGCGATCATGGGTCTCCTCCACGCCGCGGCGCTCGAGCTCGACAGCGCCGCGCGCGACCCTGCCACGAGCGGCGAATCGCGGGGGGCGAAGGAGTGCCTCGCGTTGCTCGACGAGGACCTCGGTCATCTCGTGGAGGAGCTCGGGCACGTGCGCGACCGCACCGCCGTCGAGGGCGCGATCTTGGCGGCGCGCGATCTCGAGCACCCCTCCGTGTGCCGCGGGGCAGGCCCCGATCCGGCAGAGGCGGGGCGCGACAAAATCGATTCGCGTTCGATGCTCGACGTGCGCATGCGACGGCCGCTCGCGGTGCCCCCGTTCACGCCCGGGCGCCTCGATCCTGCGACGAAACGAGGTCTTTTCGCCTTCAACGTGGTGCTGGGGGCGCTCGCGCGCGATGCGAACGTGTTCCCCGACAGCGCCGACCTACGCGCGTTCGACGATCTGCTCGATACGATGGTCGCCAAGGCAGATGGACTCCCTACGAAGGCGCGCGCGGGAGCGGCCCTCGCCGACGAGCTCGCCGCCAAGGGGCTCGCGATCGCGCTCGACGCAGGCAAGCCGGACCACGCCGCCGACCTCGCCCGCGCGCTCACGTTCGCCGAGCTGCTCGCGATGGACGCCCTCCGCGCGCGACTCTCCGTGTTCGCCGCCGGCGCCGACCTCGATCCCGAGACAAAAGCTCGTCGCCTCGATGAGCTCGCGCCGCTCGTCAGGCGGGTCGCCGACGCGCCGACCACCACCGCCTACGTCGTCGCACGGATGCGCCTCGACGCCACGAAGGGCGTTCGTCCCTCGAAAGACACCCCGAACGCGTGCGCCTCGGTGACGGAAGCAGCGCGCGCGGCGTGTGTCCCGATCTTGGAGGCTGCGGGCGACATGACGCTCGATCGCGAAGCACGCGACGTGGAGATCGAGGTCACGACGAGCAAAGCCGTGTACGGCGACGGACACCCCCACTACGCGTTCGCGAAGGTGCACGAAGCGGAGTGGAACCTCGCGCGCGGCAACACGGAGGCCGCGGCCGCGGGCGCAATCGAGGCGCGCGCGGCGCTCGAAGCCTCGCTCCTGCACGACGTGAACGTGGAGGTCGCGGAGACTCGCACGTTCAGCCCCGGCACCGCGAAGACCGAGCTCCCGCGCCTCGGAGCGTGGACGCTCCCGCGCGCCCTTCCCATTGGCGACGAGGCGTATACGAAATACGTGCACCTTGCACGTGCTCACGCGGTGCTGGTGGCGACGCTGCCCGAGTCGGGGGCGCGCGCGGCAGCGAAGGCGGGGCGCGCGCTCCGTGGCCGTGACGACGCGGACGCCGTGATTCTCCCCGTAGAGCTCGCGTCGACGGCGCGCTTCTCGGACCCGACTCGCGGTTACGACACGGCCCGCGCGGCGGCGAAGCTCGCGCACCCCGTGTTCCTCGCCCGCGCTCGCGCAAGAGCGGCCGCCCTCGAGTCGGATCCCGAGAAGGCGCTGTCTGCGTATGCCTCTGCCCTCGCGCTCGTCGCGTTTCTCCCTCCGCCCGAACGCGCCTCCCTCCGCCTCGCGGCGGCCAAGAAGTCCAAAGATCGCGAAGTGGCGCGCGCCCTCCTCGAGAAGGCGCTCCCCGAGGCGAGCGCGAAGGACAAGACGGCGATCGAGGCCTACCGCGACTCGCTTCGGTAGCGCGCGGGTCGCCATCGACGTGCCCATGGTCGTCGGACCTCCTAGCGGCCAGAACGCGACGAGCACCGGCGACGCGTTCAGCGTAAGGGCCAATCGCGCTTGCGAATGCCGTAGACGATCGACTCCCGAAGATCGCCCTCTGGCTCTTTCTCCACCACCGTGCGGAGCAGCTCGCCGCCGAGCTTCTCCATCGCGCCACGCGAGCGCAGGTTCTTCGAGCCAACGAAGAACTCGACGAGATCGACGTGCTCGAACGCGTGGGCGAGCATGATTTCTTTGAGCGCGCGGTTCTTCCCGCTGCCCCAGAGCGCGCGCACGAGGAACGTGTAGCCGATCTCGATCACCCGCTTTACGGGGTCGTGGCCCACGAAGCGCGAGGAGCCGACCACCACCCCCGACGCCGCGTCGCGAACCAGCAACGCGCCGCGCGAATCGATCCCCGTACGAAAGTAGATCTCGAACTTTTCGCGGGTATACCGGTCCGATACGGGGTGAAGCGCCCATATTTCGGGGTCTGACGCGGCGGCGAAGAGGGCGTCGAAATCGGACTCGCGGAGCGGGGTGGCGACGAGACCTCCGCCCGTGAGCGTGGGCTGCCAAAGGATAGGCGCGGACATGGGCACGCCTATTACGCGATAGCCGCCGCGGTCGCACGCCCGTTTCGCGCGCCCTCCGCCGTTCTGTCGATTCAGCCCTTGTCCAAGAACCCGAAGACCACGTTCAGCCCCAGCGCGACGACCACCGTGTTGTGCACGAAGGACAGCAAACAATGAAACAGCACCGTACGGCGGATGCGCGTGCAAGTGACGGCCACGTCGCCCACTTGGAAACACATACCGATCCCGAAGGCAAAGTAGGCAAAATCGATGTCGCAGGGTTTGTCTTCCCCCGGGAACTGGAGGCCAAACTCGCGTTTTTGCCAATAGTAGAGGTGGGCATACCGAAACGAATACGACGTGTGGGTGACGACCCAGGAGAGCGCCACCGCGGCGAGCCCGAGCACCGCCCACACGCGCCCCTGCACGCCAATCGAGAACGCGTGCCGCAACACGACGATGGCCGCAAATAGGCTGAAGAGGCTCGAGACCACCGCGAGCACCCACACCATCTTCCGGCCCGGGTCCTCGGCCGCCGCTCGCTTCTTCGTGATCTCGGGCGTAGACCGCAAGATGACGTTCCAGCCGAGCGCGATGAGCAGCGCCGCGCCCGCGTCCCACGCGACGACCCCGCGAAGCAACGGAGGAGCGGGTACTCCTGCCGCCATCACGAGCCCGAGCAGCACCGAGAGGAAGAGCCGCCCCGAGGCCCGCCGCGGGTCGAAGAATCGCAGTCGATTTTTGGGGAGGTCGACCCCGTTCGCCATTGTCGCCTTGCCGCGTGAGTGGGATCGTCGCTTACCCTTGGCTCGAGGCGACTTCCACCGTGTCTGCTAACGGATCCACGCCCACGACGCCACTTTGCCTCGCGGACCATACGGAACGTAAGGGCGAAGCGCTCCGCCGACGGCTTTCAAACCTTTACGCGGGGCGCGGTCGACACCGGCGGGGCGCCTCTTTACCGTGCCTCCGATGTTCATCGTCCCCTCCTACGGCGCCTCGGTCGTTCGCTTTCCTCTCGGTTTTCGCACGAGCGGCATGGGGCCACGACCCGAAAAGCGCCTCGAGCTCTACGAGTTCGAGGGTTGTCCGTTCTGCCGCAAGGTGCGCGAGGCGCTCTCGATGCTCGACCTCGAGGTGCTCGTGAAGCCGAGCCCGAAGGGCGGTGGGCGCTTCCGCAAAGAGGGCATCGCGCTCGGCGGAAAGGCGCAATTCCCGCTCCTCGTCGACCCCAACCAGCAAGTCACGCTCTACGAGTCGGACGCGATCGTGAAGCACCTCTATGCCCACTACGGCACTGGCCCCGCTCCGCTCGGGCTTCGCACCGGGCTCCTCGGAGATGGCCTATCGGCGGTGGCCTCGCTCCTTCGCGCCGGAAGCGGATCGCGGGCGCGCGCGAGCCGTGCACCAGAAGCGCCGCTCGAGCTCTGGTCGTTCGAGATATCGCCCTATGCGCGTCGCGTGCGCGAGGTGCTGTGCGAGCTGGAAATACCGTATATGCTCCACAACGTCGCGAAGGGAAGCGCAAATCGCGCAGCGTTTTTGGCGCGCGCGGGCAAGGTGCAGGTCCCTTATCTCGAGGACCCCAACACGGGCGCCAAAATGTTCGAGTCGCGCGACATCGTGAAGTACTTGGAAGCAACCTACGGGGCCGGCTGAACGCTGCGCGGCCTTCGCTCGATTGCAGCGAGGATCTCGAGCGCGCCGTCACGCATCGCGGTCGCCGTATCGAAGCGCTCTCGGCGATCCCAAGCGAGCGCGCGATCGAGCCACGCGCACACATCGGCCCGTAGCCAAGGCGCCACGCTCGCCGCGAGCGGCGCAGGAAGAGTCGCCATCGCGGCCGCAAACTCGGAGTCGCGCTGCTCGGAGTGCACCGTCTTTCCGGTGACGAGCGCATGCACGATCGCGGCGACCGAAAAGAGGTCCGCGCGGGAATCGACCTGGTCGACAAGCCCCATCGCCACCTCCGGCGCCATGTACGGCGTCGCCTCGCTCGGTGAGATCGACGATCCGCGATACGGCACGAGGCCGAAATCGAGCACCTTGATCTCGTCTCCGACGAGCAGCTTCTCCGGGGTGAGCCGACCATGGACTACACCCGACTCGTGCGCGGCGGCGAGGCAAGAGAGCACGCGCTCCGCCACGAACAGCGCGCGCTCGAGGGAGAGCGTGGGCTCCACCTCGGCCGCCGACCGTGCCCCGCCCGCGAGGCGAAGATTGGCACCTTCGCGCCACTCGTCGGTGAGGGTATTCCCGAGGCAAAGCTCCATGCGGTGATAAAGCTCGCCCTTGTACGTCTCGGGCTCGCCCTCCGCGTAACCCACGACTCCGGGGTGCCGAATCCCCGCGGCGAGCGAAGGCATGCGCACGAACGCTTCGCGGACGATCCGATCGTCGGCGGCCTCCGGGGAAAGTACACGTATCGCGGCGGCCTCCCCGAAGCGCTTCGCCGCATACGTGGCCGAGTAAGCTCCCGCCCCGACCAGAACCTCGAGGCGAAACTCGGCAAAAATGGTCCCTACTCGCGCCGACGCCGTCATCGATGACCTACTTTTTCTCGTTCCAGGCGTTGCGTGTCTCGTCCGGAGTCGCCGCGCGAATCTCCTCTTCGCCCCACACCGGCCCGTGCTCGGTGAGGAGTGTTCGACCCTGCACCCAGTCCACCTTGCCGGACGCTTGTTTCAGCAAGAAGCGCCCCTGCACCCCACCGATGAGCGTGGTGACCGCCGCCGCGACATCGAAGTTCGCGGGCGCCCCGAAGGCCTCGATCGCCTTCTTCTTCTCCTGCGCCGCGTTCACACGACCGACCGCGATCGTGTTCGCCTGCGAGACGACCTTGTAATCGACGTCGGTGAAGTTCTGCGTACAGAAGAGCCCGCAAACACCATACTTGCGCCCCTCCTTGAAGATACGTTTGAGGAGCTTCTTCGTCGGCGGCTCGCCGTTCGGCGGCATATAGGGCCCGATCTCGTCGAAATAGAGGAGCACCCGCGCGTTGCCACCGCGCTGGCCGAGCATCCAGGTGTACACGTCGGCCAAGACCATCGCGACGAAGCTCTCTTTGCTTTGTTGGTCGACGAGGCCATTGAGCCAAATGACGTTGAGAGGCACTTTGCCGGGCGTCTTCGGCTCCACGAGATCGTCGAGGTCGAACGGGCGACCTTCCCGAAACGTGTAGCTCTTCGTGCCCATGGTGAGCAGCTTGAGGTCCTTCACCAGCTTCGCGCGCACCTTCGGCTCGAGGAGCTCGTCGTCCTCTTCTTCGTCGGCGACGATCCCGGCGATGAGATCCGCGATCGTCAACGTCGCCGTCTTGCCGATCGCGGCTTCGATGCGATTGGCCAAGAACATGCGCACGTGCTCGCGGGTGGCGGGCGCCGTTTTGGCGTACGAAAGCAGGTTGTCTGCGGCGGCCTCTGCGCAGATGGAGCGGCGCTCGGGGGTGAGGTCGCCCTTCGGTAGCTTCATGGGGTTCATCGCCACACGAAGGCCCGCGTCGTTGAGCGGCGTGAGGAGCCGAACCTCCGCGCGGTCACGGTAAGCGTTCCTCCGCGCCTCGAGCGCGGGATCGATCTTGGTATCGTCACGGGTCACCGCGAGCGGCAAAATATCCCCCTGCACGTCGAACGCGATGACGGGAATCCCCGCGAGCAAAGCCTCCTCGACGATCGACTTCGCGAAGTAGGTCTTGCCCGAGCCGGAAGCGCCGAACACCGCGACATGGCGGGTGAGGTCCATCGGGTCGAGGGTGACCGGCTGCTTCTTCGGATCGGTACCGAGGTACAACGGCGCCGTTCCTTCGACCGAGAAATCATGGGGCTTCGGCGTGCTCGGCGAACGCGTCGGTGCCTCCGGTGGGAGCGCGACCTTTGGGGCGACGACGTGCGGCACCTTCGCCTCGGCGGGTGGCGGCGCGGCCGGAGGCGCACCTGGAGGCGCATCTGGCGGGGGCGGCGGCATGGTGGGGGGACGCACCTGATCGGTCTCGTCCGGCAACGTACGACCCCACGTGCGCCAGCATTCGTTGCGCGCCGGGCACGTGCGACAGGTGCCGAGATCCGGCGCCGGCGGCGGGGGTGCGCCGCCGACCCAACTGCGCATCAGCGTGACCAGCTTCCCGAGCTGCGCCACGTCGGCGTCGCCCACCGGGTCGGCGTTGCGAATCTCGATGCGATCACGCGTGACGTGCCAGAGCGCGGGCCGCACCCGTTTGCCCATCGCAGCGTAGGCCATCGCATAAACACGCACTTGTTCGAGCTCGGCGTCGTGCGTGCCCGCGTAGGTCTTCAGGTCCCATAGCCACGTCTCGGCGGCGTCGCGGCACATGAGGTCGATCCGACCACGAACGGTGATCTCCCCCAGGGTGAGCGTCACGTCTTCTTCCGACGCCAAAAACACGGACTCTACGGCCTCTTTGCCGTTCTTCGCCTCGCCGCTCATGCGCGTGAGGGGCTGCGCGAGCAGGGTCGCGAGGCGAAGCACCGTGTCTGCGAAACGAGAGAGATCGCCGCCATCGACGCGATTGGCCACTTTCTTGGCGTGCGCGTAAGCCCCCCCGAGCGCCAAACGAAACAATGATTGAATCACCCGCGCGCGATCGGGGAGCGGGTAGTCGAGGAGGGCATGAAGCTCGGCATCGGTCCGCGCGCCGTTCGCGACCGCGGCGAGCGCGACGTGAGCGGCAGTGCCGAACGCGTCGGCGCCATAGGGCACGACCCGCAGGCCTCTTCGCGCGAGCACGAGCTGACGCGCGCAGCGGGTGGCGGTGACCACCTCGGTGACGGAGAACGAGGAGTCGCTCATGGGGACAGGGCCTCCGGCCGAAGGAGCGCCACGGGAGCGCGGTTGCGATCGCTCACGACGTCGACGAGCTTCTTCTTCTCCAGTTCACGAAGCGCAGCGTCCACCGCCTCGAGCGAGAGGCCGAGCGCGCGCGCCAAGTGGGCCGCCGGATCGAACGCGCGCACGTTGCGAAGATGCTGCAAGATCGCGGCGCCGTTCGTCGCGACCGCGACCGCGTCGAGCGAGGTCGGCGCGGCGTCGGCCGATGCTTCGGTGGGCTCGCCGGCGATCGCCTTCTCCGCGCCTTTCGCGTTCGCGCTCTCCCCCGCGAGCACCACCTCGACGAGCTTCTGCTCGAGCCCGAGCGCCGCCGCCATGCCGCACTCCACGGCAAGATCGAGCGCCGTCTTGCGGTCGACGTTTTGCCCGATGTCGCCCGCCGCGGCCGCGTTGAGCAGCGCCTCGATCGCGGAGAGCTCGACGATCTCGCCCTCTTCTACCCGGAGCAGAGCGCCGCGCGGGGTGAGCTCGAGCAACGCCTTTCGCGCCGCAGGGGGAAGCGGGAGCGAAGCGTCGCGAAGGAGCACCGCGTGGTCGGCGCCATTGGCCTCTAGGACAGAAGCGAACCGCGCCAAGGTCGACGCCGCGGATTTGCCATTTTGGCTATTCGATCCCTCGATGTACACACGCTTGCTCGTATCGCCACGCCGAACCACGAGCTCCACGCCGGAGATTCCGGTCTTGCTCAGTCGCTTCGAGCGCACCGCCTCGACCTTCGCCCCCGCGACATCGCGTCGAGTGCGTGCAGCCTGCACGAGAAGATCGGTGACGACCGACTGCGAGAGCGCGGCGCGTGCGTCTGCGGCGCGCGGTTGCGAGGTGCGCGCCTCCTCGACGAACGCGGCGAGCTTCTTCCGTACGAGCTCCTTCGGGGCGACCTCGTGCGGGCCGGCAAAGGAGTCACGGGAGGCTGCTGGCGCGCGCAGGAGCGCCTGGAAATAGCGCACCACCGTGCGCGGCGTCCTCAAGTTGGCGCGCTTGACGTGGAAGAGGATTCGCTCGTTCGTGAGCGGAAAGAGGGTATCGGCGGGCCCCTTTTCCATGCTGCCCCAAAAGTGCCGCATGCGCGTAGCGACGAGGGCGAGGGCCTCGTCGGGGGTGAGCCCGTGCAAGTGGACCACCGGCGAGTCGTTCAGCCGATCTTGCACGAACTGGGGCGCGTTCTTCTTCAGCTCGGGCCAAATCTGCGATTGTGAGAACACGAGCAACACCGTGCCGGGCGCCGCGTTGTAGAGCTCGGCGACGGTACCGAGGAACGCGGACATCGCGTCGTCCCCGAGCCTCTGTGTTCCCTCAATTTGGTCGAAGGCGATCGCGATCGGAGTCCGCGCGAGACGCGCGAGCGCGAGGAGCGTGTGAAGCCCGCGGGTGGCCCCCGCCTCGTCGTCGAGCACGAGGGCGGTGCCGAGCGCGTCGAGGCGCTCGGACGGCAGGCTCGCCCCACCGAGCCAATCGACGATCGCGGTTCGCTCGGGCTCGTCGCCGTCCGGGAATCGCGCCACGACACGGAACACCTCCCGATCGAGATCGAGGCTCGGGAGCTTCAACGCCGTATCGACGAACGCGCCTCCGATGGTACGCCAAGCCTCTTTCAATTGGTTCACACACGACGACAAGAACTTGTCGGGGTTGGTCGTGACCACCGCCTCGAGCCGACTTCGCAGCTCGGGGTGGCTCGTGCGATCGTCGTGAATGGTCTTCGCGATCGCGAGCAGCGCGCGCCAAATGAGGATCTCGATCGGCGTGTCGGTCGCGTCGTCGACGTGAACCTCGCCTGGAAGCCGCGTGGAGAGCTGGCGCACCACCTCTTGGAGGACGTGGTGGCTCACGCGCGACACCGACCGCAAAGGGGGAATCACGGTGAGGGCGTAGCGGCCTGTCGCGGTGCCCTTCCTGAAGCCATCGACCGATTGCCGCCGCAGCCACGCGACGAGGTGGGTCTTGCCGTCGCCCGCGTCCCCGGTCACCACTTGGAGCGCAGTTTTCCCCTCTTCGCGCGCTGCGCGCACGTGGTCGAGGCATGCCTTTCGCGCGCGGGCGTGGATCTCGGGCACATCGGGAGTCTCGTGGAAGGCGTTTTGGAGCACGGAGTCCGAGAACGGGCTCGGCGAGGTCGCCAAGAGCTCTTCCAGGCGCGCCGCTTCCGGGCCGGGAGTGCCGTCCGGCGCGGACTTCGTGACAGGCTTCTTCGGGACGCTCATCGAATCACCACGTATTGGAGGTGCCCGCGCCCCAGCTCTTCGATCGCGAGATCCGGGCGTGGTAGGCGGAGGGGATCGTTTGCCACTTTCAAGTCCACGAGAAAATCACGCTCCGCCTCCAGGAGGCGCGCGTCGAACGCTGCCCGCGTCCACCCAGCGTCGAGAAAGACGGCGCGCACGTCTGGGATAGGCACCATTCCTCCGTGCCTCGCGCGGCGGTCGAGATCGCCTATCGTGGCGAGGAGCGCGGCGTCGAATTCGGCACTCGCGATCGGCTGCGGTGCGGAGCCAGCTGCGCTTCGCGGTGGGCCCTCCGGAGCGCGCGCCTCGAGCGCCGCGCCGAGCACCGCCTCGAGCGTGGAGAGCCGATCCGCGATCGTGTCGAGCTTGGCGGCGAGGGTCGCCAAGGTGATCTTCTCCACCCGCGCACGCGGCGCCTTTGGCTTCCTAGCGGGCGCGACCTTCGGCGCCGCCTTCTTCGTGATCGCCTTTATGGTCGAGGTCTTCTTCGCGATCGACGTCGCCTTCCGCGCGGGCGCGGCCTTCTTTGCAGTCCCCATGGACGGGCGAGCATACCGGAGTAGCTCCGATGGTCGATGGTCACGTCGCAGCGCTCACCATTTCGTGACGCGCCAAGGCGTGGCCGCTACGCGATATCGGCGGAGGAATACGGGCTGTAGCGCACCATCCCCCACACGACCCGATCGAGGGTACTATCTTGGCGTGTTTGCCCTTCACCGCGCTTCGTCCGTCGCCGTGCCCATCTTCCTCGTGCTCGCGAGCTGCGGAGAGCCCGCGCGCGTCGCGCCGCCGACGAACCTGGTTACGGTGCCGAAGGTCGCTCCCTCCGCTTCGGCCCCCCCGCTCGTGGTCACACCGGAGAAGCCTCGCCCGACGGGGGATTTCGTGTTGGTGGTGGTCTCGCGCGACAAACACCCGCTCTTCGTGCACGCCGCCGGCGAGCGCGCGATCGTGTCGATGGGAACTGGCCTGTGGGGATCCGCGACGAAGGGAAAGAAACCCACCGCGGACGCCTCGCTCGGCGCGGGACTGCCCACGAGCGGGGAGAATCACGTTCAGTCGCTCGGAGGGCACTGGCCAGACGTCGCCGTGGTGCACGGCGCGAAACAGTCCATTCACTATGGCGGCGCGGAGCCCCAGCTTTTTGCCAATCGTGGCGGCCGCTTCGTGCTCGACCCGAACAAGCTCGAAGAGGTACCCCGCGGAGTGCGGCGAACAGGGGAAGACACGTTCGTGTTCGTGCCCACTCCCTCGCACTACCAAGACGGGGCGCAGGCCGTGCTCGAACGGCCGTCGTGCAAAGGCAAAGCGCGACGCGACGCTCTCGTGATGGTCTCACGCGGAGCCACGAGCCGACCCACGCCGAAGGTGCCCGCGACGTTCTTCATGCAATCCATGGCCGACGACGGCGACGGACGTCCTTGGGCGGTCGGCGCCGACGTATGCGCCCCCGGCGCCTACGTGGGTATGCTCGCCGACGCACAGGCGAACGTAACCGTAGAGCGCATCCCCGGCTCCGACGGGTGTCGCACGCTCGACGAAGCCGAGGGGGTCGTGCTCACCCACGCCCACGTCTTCCCCGCCGCTACGGGGCTCTACGCGCTGCTCGTCAATCAGGCGCCCAGCTTGGGGGAGAACGTGCCCACCACCGGACCGTGCGTGGAGCCGCCAAAGCTCTTGCGGAGGGACAAGAGCGGCGTTTGGTCGGCCCCGCGAGCGCTCCCCCCCGTTTCGCACGCCTACGTCGACAGCGCCGGCACCTATTGGGGATTCACCGCCAAGAGCACCTTGCTTCGTGTGGCCGAATCCGGGGCGACGAAGGAGCTCGTCGTCGGACCTGCTTGCCTATCTCCGCTCGGCGAGAACGACCGCACCGGGAGGCCGCTCGTCGTCGACGAGAGAGAGCCTTTTGCCTCCCTCGTGGTGCCCTTCCCCGATCAGCCCATGATCGTCGTGCGCTATCAAGACGGCGCGCGCGGTCTATGCACGGTCGAGCCCTGAGTTAGCAGCCGTCGACGCGCGAGCAGCCCGTCGAGCGCTCGCAAGAATACTGGCATCATGCACACATCGACCGACCGTCCGTCCGCGGTCCGGCTCGCGACGATTCACGCGCGGGAGGCGCACTTGGCACTTCGAAAAGACGTGCTACGGTCACCTCGCGCGCAGCGATGCGTGCGCCCATGACCACCTCCTCCTGACACCAAGCGTTCGAGCCGATTCGCCCGCGCAGAGCTTCGCGACTCTCTCGCCAGTCTCTCGCGTCTTGCGCGTTTTGCGCGCGCGTCGGCTCATCCCTGGCCCAGAGGCTCTCGTTCGAGTGCCTCGCTCGCGTCTCGAGGTCCTCATGATGGTCACCCTTTCACGCGTCGCGTACGACGCCGATCGTCTGCTTTTTTCCGGAGCTTCGTTCACCCTCGCGCCTGGCTTTTATGGGCTCGTAGGTCCGAACGGGGCCGGCAAATCCACCCTCCTTCGGTTGCTCGCGAAGTCCCTCGCGCCAACGACCGGGTCGGTGGCTCACGCGCCAAAAGACATGTCCGTCGTCCTCGCCTGCCAGGAGGCGACTACCCGCGACGAGGGCATGCGCTCCCTCGCCGACGACGGCTCACGATTGGCCATCAGGACGCGCGCAGCGTTCTCGCTCGACCGCGACGATCTCGAGCGCTTCTCGTCTCTCTCGCCCGGCGAAAAGAAGCGCTGGCAGCTCGCCGTCGCCCTCGCCTCGCCCGCCGACCTGTTGCTCCTCGACGAGCCTACGAATCACCTCGATGTGGAAGGAAGGAGACAGCTCGTCTCCGCGCTCAAGCGATCTCGGAGCATCGTCGTGATCGTTTCCCACGATCGAGCGCTCCTCGACGAGCTCACGACCCACACGCTGCGGATCCACCGTGAGACGGTGACCCTCGCGCCTATGCCCTATACGCGCGCCAAAGCGGAGTGGGACCAGGCGCTCGCGGCGAGCATAGAGGCGCGCCTTGTCGAACGAGCCCGCATCGAAAGGTCCAAAGCCGCCCTCGACCGCGTTCGCCGCGAGCACGAGGCCGCCTGCGTGCAAACCAGCCGCCGCGCGCGCGCCAAAGACAAGAACGACTCCGACGCGCGCGGAGTGATGGCCCAAATGCGAGCCGACAACGCGGTCGGGTCGCTCGGGCGGAGGGCCGCGCAGCTTCGTGGCGCGCTCGCGGAGAAGGTGACCCGCCTCGACACGATCGAGGTCGATACCCCACTTGGCCGCTCTCTCTTCATTGGCCATACCGAACCTTCACGGCCACGCCACCTCGCCCGCGACGCCGGCGCGGTCTTCGTGTTCGACCGCCGCGTCGAGACACCGGCGCTCGTGCTCGATCGGGGCGACAAGGTGTGGCTCACCGGGAAAAACGGGGCCGGGAAGACGACCCTGCTCCGCGCGCTCTTCGGCGATCCCGTCTCGTCCGCGAAGGCCGAGACCACCGAGCGTGTGCTCGCCGTGCCCCAAGATTTGAACGCCGACGACGGAGCGCGCGCGCTCGCTTCCATCAAGCGACTCCCCCCCGACGAACGCGGACGCGTGCTCTCGCTCTTGGCTGCGCTCGGGGTCGAGCCCTCCGTCGTGCTCGCCCGTTCGACGGGAGAGACCTTGTCGCACGGAGAGATTCGCAAGACGTGGCTCGCCCTCGCCCTCGCGCAAGCCACAGGGCTCGTGGTGCTCGACGAGCCCACGAATCACCTCGATTTGCCCTCGATCGAGCGACTCGAGGGTGCCCTCGCCGCGTTCCCTGGCACGCTCGTTTTGGTCACCCACGACGAGCGCCTCGCCGAACGAGTCACGACCGCACGTTGGCACCTCGACGAGACCGCGCTCACCGTCGTGAGGTGACCCCGCGAAGTACGTCCGTCGGCCGCGCGCGACTTCGATTGGCAAGGAGGAGGAGGGCCGCGGTCGGCCGACGTTCGCGCGGGATACTCGATCGTGTCGCTACCTCGTGCTCGGCGCGGCGGCGGCGCGAAGCTCGACCAAGACGAACTTGTCGTTCTGCGCGGCGGTGGTGAGCGGCGTCACCTCCCACGTCGTCTCGCCGCGCGTGGCGGCGCGGAGCTCGGATACGCGAGAATGCTCGCAAACGGCATAAAGCACGCCCCTCCCCTCCTTTCGTTTCCCCGCGAGATAGGCCGGTAGCTGCGCGTGGCCATTTAGAAAAATGGCGACGTGATTGCCTGCATAGAAGTTCTCGCCTTTCCAGTTCATGTTCCAGGCGATCAGCGGCTCGGCGCCACGATCGGGCTTCGCCATCCACGCCGCGACGAGCTCGCGCTGGCCCCAGTGCGGCGCCGCGCGAACGAGATAAACATCGAGCAAGAACAGCGTGAACACGAAGGCCGACGCGCTCACCGCGCCGGCCAAGATGCGTCGCCCGCGGCGCGCGGCGAGTCCGAGCGTGCACACGGTCGCGACGACCGTGAGGACCAAGAGCGGAATCCGCAGGTCGACATTGGAGGGCCACGAGCGCCGGTACATGTACGTAAAGAGGTGCATGAACCGCGCCTGCCCATGCCCCGGATACGACTCCGGGCCCGCGAAGAAGTCGGCTCCTACGGCGAGGGTGAGAATGCCACCCACCACCGCGAGCGCTCCCCGCGCCGTGCGATCGCGACCACCCGGCTCGCCGAAGAGCCGCGAGAGCTCCACTCCGACGAGCACCGCGATGGGAGGAACGGCCGGAAATACATAGTGATGAAACTTGGTCTTCATCACCGTAACGAGGGCGAACGCGACGAGCGCCCACGCCACGAGGCCGAGGCGCGCCTTCTCGCGAACGGGCCCGTCGTGAGGGCGACCCCAGGTAGAGAGCGCCGCCGGAACGAGCCCCGTCCACGGGAAGAGCCCATAGCCGAGCTGCCAAAGGTAGTAGCGCGCGCTCGTGTCCTCCCCCTCGTTGGTGTCGTGGAGGTGCTCGAGCGTTCTGCCTATCATGTGCCGCATCACGAGCTCGTCCGTAAAGGCACGACCGTGACGAAGATGCATCGCCAAGAACCATGGCACGACGAGGATCGCGAGCGCGAAGACGCCAATCGCGTAGGGCCCCAGCTTGTCGATCGACACGCTTCGTTCGTCCATGAGCCACACCACCACCACGACCGCAGAGAGGAACACGAAGCCAGCGGGCCCCTTCGCGAGCGTACCGGGCGCACAAACCACGAACGCGGCGGTGATCGCGAGCGCCCTTGCGTCACGAATCGATACGATGACGCTCGCGACGAGGATACCCAAGAAGGCCCACGCGAGCCCCTGGTGAACGGGCCACACCTTCGGGAACGCGATCCGCTCCACGACGCGCGCCACTTGTCCGGGGAGGTGCTCGTTGCCCGCCGAGCCCGAGATCACCCGGTCTGCGTGGATGAGTGCACCTTGCATCGAAACGTCTATGTTCCGAGAAACCAGGAGCCCAATTTGGGGGACGAGCAGCACCAAAAAGAGGCCCGCGACGAGGCGCGACGACGTGAGCACGACCTCCCACTTGCCTATCCCGAGGCGCGCAACGAACGGCCTTGCCCCCTCCGGCGTCGCGCGCGAGACGAGCCAAAGCCCGATGCTGGTCATCACCGAAGAGACGAGCGGCATGTCGGTGATCGACTGGTGGCCGAGGAGCGCGAAGTGGGCCGTCGTCGCGAGCACGAGCTGCGCGAAGAACCCGGCCCGCTTGCCGAACGTGCGCGCCACGCCGAAGCCGAGCGTCACGTTTCCGACGAGGGCCATGACAAAAATGGGATAGCGCGCGGCCCACTCCGGCCGTGCCACGTGGCCAAAGAGACCAACGAGCATCTGCCCCGAGGCGCAGTGCACGTTCGTCGCCTGGAACGAGAGCGCTTGAATCCAAAAATCGAGCACCGGCTTCGTGCGAAAGAAGCCCTCGTGCGCCCAAAAGGGCGACATCGGGTCGTGGCGCGCCACCATCTCGCGCGCCACTTCGCCGTAGTGCGTCTCCCACGGATCGGTGAGCCCGAACGCGCCGAGGAGGGGCAACGTCACGAGCACTTGCAGCACGATCGCCACGAAGGAGTAGCGCGCCCAGAGCGGACGGCCGGAGATCCCGCGCACGCGGTCGGCCAAGCGATAGGCCATGATCGTCGCGAACAAGAAGGTGCCCGTGCACACGATCGCGGCCCCCACGTTCCCGAGCACCCCCGCGACCGCGAGCACGAGCCCCGTCTGCACGAGCGCGAGCGCGACTGCGAGGGCGAGGAGCGGCCCGCCGATGGCGCGAATTTCCAGCGCCGCGGCCCGCTCCGTGGACGCGGGTGCTTCGACGAGAGACACCACGCTCGCGGCGCAGACGAGGGTAGCGACGAAGCCGAGCGCGATCGCCAGGGGCCCCGGCACGCGCGCGGTGAAGAGCACCACGACGAGCCCGAGCGCGACGAGCGCGACGAGCCCCTTCGTGATCGAAGCACGAGCCTCAGCGAACATCGACGCTACCTCCGTAAACACGATTGCCAGAATGCCGACCCGAGACGACCTCCGCGCGGCGGTCGTCGGTGCAGGGAAGCACTCCGAGCCCGAACCCGACTTCGGCGCGCCCCGCAGTCGCCCCGTGCGGAATTTTTAGGGGATGGGACACCACCACGAAATCCCCACTACGCCACAGCCGAGTCGGATAAACGGCGAGCTCTTTGTCTTCCACCGCGGCGCGGGTGGGGCGCACGTCGACGTGGACGAAGCTGCAGTATCCCGCCGGCACCGCGCCACGCGCACGATAGACCACGTTGACCACCCCCTCGAACCCGGAGCCAACCGCGCTTACCGCCCGACCACGCTTGTCCTCGATTCGCACGGCGACCGCGTCGACAGGGATCGAGAACGTCGCCGGCGCTGGGAAATACCCCTCCGGGGCCCTGTCACGCACGATCGTATCGAGGGGGTTTTGGCTCGTCTCCCCCGCAGCGAGCGCCCCCACGAACAGCACGGTATCCGAAGCTTCGCGTGTCCCGATCTCGGGCAGGTTCACCCCGAAACGTGCACGATGCAGCGAATTGAGCTCCGCGCGGAGCTCGCGTTTGGCCACCATGTAGCGGGACGGGTCGTCGCCGAGCCAAAGCGACGCGGCCTCGGCCGACGAGAACGACGTCTCGTGCGCGACCCCGGACACCTTCGCCATCGTCTCCGAGACACCGAAGATGGCCAACGTCGACCGCGTCGTCCTCCGCCCGCGATAGGCATCGAGCGCGGCATGGGGCGAGAGGGCGCTCTCGACCGCTTTGTGGTGGAGGACGAGGAACAAGAGCGCGCCAGCGGTGCCCCATCCGACGAACCAGGTGCCGGTCGGGATCAAACGGGCAAAGGGAAATCGCGGCGATCCGAGGACGACGAGCCCGATGACGAACGCGCCGGCGACGAGCGGGACCAAGGTCGCGAGGCGGGCGAGCGCGGGCTCCGGGATTTTGGCATACGAGCACGGCACGAGCGACGTGTCGGGGAAGAGGCACGCGTCGCGCGCGAGCAAGAGGGCAAAAACGAGCGACGCGAGGAGCGCGACCGAGCTCGGCTTTCGTCCCCCGAGGCGCGACGCGTGGTCGGCGTCACGGGCCGCGAGGCCTACCGCCATCGCCACGAGGTGGGGCGCGACGAATGGCACTTTGGCCCCTGCCCGCGCGGCGAGCAGATGGCCCCCATAGGCCACTCCGAGACCCACGAGCACCGAGGTCGAGAAGAGCCTCGTCTCCTCGCGCGCGCGCGCCGATCGCGCCAGCGACGACCACGCCACCGGCAGCGCGATGCTCCACGGGAAGAGCTCGTGGACTGCGGTCGCGAGCGGCACGTCGAACGTCACCGCGCTCTCTCGTGCTGCCCCGAGGCCGCGGAGCCCGAGCACCACGAACGCGCCATACCCGACGAGCGACACTATCGTCTTGAAGCGCGATTTCCCGTCTGCGAGCACACCCGCCGCCACGAGCGGAGCGAGGGGAACACACGCGCCGAGGAGCACCCCGCGCGTCGCCACGCCGAGCATCACCGCGATCGTCGCGACGGCGCCGAGCACGATCCGCGATCGTGTCCGGGTCTCGTCGCGAACGAACAGCACGGCGCACGCGAACGTGATCGCGCCCGCGGCGAACGTGATCGCCTCCGGTAGGAGCGAGCCTGCGTGCATCGCGTAGAGCGGCAACGTCGCGAGCACGAGCGCGGAGATGCGGGCAGCGTGCGCATCGACGAGCGTTCGTGTCGCGACATAGGTCGCGGCGACACCCGCCGCCATCAGCACAACAGAAGCGAAGCGCACCGCGCCGAGGCCCCAAGGATGCGCGAGGGCCCACGTCGCGATCGCCGTCGGCAAGCCTCCCTCCAGCGGCGCGGTGCCCCAGACCCCGGGGCTCGACGGCCCGAGCGCTGCACGGGTGAGCAGACGAAGCTCGGTGCCCTCCGAAACGCCACGCGACGCGAGCAAGGCCGTGGTGACGACGAAGAGCGCGACCACCGCCAGCGCGGCGACCGCATTTTTCCAGGGAATTCGAGGGGAGCTCACGTCTTCCCGTCACGCCGGAATTCCCTGTCGGCTCAAAGGAAGATATTTGAGCCGCTCTGCGTTTCCCACGTCCGAACAAACGATGATCCTTCCTTTTCCCTCTCCCTACGCGGGCCCGTGCGCCGCTCCTCGCGCGACGGACGCGAGCGCGGAGCCGACGCTGCAGTCGCTCTACGAGGCCCACGCGCGGCACGTGGCCGAGGTCGCGTTCCGCCTCATGGGCAACGATCGTGATCTCGACGACGTGGTGCAAGAGACCTTCCTCGACGTGAGCGAGAACCTCGAGAGCCGCGACCAGGCGATGCCGGTGCGCGCGTGGGTGCTCATGCTCGCGGTTCGCCGTGTGCGCCGCCTGTTCGCCAAGCGCCGCCGTTTTCGTCTGTTCGGGTTTCGCTGGCTCGAGGCCACCCCGAAGGTGAACGACCCACGCGGCAAGGAAAAAGACCTGGATCTCTACGAGGCGCTCGAAAGCCTCGCCGAAGATCTTCGCATTCCGTTTTGCCTCCATCGCATCGAGCAGCTCACCTTGCCGGAGACAGCGCAGGCCTGCGAGGTGTCGCTCGCGACGGTGAAACGCCGTATCGCAGAAGCGGAAGACCGTTTGTCGCGGAGGCTCGAGAAATGACTGCCCTCGATCGTTTGGTGCTCTCGGCGCGATCCGCTGGCCCGGAATGGAACGAGGCACGCGCCGCCTCGGTGCTCTCCCGTGTTCGTGTCGAAGAAGGGGCGCGCGTCGCTCGTAGGAAGAAGGCGATCGTGGGCCTCTCCCTCGTCGCCGCCGCTGCGCTCTTCTGCGCGCGCGCGGCCGCCGGCGGCAGCGATGGCCTCCGCGACGCCACCTCGAACGGCACGATCGCAGCCAGCCCCGAAGCCCTCGGCCTCGGCGACGCGGGCCTCCTCACCGACTGAGCGCTGAAAACCCCGTGGCCCCCCCGCTGCGCGACTAGAGCACCGAACCGCTTAATGACCGAGGATTTTCGCCGAGTTGCGAGCCGTGCGAGGCGCGACGACGACGCTACAGGGCCGCAAGTCCCTGACGAGGGACGAGTCCTACTGCTGCTAGCCGAGGAGGAGCAACGAAGCACGGCGAAGCAAATCGGCGAAAAGCCGACCGAATTAAGCGGTTCGGTGCTCTAGGGGGCGAGCGCGCTGGTGAACCACGCCGCGGTGGCGACCTTCGCGAAGTCCTTGTCCTTCGGCGCGCGATCACGAACGCCCGGGTCGAGGGTGACAGCGCCCTTCAGCGCCTTCTGTGCTTCGGCCTCCTCGCCGAGGCGCGCGAGGGCGCAGGCCAAATTGTAAATAGGCAGCTTCGCGGAGGGGTTCGCGAAGAACGCTTTGCGGAAGAGCGCCGACGAACCTTTGTAGTCGCCCTGGGCGTGGTGCTTCACGCCCGTGTCGTTGTAAACGAGGGCCGCGAGCTCACCCGTCTTCCAGCGACGAACGTCCCACTCGTTGCACCATTCGCCGCAGAAAAATAGGCCAATCGCACCGATCTCGTTCCCGTCGGGGGAGAGCGCGAGGGAGTTCAACGCGACGAAGCCATAGGGCACACCCGCGAGCGGCGCGGCCGGCTTGAACACCACCGGATACACCGCCGGATCGCTCCCTACCGCGCCGCCGAGCTTGCCCTCGCCGACCTTGAGCTCGATATCCGAATAGGGCCACTCGCCCTCGAGCTTCGGGGGGGCGCCGTTGGGGTGCTTTCCCACCGTGGGGAGCTTCTGCTGGTCGAGCCACGCGCTCACGACTGCCTTCTTGCTCGCGGTCACTCCCGGCTTCGCGTCGGTGCTGAGCGTCTTCGGCTTTCCGGCGCGATCGAGGGCCACGCACGTCATCCGCGGCTCGTCGCCGCTCATGTCGGAGCAATACCCATAAAACTCGCCGTCGGCCGAGAAACCTGCCCGCGTCGCGGGATCGTTCATGCCCGTATAAACCGTCTTCGGATACCCCGCGACCTTGATCGGGCCACGCGCCAACGCCGCCGGGGCCGCGAGTCCGAACGTGCTCGCCGGCTTCACCTCTGGCGCGACGGCGCTCGCCGCCGCGGAGACGCTCGGGGCGATCGAAGGCGGCGCGACGGAAGGAGCGATGGCCAACGGAGGGGGCGGCGGGGGCTCTTCCGTCTTCGTTGGCTTGGAGCAACCCGAGACGACCAGAATCGCACCGACCACACCAGCTCGTACGCGCATGCGCCAAGATCGCACGAGCCGACCGGCGCATAAACCCCAAACGCCACCGCGCGCGAGGCGCATCGCGTCAGACCGCACGCGCTCCATGCGAGGGCGTCCACAGCATTAGCTTCCAGGTTTCTCGTCGCGGTCACGCGGTCACGCGGTCACTAGAAGCGGCGCTGGCCACGTGGGGTCACGCCCTGACGCTCACACGAGCGCGAGATCGAAGGCGCGACCTTCGCGCGCGGCGTTGACTTGGACTTCGAGCGCGGCGGTCGCACCGGAAGCGCGCACCGTCATCGCGACCCGATCCGAGTCCGGAATCCACGGGAGCATGCAAAGGCCCTGCGCGTGTTTTGCCCGGTACGCTTTGCGAAGGCCGGACGGGTACCACACCGCATCGACGGTGACCTCCGTTGGAGGAACGCTGCCCGTGCGCGCGCGGACCACCACCGGGGGCACCGGGGCGCGGCTACGAAAGAGGGAGCGAAGGAAACCGAGCATGCCTGTCCGATGCAGGGTGCACTGTCTCCATTCAGGCCGCAAATGCTTCGCTGTAGAAAAGGTTGGCCGACGCAGTGCGTGGCTCTACGGTCGCCGCATCATGCTCGGCCTCGCGCGGGCGCAGTTCGCGCTCACCATCATGTTTCACTACCTGTTCCCACCCCTCTCGATTGGGCTCGGGGCGATGATGGTGATGATGGAGGGCCTTTACCTCCGCACGAAGGACCCCGCCTGGTCCAAGCTGACTCGCTTCTGGAGCCGCATTTTCGCGGTAAATTTCGCGGTCGGCGTAGCCTCCGGCATCGTCATGGAGCTCCAGTTCGGGACGAACTGGGCCACCTACTCGCGTTTCGTCGGCGACGTGTTCGGCTCCGCGCTCGCCGCGGAGGGCATCTTCGCGTTCTTCCTCGAGTCGGGCTTTTTGGCGGTCTTGGTGTTCGGATGGGACCGCGTCACGCCGAAGGTCCACTTCCTCGCCACCTGCATGGTGTTCACCGGATCAGTGTTCTCGTCGGTGTGGATCGTCATCGCGAACTCGTGGCAGCAGACACCGGCCGGCCACCACGTCGTCGGCGAGGGGGTGCACCGGCGCGCCGAGATCGTGGACTTCTGGGCGATGGTGTTCAACCCGTCGGCGATGCCGCGCCTCGCCCACGTGCTGCTCGCCGCGTTCATCCTCGGCGCCTTCTTCGTCGCGAGCGTGTCGGCCTACCACGTGCTCAAAGGCATCGAGACGGCGATGTCGAAGCGCGCCTTCACCCTCGCCCTCGGCTGGGCGTTCACCTGCGTAGTGGCGATGGGCCTCTCCGGGCACGAGCAAGCTACCGTCGTCGCCGAGTACCAGCCGGTGAAGCTCGCCGCCTTCGAGGGTCATTTCAAGACGAGCCCGAACGGCGTCCCCTTGTATCTTGCAGGCATTCCGGACAGCGAAGCGGGAGAGGTGAAATACGCTATCGGCGTGCCCGGCATGCTGAGCCTCCTCGTGAAGGGCGACACCAAAGCGCCGCTCCCTGCCCTCGACTCGGTGCCTCCGGAAGACAGGCCTCCCGTCGCGGTCCCGTTCTTGGCCTACCACGTCATGATCTCTCTCGCGGGGGCGATGACCCTCCTCGCCGCGGTGGGCGTGTTCTTCCGGATTCGCGGCACGATCTTCGAAAAGAAGTGGCTCCTCCGCGCGTTCGTCTTTGCGGTGTGGATGCCCTACGTGGCCAATCAAGCGGGATGGGTGGCCTGCGAGGTGGGCCGTCAGCCGTGGGTGGTTTATGGCCTCTTGCGCACGAAGGACGCCGCGTCGAAGGTGGTCTCGAGCTCGAGCATCGTCTTCTCGATCGTGGTGTTCTCTCTCCTCTATCTCGCGCTCTTCGCGGTTTGGCTCTTCGTGCTCACCGACAAGATCCTCCACGGACCGGCCTATGGCACCGAAGGCACCGAGAGCCACGACAAGGAGAAGACGAGCAAAGAGGGGCTCATGGCGGCCGCGAGCGCGCTCTCGGATCCTTCGTCTCCCGACTCGATGACCGCGGCGAAGGAGGAAGCCTCGTGAGCCTCACCGTCTTCTGGTTCGGCATGCTCGGCATCTTGCTCGCAGGCTACGCGGTGCTCGATGGCTTCGATCTCGGAGTGGGCATATTGCACCTCTGGCTCGGCCGCAACGACGCCGATCGGCGCATCTTGCTCAACTCGATCGGCCCCTTGTGGGACGGAAACGAGGTGTGGCTCGTCACGTTCGGGGGCGCTCTCTTCGCCGCGTTTCCGCGCGCCTACGCCACGATCCTCTCCGGCTTCTACTTGCCCGTCGTGGTGCTCCTCGCCTGCCTCATCGGGCGCGCGATCTCCATCGAGTTCCGCAGCAAGCGCAAATCACCCGCTTGGCGCACCTATTGGGATGTCTCGTTCTTCCTCTCCAGCACCCTCGGCGTGTTCGTGATGGGCGTCATGGTGGGCCACATTTTGCGCGGCGTTCCCCTCGACGAAGAGCAGGAGTATGCCGGCACGTTCGCGGACCTGTTCCACCCGTTTCCGCTCCTCGTGGGCGCGCTCACGGTCGTGATGGCCGCGCTCCACGGCGCGACGTACCTCGGCATGAAGGTGGAAGGTGACCTCGCCGTGCGCGCGAAGAAGACGGCCTACGTGGCCTTCTTCGTGTTCCTCGCGCTCTATGTCGCCACCTCGGCGCTCACGCTCGCCACCATCCCGCACGCGCTCGACAACTTCGAGCACCTGCCCGTCGCGTGGGTGGTCGTGGGGCTCAACGTGCTCGCGATCGCGAACGTGCCGCGCGCGCTGCACCGCGACCGCGCGGGCCTCGCGTTCTTTTCTACGGCGTGCCTCATTTGCGCGCTCATGTTCCTCCTCGCGATGGCGATCTTCCCGAACCTGGTCCTCGATCCGGCGCACCCCGACAGGTCGCTCACGCTCACGAACGCAGCTTCGTCCGAGAGCACCCTCCGCCTCATGCGCGTGATCGCGTTCCTCGGTATGCCGTTCATCGCGACCTACACGTTCATCGTTTATTGGGTGTTCCGCGGCAAAACGAAGCTCGATTCGTTCAGCTACTGAGGCCGCGCAGGCCCATGCGCACGCATGCATGCATCATACATCTAGGCCCGATCGAACGGACGAATCGTGTGGCGAGGACCTCGTGAGCGAGGCGGGTCAGTCAGCGCACGATCTTGGTGAGGCCGAAGAAACGCGCGGCGTTCGCGGCGGTGCAGATCCCCGCGTCGGCGGCGTAGGTGCCGGCGCGGCCGCACGGTGCGTCCGCGCCTTGCGTGGAGATCGCGATGCCGTGCCCGAAGCCCGTAATGACGTCGAGCTCCACGCGCGGTTTGCCGGCGCCGTCGTTGTACGTGCGACGCGTGAGGAAGCCCTCGGTCTTCTCGTCGTCGGCGGTGGCGTCGCCGCCCACGACGTCGGTCCATTGCGCGACGAGGGCGTCCGCGTTGGCGGGCTTCACGATCGGATCGATCTCACCGTGCCATATTTGGACACGCACGGAAGGGCTCGGCGTCGCCGCGCCACGAACGAGATCGCCCCACTGTTTCGCCGTGAACGGCTTCGGCGCGCCCGCGCAGGTGGCGCCCTCGAACGGGTTGCTCGCGCAGCCGAACGCGATGCCCGCTTGAAGGCTCGCGCCGCTCGCGATCTCCGGATAATTCGCGAGGAACGCGGCCGCCATCGCGCCGCCGGCAGAGAGCCCCGCGATGAACACCCGGTCGGCGCCGAGGCGCGCCTTCGCGTCGTTCGCGAACGCCGCGATCGAGGCGAGCTCGCCCTTGCCGCGGGTCGCTTGGTCCGCGCTGTACCAACGGAAACAACCGGAAGGATCGTTCGACCCGACTTGTTCCATGTAGAGTGCAGCAAATCCGTAGGCCGCGGCGACGTCGCTCCAACCCGCGGAGGCGAGGTCGCTCGCGCGCTGGGTGCAGCCGTGGAGCACGACGACGAGCGTGCGCGAAGGGTTGCCCGCCGGCGCCTCGGCATAGCCCACGAGGCCACCCGGGTTTTGGGTCGGCGCGGGATACGCGCGATAGGCGAACGGGGCCACCGTACCGCCATCGGCGGGCGGCGGAGGGAGCGGGCCCGCGTCGTCCGGGACGGGCGCGCCATCGGGCAGGACCGGCGTGACCGAGGCGTCCGACGTGGGCGTGGGCGTCCCCGCGTCGTCGGAGGGCGTGACGGTGGAGGTTCCACTGCACGCCGCGACCAAGATCCAAGCCGCGGTGCCGAAGGCCAAGCGTTTCATGGCGCCACCTTGCCACCTCACCCGTCATGGTGCAACGCACCAACCCCAAGATGGCCAAATCTTCGGGTCGAATGGGCCCTCTTTGTGTCTTCGTGCTGCGCTGCACCATACGCCTCTCGAGCGCGCCCGCGACGCGCACGGAGACGAAGCACGCGCCACGAGGACCCGGCGATCGCACCGCGACCTCCCAAGAATCTCACGATGACCATGTCCATGGTCGTCATGTCGGCTACGCGTGAGGGAGGCCTCGGTCGGTCGTTGGTTCTTCTCGTCGTCGCGCTCGGCGCGCTCGGATTTCCGAGCGCCGCGTGCACACCGAGGACGATAACGAACGTCCCCACCCTCGTGCGAGAGGCCTCCCCATCGCCTCCGACGATCGCACCGCCGAGTGGCCCGCACGAGCGCCCGGCCGAGCCCGTGCTCTGCCTCGACACCAAGAAGATCGTCGAAGCCCACGCCTGCCCACCGGGCCCGGACGAAGACTACGGCTCCATCATGTTGCTCGAGACGGCGCGCCTCGCCGCGAAGCCCGGAAAGAGGACAAAAAGAGGCACCTCGCCGCGCGCCAACCTCTCCCCGCGGCCCTTCACGGCGAGCGAGACGATCTACCGCGAGAGGGTCGAGCGCTTCGTGTGCAAGGCCGCCGACGGGGTCGAACGAAACGAGGCGCGCTATGCCCTCGCGCGTCTTCACTTCGAGGCACACCACTGGGACGAAGCGGCGACGCTATTTCACGAGAACGCGCAGATCCCGGGCGACGCGACTGCGCCTTATGCCGCCAGCCTCTCGCTCGAGAGCCTGAGCTCCCTCGGCGCTACGGGAAAGGCCGATTGTTACGATCTGCTCGGCGATCGCACCCAGGCGTACTTCGAGTCGTTCTGCGGCCCACGCAGGCCGATGGAGAACGACGAGCTCTGCACCGCCCTCCGGCAAATCCTGAGCGACGTTCAGCGATACAAAGCGGAGTCGCTCATTCGGTGCGCGAACGCCGCGAACGACACGAGCGGCCGCCGCAAGCCATCTAACGAGCTAAGCGAGCAACCTTCGGAGGCGCGCGAGCTTCTCGGCCGGCGATAGGCTCGCATCGTTCGTGATTCGAGCGACCTCCGCGAGCGTCGTTTGTTCGGCCGTAGCCGCCAGCGCGGCACCGCTCGGCGACGAACGAAGCGCGTGGCCCACCGCGGGGAGCGCGCGGACCGCGTCGGCGATGAGCTTCGCGACCGTCTCTTCCGGCTGCGTGCCGTCGAGGCGGAGGATGTCGTTGCCCTCGAGGCGGCGGAAGATGGCGTCGCACTTCGCGAGGTCTTCGCGCTTCTCGAAGAGGTTCTCGCCGCCCCCTCGGACCTCGATCCGCTCGAGCGCCGCGTCGAGGGGGAGCTCGAGGATGACGAGCAAATCCGGCCGCGGGGCGAAGGCCTCGTTCTGACGGAGGATCTCCGCGGGGTCGAGGCCACGCGCGCCCTGGTAGGCCGCGGTGGAGAAGTAGTAGCGATCGACGAGGATGACGGCACCGCGCTCGAGCGCGGGGGTGAGCAAGCTCCGCACGTGGTCGCGCCGGTCGGCGATGAAGACCTCGAGCTCCTTCTCGGGAGGGAGCCTGCCCGTCACCGACGAAGCGCGCACGATTTGGCCCCAGGTGCCATTGGTGGGCTCTTTCGTGCGGACCACCTCGAGGCCCGTCGTCCCGAGCCACTTCTCGAGGGCGGAGACCTGGGTGGTCTTGCCGGCGCCGTCGATGCCTTCGAAGGCGATGAGGACCCCACGAGGCTGCAAACGCATACGCACCCCTTAGTCGGCGGCTCGCCCCGCGCAAAGCGAGAAACGGCCCGCGGCGCCTCCAGAACGCAGGTGATCGGCGCGAGGCGTGCGCATCACGAAGCTTTGGCGCGGACGAACCCGAGCCGCGTGCCGGGCTTCGGGCGCTTCGGTAGCGATGCGACTCTCTTCGCCGCCACCACGGGCCGCATGTGCAGGACGCGCGACGAGCCCACGCCGTACTTCGGAGCGCCACATGGACCGCCCTCGGCCGAGGATGGACAAGCCGTGCACCAGGCGAGGCCGGGACCGCGGAGGCGCTGACGCGGCGCACATTGCGGCTTCGGGACCTCGACGACGCTGTCCGGCGGGTCGAACACGTCTCATCGTCCGGCCTAGTCGTAGGCATTTCGCGAGCGCCGCGTGTTCGCCTCGTCGGACACCCGAATGGCGCTCAGCAAGCGGCTACCGATTGCACACGCGGACTGCCCATGTGCGCACTCCGCGCCACCCGTGATTGCCGGTTTCGTCGAAGCGAGCGAGACAGGAGAACTGCCGGCAAATTGGGCTCTGGCAGGGAAATGTAAGCACCCAGAAAGAGTCGACCTTTCATTCATTCAGCTCGCCCGATGAACGTCGATTGCTATCCTGAGAGCTTCGAGCGATACGCTCGAAAACCTCGGACACGAGAGAACGAGAGACGCTTCCTTCATGACCTCACGGCCTCGAGCGAAGAACAGTGTTGCAGAGACTTCGTCCGCCACTCCCGAAAGTGCCACTCCGCCGATGCGTGAGCGGAGCGTCTCGGGCACGATGATTCGTGAGCAACCGCTCTTCGGGCGCCTCGTCGGAGGCCGCTATCGGATTCGCTCGTTCATCGGCGCGGGGGTCATTGGCGCGACGTATCTCGCGCGCCAAGCGAGCCAAGATCGCAGCGTCGCGGTGAAGTCGGTGCACACCGCCCTCGCGCGGCGTCCTGGGTTCTCCGAGGCTTTCCTTCGTGAGGCAAAAGCCGCGTCGCTCATCGAGCATCCGTCGTTCGTGAAGGTGCTCGATTCCGGCGAAGAGCCCGACGGCACCCTCTACGTGGTGATGGAGCACGTGGAGGGCCGCTCGCTCGCCGACGTGCTCGCAGAGTCGGGGGCGCTCGCGGAAGAGCGCATCGTGGCGATCGTCGCGCAGGTGCTTCGTGGCCTCGCGGTCACGCACTCGAAGGGCTTCGTCCACCGCAGCATCGACCCCCAAAACGTGCTCTTGGTGTCCGCGGACGCGGGCGCGCCGGAGGCGGTGAAGGTGGCCGACTTCGGCGTCGCAGCGCTGCGGCAGCTCGACGAGAGGGGCCTCGGCCGGGCGGGATACTCGGCGCCAGAGCAGGCGCGTGGCGGAAAGGCCGACAAGCGGAGCGACGTGTATTCGATGGGCGTCGTTCTCTACGAAATGCTCACTGGCAAGTTCCCCGCGGTGGGGTCACCTTCGGAGAGCGCGCCCCACGCAACGGCGGTTCGTCCGGCCTGCTCGAAGCGCCTCGCCGACGTCGCGTTCCGAGCGATGCAGCGCACCCCTGCCGCGCGTTATCCGTCGGCGCGGGCGATGCTCGACGCCGTGCTCGGCAAGAGCGCGCTCTCGGATCGCACCACCGCGATGGCGGCGCAAGACTTCGACGAGGACGAAGAAGAGATCGAGGCGATCGACGAGAGCGACCTCGAGCCGAGCGCGGAAGGCTCACCAGAGCACCCCGGAGCGCCCACGGCGGAAGACGCCAACGCAACGTCGCTCCACATCATGGCGATGCCCGACGATCTCCCGAACCGCACGCTCATCATGGCCGCGGCCCCGGAAGCCTCGTGGAGCGTGCACGACGTAGCGGCACCGTCGGATTCGGCGTCCATGTCTGCATCGAGCATCGCCGCGTCGATGCCCACGCCGGCCTCGGGTGCGCGTATGCAAGTGCGGCGCTTCGACTGGGTCCCTTTCGCGCAAGGGCTCGCCGTGTTCGCAGCAGTTACCGTGTTGGGGCTCGTCGTCTTGTTCGCCGTGTTCGAGTGAACGACGCGTGACGTTTCGCGGTTCGACGGCCCCCGCGCGGCTCACTCGATTCGGGTGACGAAGCGAGCGAGGAGCTTCTTTTTGCCATTCGCGCCAAAGTCGATTTCGAGCTTGTGGGAATCCCCACTTCCCTCTTCCGCAACGACGGACCCCTCGCCGAACTTCGGGTGGGTCACGCGATAGGCTGCAACGACGGGAGCCGTATCGGCGCGACGGACGACGACCTCCAGGGTCTCGTCGACGTACGGTGGCGGCGGCAAGATGGGGCCGTCGGTGAAGGCTTCGCGCTCGCGGTCGAACCACCGGTGCAGTGGCATCGGCTCTTCGCTACGGTCGTCGTCGAGAAAAAGCACGATCGTGGGCTCTTCCGCCTCGGCCTTCGCGCGGAGGCAGGTCCACACGTGCTCCTCGCACCCGAGCACGACGAGCGTCTTCGGGACGCCTGCTTTCGCCGCGCTCGGCTTCAGCCTGACCGCATCGGCAAGAGGAAAGCCGTGCTCACCGAAGAGGAGCAGCGCGCGCGGATCGAACGAGAGCCCGAGTGAAGTCTCGACGTCTTCGAGGCGACGCGCGTTGATCTCGACGACCACGCGCCGCGACAGCGCGCGACGGCTCGCCGCTGCGAGATAGGCAAGGTACGAACGTTTGAGCGCTCCGTCGATCGCGTGGCGGGTCTCGGGCATGACGCCATCGTAGGCGACTCTGCGGGCGGCGCGGGAGATGGGAAACGCCATCGCGCGGGAGATCCCGAACCGGGCGGCCAACGTGGGGCGTGGCCGATGAGCTCGTCGAAGACGGAGGGTCAGTGCGCCCAACCGAGCCGAATCAGCGCGTAGAACACGAGGAGCCGCGGGATCCGCATCAGCACGAGCACGGCGTAGATGCGGTACGGCACGCGGTAGAGGCCCGCGACGTAGCAGAGGAGCGAAAACGGTATCGGCGACATCGCCCCGATCGCGACGGCGTAGTAGCCGTAGCGGGCGAAGAGCGGGTCGATCCGCGGCCGCGAGGCCTCGATGCGACGGCGCACGAAGGGGATCCGCGCGAGGTAACCCGCGACCGCGTAGGCCACGTTCGCCGCGATCACGGACGACACGCACACGACGACGACCGAAGGCACCTGAGGTGCCCCCGCCGCGACGGCGGTGAGCAGGTAAAACTGCGGTGGTATCGGGAAGTTGAACGCGTCGGACACGAAGGCGCCGAGCGCCATTCCAGGGTATCCGAAGCGCTTCACGAACGCGGTACCGAGGGCGCTGAGCTCGGGCCGAAACCCGGCCGCGGCGAGGCTCACGGCGAGGAACACGACCGCGAGCGGCACCACCGTTTGCGCCACGAGCTTCACCGTCTCGCGCGTGCTCGTCGCGGCGGGCGCTGCGGCAGGAGGTGCGCTCGGGAGACCATCGAGGTCGTGGGCGGGAGGGGTGTCCACGGCCCGGTCTTAGACCGAAACCGCGAGCGCGATAAGCCGCGCCGGCGACCGGAGGCTCGCACCGCTACGAAGCGGCACGGCAACGTCGTCGGCGCGGTCTCGACGGAGCTCCGCTCGCGATTTGCAGCGCAAGAGAAGTGCACGGGAAGGGACTCGAACCCCCACGCCTTTCGGCGGCGGAACCTAAATCCGCTGCGTCTGCCATTTCGCCACCCGTGCGGCGACACCGAGCATACCCAAATTCGGGGCTCAGTGCATCGGTGCGCGTTCCGCGAGGCCCGCTTCGGCCTCGGGGAGCGTGGTGTAGACGGTGCCCATCGTGGGCGCGTGCTCCGACACGAGGCGGTTCATCTGGAGCTGCTGCATCGGCGACGCCACCACCACCGCGAGCGGAATCCGCATCCTCTCGAACGGGGAAAAAATGCTGCCGAGCGCGGCCTGCGTCTTCGGACCGGCGATGTCGGGACCTTGACGCAAATCGAAGACGAGCGCCCGCACCCCGCGGACGAGCAGGCGCGACGCCTCCGTCGCCTGACGCTCCGCGAGCGCTGCCCCGGCCGCCATGTCGAGGTCGGGGCGACGCCAGACCGTCCACGTGGCGATCCCGTTCTCCACCACGATTCGGTAGTTGTCGCCCTCGGCGAAGACGTTCATCGACTCAGTTGCACGATACAGCCACCGAGCCCGGGCCGTCGAGCTTCGAAGCGCGCGACGGCGTGTTCCGGACGCAGCGCAGCGCTCACTTTCCTTTCGTCTTACCGAACGCGGCCGCGAAGGCGTTGTTCGCGAACTTGGGGCCCTCCGGAGCCTTCGGCGCTTGCGGCGGTGGACCGCGGCGATCCGAAGCGCCACCCCCCGGGCGACCCTGGCCCCCGCCGCCGCCTGACGCGGGCCGACCCTGCGAATTCCCCTGCGGCGCGGCGCCACTGCGGGCCGTGAGGGCGATCCGCTTCCGCACCAGATCGACCTCCACGACGCGCACCTTCACCTTGTCGCCCACCTTCACGACCTCGTGGGGATCCTTCACGAAACGATCGGCGAGCTGCGACACGTGGACGAGGCCGTCTTGGTGCACGCCAACGTCCACGAAGGCGCCGAAGGCCGTCACGTTGGTGACCACGCCCTCGAGCTCCATTCCCTCTTTCAAATCTTCCATCGTGCGTACGTCGTCGCGGAACTTGGGCGGCTCGAACGCGTCGCGCGGATCGCGGCCGGGCTTCTGGAGCTCCTTCTTGATGTCCTCCAAGGTGGGCATACCCACGTCGTTCGAGGCGTATTTTGCCCATGGAATGCGCGCGACGAGCTCCGCGTTGGACAGAAGATCGGCGAGCTTCACGCCCTGATCTTTTGCGATCGTCTCGACGAGAGCGTAGCGCTCCGGGTGCACCGCGCTCGCGTCGAGAGGGTGCTTGCCACCTCGCACGCGGACGAAGCCGGCGCACTGCTCGAACGCCTTCGGGCCGATGCCGGCAACCTTCATGAGCTCCGCGCGCGAGGCGAACGCGCCCTTCTCTTCGCGGTGCTTCACGATCTTCTTCGCCGCGGTAGGACCGAGCCCCGCCACGTGCTCGAGGAGCGAGGCGCTCGCCGTGTTGAGCTCCACCCCGACCGCGTTCACGCACGACTCGATCACCTCCGCGAGCTTGCGCTTGAGCATCGGCTGGAACACGTCGTGCTGGTACTGGCCCACGCCGATCACCTTCGGATCGAGCTTCACCAGCTCCGCGAGCGGATCTTGCAGCCGCCGCGCGATCGACACCGCGCCGCGGACGGTGAGATCCAAATCGGGGAACTCTTCGCGCGCGACGTCGCTTGCAGAATACACCGATGCGCCGGACTCGCTCACCGGCACGACCATCACGTCTTTTTTCTCTTCTGCGAGCACCTTGCGGACGAAGTCTTCCGTCTCCCGGCCGTGGGTTCCGTTGCCCACCGCGACCGCGAAGGGCGAGTACTTCGCGACGAGCGCGGCGATGGTCTTCTTGGCGTGGTCGAGGGCGCGATCGCCTTGCACGAGGTTCACGAGGGTGTGCTCGAGGAGCTTCCCGGTGTCGTCCACGACGACACACTTGCAGCCCGTGCGCTGCCCCGGATCGATCCCGAGCACCACCCGCCGACCGAGCGGCGCGCCGAGGAGGAGCTTCTTCAGGTTCTCCGCGAAAATGTCGACCGCGTCACGATCGGCCAGCATTTTCTGGTCGATCCGCGCTTCGCTCTCGATGCTCGGGCACAAGAGGCGCGCGACCGAGTCGTCCACCGCGGCGCGAAGCTCCGGCGCGAACGGCGACGAAGGTTTTACCCCGACCATGCCTTGCACGCTCGCCGAGGTGCGCTCTTTGTCGACCTCCAGATCGACGCGCAACACGCCCTCCGCCTCGCCGCGACGAATGGCCAAGTAGCGATGCGAGGGCAGCCCCTCCAGCTTCTCGCGGAAGTCGTAATACATCTCGAACTTCGTGGGCGCCTTCGTCTTCTCCGCGATGGGCGCGCACGCGACGACCGCTTCCTTGCGGTAAATCTCGCGCACGGTGCGACGAACCTCGGCCCGCTCCGCGATCGCCTCCGCCACGATGTCACGCGCGCCCTGGAGCGCCGCCTTGAGATCGGCGACCCCCTTCTCGTCGCTCACGAAGGGCTGCGCGAGCGCCTTCGGATCGCCCGAAGCTTGCGCCAAGATCATGTCCGCGAGCGGCTGGAGCCCCTTCTCGCGCGCCATCGTCGCGCGGGTGCGACGCTTCGGTTTGAAGGGCAAATAAAGGTCTTCCAGCTCCGACTTGACCCACGTCGCGTCGATCTTCTTGCGGAGCTCGGGGGTGAGCTTGCCCTGCGACTCGATCTCCGCGATCACGGTGCGACGGCGCTCCAAGAGCTCCGTGTAGTACACACGCTTCTCCTCGATGTCGCGGATCTGCACCTCGTCGAGGCCGCCCGTCTGCTCTTTGCGATAGCGCGCGATGAAGGGCACGGTGGCCCCCTCCGCGAGCAGCGCGACGGTGGACTTCACCGAAGGCAGCGGGATGTTCAGATCGAGGGCGATGCGGGGGCAGGGATCGTCGATCGGGGGAGCGTCCGTCATGAGAGCTTCCTTACCCAAGACCTGGACGTTTGAACAGCACCACGAAACGCTTCTCCGACGACCCCGCCCGGCCTGCGGATTTCGCGCGTAGGCGCCTCCACGATACGTGCATTCTTCATGGATATCCGACCTTGGCGGAGAGGCCGAAGGGCGCGGCGAGGGCCACGGGCTCCTCCTTCGATGACATTCACGGGAGCCCGAGCTGAATCACGAGCCCGAGCGGCGCGGCCACGAGCGGCGCGGAGTACGAGCCCTGCACCGCCACCGTGACGAACGTGTTGATGCGGAGCCCGAGATCGCCCGAGACGACGAGGGAGCCACTGACGAGCTGCTCGTTCCCGCGGAGGCCCTGCACCGCGCCGCCACCGCCGAGCCACAACGTGCAGTAGGGCCTCACGCCGCCGCTCCCCTCGAAGATAGGGAAGAACCTGCGATAGCCAATCAGGACCGCGCCCCACGTAAATTCGCCGGCGGGGAGGATCTTCGTGTCGAGGTCCGTCGTCGACGACAAGAACAGCCCCTGCACGAGCAGCGCGTCGGCCTCGGGATCGACCCCGAGCCCGAGGACGAGCGAGCCGCCCACGAGCCCGAGACGACGCCCCGGCTCGATCGCGGCGGCGGGGCCCACCGAAACGTAGAGCCGCGGGATCGCGTGCGCCGCCGCACGACCGCTCCCGAGGCACACCGCGAGCAAGATGCCGATGACGAGCCCCGCGCGTGCTCGCGAACCCGATTTTCGTACGCGCCGGAGTGCGCTCACCCGCATGAGAGGCGCCCCGCACGCCTCGTCCTTCGAAGCGTGGCGATCCTCGGCAGTCCAGGGGTCGTGTCGTCCGTTCTTCGCGGCCCGCCGACCTCCCGGCGAGCCACGAAACAGGTTTTTTTCCAGGGCGCGAGCGGTCACGCGCCGAGCGAGAGCAGCTTCGCGACGCGGCGGCCGTAAAGTCCCGGATCGTCGGGAACGCCACCTTCGGCGAGCTTGGCTTGGTCGTAGAGGACCTCGATGTAGTCGGCGATCGCCTCGTCGCTCGCGTTCGCGTCGGCGCGGAGACCGAGCTTTTCCACCAGCGGGTGGGTCGCGTTGAGCTCGAAGATGCGCGGGCTCGGAGGAACGGGGCGACCGGCGGCGCGGAGCATCGCTTCGATCGCGAGCGGCGTGCCCCCCGGTCCGAGCACGAGGCACGAGGGAGAGTCGGTCAAACGGTCCGACACTTTGACCTCCTGCACGCGGCCCTCGAGGATCTTCTTCGCGAGCTCGACCAGGCCCTTGAGCTTGTCGTTTCGAACCTCGCGATCTTTCTTTTCCTCGTCGGTCTCGCCGAGGTCGAGGCCCGATTGCATCGCGGAGGTGAGCTCCTTGTCCTTCCATTTGCGAATGCCGGCGACGGCGAACTCGTCGACCGCGTCGGTGAGGAGGAGCACCTCGTAGCCCTTCTTCGTGAGCGTCTCGAGGTAGGGCGAGCCGAGGAGCGACGCGCGGTTCGGGCCGTGGAGGAAGTAGATCGCCTTTTGCCCCTCGGGCATACGCGCGACGTAGTCGTCGAGGGAGATCATGGCGGGGCCTTCGCCGGCGCCGGTCTTGGTCGATTCGAAGCGCAGGAGCGAGACGAGCTTGTCGTCCGTTTCGCCCATCGCGGCGCCTTCTTTCAGCACCGCGCCGAACGTGCGCGAGAGCTCGAGGTACGCCTCCGGATCTTCTTTCGAGAGATCTTCGATCATGTCGAGGGCGCGCTTCGTGACCTGCTTTTTGATCGCGCGGAGCGTGCTCGAGTCTTGGAGGATTTCGCGCGATACGTTGAGCGGCAGATCGTCGGAATCGACGAGGCCGCGCACGAAGCGGAGGTGCGGCGGCAAGAGCTCGGTGCAGTCCTCCATGATGAGGACTCGCTTCACGAACAACCGAAGGCCCTTCGACTTGTTCGGGTCGAACAGATCGTTCGGCGCGCGACGCGGCAAAAAGAGGAGCCCGGTGAACTCGAGCGAGCCCTCGATCTTGAAGTGCGAGCGCGCGTACGGCTTCTCGAAATCGTGGGAAATATGCTTGTAAAGCTCGTCGTACTGCTCGTCCGTGATCTCGCTCTTCGATCGCTGCCAGAGGGCGGTCGCGCGGTTGATGACGTTCGTCTCTTCTTTGCCGTCCTTGTCCTTCGTGACGAGGGAGACGGCGTGCGGCACGTAGTCCGAATAGCGTTCGACGAGGTTGCGGAGGCGCCAGTTCTCGAGGAACTCCACGTGCTCTTCCTTCATGTGCAAGGTCACGGTCGTGCCGTGCGTGGCGCGCGGCTCGGGGAGCTCCTCCACTGTGAACTCGCTCTTCGCGTCGGACGTCCACTTGAAGGTCTTGTCTTGCCCGGCCGCGCGCGAGATCACGTCCACCCGCTCGGCCACCAGGAACGCGCTGTAAAAGCCGACACCGAACTGACCGATGAGGGAGAGGTCCTTCGCGTCCCCCGCTTTCGAGAGCTTCTCGTAGAGCTCGCGGGTGCCGGAGTGGGCGACGGTGCCGAGGAGCTTCACGAGCTCCTCCTCGTTCATCCCGATCCCGGTGTCCTCGATCGAGAGTGTCTTGTTCTCGGCGTCGGGCCGGAGCGTGATCCCGAGGGGCACGTCGCCCATCAGCGTGGGGTCCGTTACGGCGCGAAAACGAAGCTTGTCGAGCGCGTCGGCGGCGTTCGAGACGAGCTCGCGGAGGAAGATCTCCTTGTTCGAGTAGAGGGAGTGCACCACCAGCTCGAGGAGCCGGGTGACGTCGGCTTGAAAGGCATGGGTCGACATGGCGCCCGCAATGTCATGCAGCGCTCGCGACCTCGCAAGCCCTCCCTCGACATGTGCCACGATTGTGCCAGCCGCCGTTGACGATGTTGGCGATCGGCGCAGGGATCTGGCGCGATTCTGCGGCGATTCCAAGGTGGCACGCTTCCCGCATTCATCCTCCTCGCCTCCTCCCAAACGGACCTCGGGGTTGCCCGACTCCGAGGTCCAAGGCTCTCCACCCCTTAGCTTCGCTTTCTCCACTTCCTTTCGCTTCCTACGCGCCGCCCCGCAAACCTGCTGGGGCGGCGTTCGTATCTTCGCGGCGGCCTGCGGCCTTGCTCGATACGGTTGTTCGGGCGACTGCCTCGCTGCGCTCGGCGGGCGCCCTCGAATTCGTATCTCGGGGACGGCGGACGGCTCCAGGTGGACGGCTCGCTGCGCTCGGCGGGCGCCCTCGAATTCGTGGCGGACGGCTCGTAGCTGGCGGACGGCTCGCAGCTGGCGGACGGCTCGCAGCAGGCGGGCGGCTCGTAGCTGGCGGGCGGCTCGCAGCAGGCGGGCGGCTCGTAGCTGGCGGACGGCTCGCGCAGGCGGACGGATCGCGCCGGGCCCTCGAATTCGTGTCTGGTGGAC
>JAAFHV010000004.1:48337-99733 GCA_013297655.1 Myxococcales bacterium | reverse complement strand
CGCGCCCACTGCGCCCGCGACAGCGAGTCCGCTCGGCACGCCGCCCCCCGCGAACGCTTCCGGCGCCGCGCTGCCCTCCGAGCTTCGGCCGCAAGAGCCGCAGAAGGACCCGGAGAAGAAAGACGAAGAGCCGTCGCGCCTGAGCGAGCTCTTTTGGGTCAACGGCGAGCTCGGCGCCAGCTACGCGAACATGCGCACGTTCTCGGTGGAGAACCTCGGCATCACCAACGCCGACGGCGCGGGCTTCATGGCCGGCATCGGCGCGGGTCTACGCCTCGTGTTCGTGAGCCTCGGCGCACGCCTCAGGTGGCACCGAATCACGGATTTTGCCCTCGTTCAGGCGAACGGCGAGCTGCTCTTCAAGATCCCGGTCTCCAAGGTCGACATCATCATCGGCCTCCATGGCGGGTACTCCGGTGTCGGCTCGCTCGGCGATCTGTTCTCCAGCGGCACGCCCGCCGCGGCCGACGCGCTCGCGTCGAGCGTGAGCATCAAGGGCTGGAACGCGGGCCTCGATCTCGGGTTCGACTACTTCATCAACAACTACTTTTCGCTCGGCCTCGGGATCACGGGCGACTTTCTCTACCTCCAGCGTCCGAAGTCGACGCTCCCGCCCGAGTTCGACCAGCTCCCCGCCGAGACACAAGCCGAGTACCTCAACAGCGACGTGTACCGGTTCGACGGCAGCTCGGCCGGCTTCGGCGTCGCCACCGCGCTCCGGGTCGGCTTTCACCTCGGGCCCTGAGGTCGGCGCCCAGGCTCTGTTCACGGTGCATCGACGGAGAGCCCGCGCCTCGTTCCACCGCAAGGCTCGCGGTCGTTCCGTTTCTTTCCACGCTGACCTAAGGTTCGACCGTGGCGCACGTGCTTTGGTGGCTCCTACCGGCGGTTCTGCCGGCGCTGCTCCTCCTCGGAGTGGTCCATTATTCGGACAGCCGAAGGGAGCCGGTGCCGCTCGTGCTCACCACGTTCTTCCTCGGGGGAACGTTCGGGGGCGCTGCATTTTACCTCCAGTACCTCGCCACCAAGTGGACGGGGCTCGACATGAAGACGCACGTCTCGGGCAACGCCGGGGCGCTCGTGTTCATCTTCGCGTTCGTCGCCCCCACGCGTGAGGCCGCGAAGACGGCCGCGATGTGGCCTGCGTTTCGCTCGAAATACTTCGACGAGCCCTACGACGGCGTCGTGTACGCGGCGGCCTCTGCCCTCGGCTTCGCGGTCACCGAAAATGCGCGCATGCTGATGACCCACCCGCACGCCTGGGTGTGGCTCGCCCGCGCCGCGCTGGCCCTCCCGGCGAACGTGTTCTTCGCGACGGCGTGGGGATACGCGCTCGGGAGAGCGAAGCGGCAAAAGCGTCCGGGGCCTATTTTCCCCGCATCGTGGCTCCTCGCGACGGTGAGCCACGGGCTCTACGCGCACCTCGTGTGGGGTCGCGGCTCGGGCGCGCTCGTGGGGACGCTGCCGCTCCTGCTCGCGATGGGCGCGCTCGCGTTCTTCGCTGCGCGCGATCTCCGTCGTCGCGGCGACGAGGCGATCGCTTCGGACGGCAACCTGCTCGAGCCGATGTCGCTCGATCCGACGAGCGGGCCGCCGAGCCTGTCCCATGTGCGCGCCGCGCTTCGGCGAGAGGGCCGCCCCATCGTGGTGCGCTGGATCGTGCTCGGCGCCCTCGTGACGGTCGGCGCGATGCTGCTCGGGCTCGCGGCGTCGATCGCGTTCGGGCACTGGGCGAGGGTCGACTTTTCCCTCGTGGACGAGCACGACGTCTCGACCACCGCGCCGGTCGCCCTCCTCGGGGCAGGCATTTTATCGGCGTTTCCGCTCAGCGGGTACCTCATCGCGAAGGCCTCGTCGTTGCCGACGTTGCTCGAGCCCGCGCTCGCGAGCGCCCTCGCGATCGTGATGGTGCTCGCCGTGCTCGGCTTCGCGGCGCCCATTTCGCTCCTCTTCGCGCTCGCGTTCTCGCCTATCGCGTGGGGCCTCGCGTGCGCCGGCGCGTGGGTCGGCCGTCCCGAGACGATCGGCGTCGAGAGCTGACATCGAAGGCGACGCGTCGTCGCGCCGAAGCGTATCCGCCCGCGTCCGCGATGCGCTCGTGATCCGGGCGTGTGTCGCTCCGCCAGGCGATCCACGCGTGCACCGCCGTACCGCGGCGGGGCACCCTGCGCCGGCGCCGTCGAAAAACTGCGCGTCGTTTCGGGGAGCTGAAGGCCGTCGCGCCAAATTCGTGCGGTCGACCATTGACGGGCGCGACCGCTGACCGTAAGTGAGTACTCACTCATAAATGGGGCGCCCTACCACCATCACCGACGCCGAGCTCCTCGACGCTGCGCGCGCCGTTTTCCTCGAGCGGGGCCCCGGCGGAACCACCGCCGAGGTCGCGGCGAGGGCGGGTGTCTCGGAGGGCACGCTCTTCAAGCGCTTCGGCTCGAAGACGAACCTCTTCGAGTGCGCGATGAACGCGGAGAACGACGTCGAAGGGCTCGTCGAAGGGGTCGCCTACGGCGCGAAGGGAAAGCCTGCCGCCGAGGTCCTCCTCGACCTCGGGATGGCGATGCTCGTGAAGTTCGAGCGCATCGTCCCGATGATCGTGACCCACATGGGCGGGACCACGCCAGGCGACAATATCCCACCGATCATGAAAACAGCGCCACCTCCGGTGCGCCTCTTGCGCGCGGTGGAGGGGCTCTTCGGCAACCTCGTCGAGGACGGAAAGCTCGCCCCGGTGAACGTCACCGTACTCGCGCGGAGCTTCGTCGGCGCGATCTTCCAATACGTATTCCTCGCTTACGTCGTGAAGCGGAGCGCCGGCATCCGCGCGCACCCTGTCGACGGCCCCACGTTCGTCGCCGAGTACGTCACGCTCACGCTCTACGGAGCCCTGCCCGAACACGCGCGAAAGCCCTCGCCCGCGCCTTCACCGAAACCCAAAACGTCGAGCGCGCCCACGCCGACGCGCAAAAAGGGACGTCATTCATGAGTGTCCGCTCAACTATTCTTGGAGCCTCCACGCTCCTCCTCTTCGCGCTCTCCGGCGCGGACGCGCTCGCCCTCGAGCCGCTCGACACGTTCGTGAGCTCGGCGAAAACGCGCAACTTCGACGCACGTGAGCAGCGAGCGCTGACGGCGCAGCGGGAGACGGAAGCCGACGCGTCACGCGTGAAGCTGCTCCCCACCCTCGGCGTCACCGGGACGTACACGCGAAACCAGTTCGAGGCCCGCGTCGCAGACAAGCTCATCGTGCCCGAAAATCAGGTCGACCTTTACCTGACCGCGAACGTCACGCTCGTCGACGTGGGGCAGTGGGAGCGCATCGGCGCGTCGAACCGCACGCGTGAGGCGGCCGATTCGCGCGCGAAGAGCACGAGCCTCGACGTCGCGCGCCTCGTCGTGCGCGACTACTACCAAGTCGTCGCGGCGACCTCGGTGCTCTCGTCGGCGGAGCGCACCCTCGAGACGTCGGAGAAGAACCTCGCCTTCGTGACGACCCGGAAAGAGGCGGGGTTCGCGCAGGAGCTCGACCAGAAGCGGGCCGAGGCGGAGGTCGCGCGGAACCGCCAGCTCGTCGCGGACGCGGGCTACCAAGTCGCGGTCGCGCGCCGCGCCCTCGAGACCGATTCGGGGAAAAAACCGGCTGATGGTGCGCCGCAGCTCGACGCCGATCTCACGCCGGAGGGCCCGCTCGCGGAGTGGGAGGGCAAGGGGGCCGACGGCCACCCGAGCGTCCGCGCCGCCGCCGACGAAGCACGCGCCGCCGAGCGCCAAGCCACCGCGACGCGCGCGCAGCTCTTGCCCACCCTCGCGCTCGGCGCGCAGAACCGGTTCACGAACGCGACCGGCTTCCAGGATCGTTCGAGCATCTACGCGCTCACCGCGACGGTCGCGATTCGCTTCGACGCGAGCTCGATCGTCACCGGAAGTGCCCAAGACGACGCGGTGGCGGTCGCGAGGGTGCGTGAAGATCGCACGCGGCAGGCGACCAAAGATCGCCTTTATTTGGCCTGGTACGCGGTCCGCACCCAAATCGACAAAGCGAAGGCTGCACGCGCGGGAGTCGAGTCGAACCGGCTTGCGGCGAGGCTCGCACGGCAACGCTACGAGGCCGGCACCGCAACCTTCCTCGACGTGACCACGGCAGAGCGCGACGCCTTCGTCGCGGACGTCACCCGTATCCAGGCCGACTCCGATCTGCTCTTCGCGCGCGCCGACCTGCGCGTCGCGGCGGGCAACCTCGACATCGACCGGAGGACGCCGTGAGCGCCGCCGCTTCCTCGCCCACGACCACGCCACGCAAGGTCGCGAAGCCGATCCGCGGTCGCGCAGGCATCGTCCTTCGGTTTCGCACGATGGCGCGCACCGGCATTCGAATGATGTTTCACGACTGGTTGAAGATGGCCGGGACCATGCTCGGCGTCGTCTTCGCCGTCGTGCTCTCGAACCAACAGCTCGGCACGTTCCTCGGGCTCCTCTACAAGAACGTGATGTTCGTGCGGAACACCCCCGCCGAGCTATGGCTCGTACCGCCCGGCGCAGAGACGGTGCAAGGCGGAAAGGTGATTCCCTATTCCGATATCCTCGCCGCGCGCACGGTCGCAGGGGTGCAAGAAGCGCAGCCGCTCGTGTTCGCGACCGCGACGGTGACGCTCCCTTCGGGAGGCAGCGAGCCGGTGAACCTCGTCGGTGTCTCGTATCCTAATTATCTTGGCGGGCCCTGGAACGTGATCGTGGGCAGCAAAGACGTGCTCAACCGCCCCGACACGATGATGTTCGAGGACTCCGAACGAGAGACTTTGGGCGCCCTCAACCTCGGCAGCGTACGGGAGGTGAACGGGCGCAAGGTCACGGTCGGTGGCTTCACGTGGGGCCTCGTGCCATTCGGCCCTAGCTACGCCTTCGCCGACTACGAGCTTGCCCGCGAGCTCACCCGGCTACCTCGCGATCAGGCGAACTTCGGCCTCGTGAAGCTCTCCCCCGGGGTGGACCCGAACGACGCGAAGAAGCGCGTCGCGGAGCACGTCGCGAAGGACACCCAAGTGCTCACCAAGACCGAGTTCGAGGGGATCATCGTGAAGAACATCCTCACGAAGACCGCGATCGGGATCACCTTCGGCACGAGCACCGTGTTCGGCCTCGTCGTCGGCTTCGTGATCGTGTCGCTCTCCATGTTCTCCTCCGTGGTCGACAACATTCGCGAGTTCGGCACCCTGAAGGCGATCGGCGCGACCACCTTCGATCTCGCGATTCTGCTCTTCGTGCAGTCCGTGCTTTACGGCGTCATGGGGTCGGTCATCGGGCTCTTCCTGGTGACAAGGATGGCGGTCGGAATAAGGTCCGCCAAGCTCGCCCTCAATCTGCCTCCACAGCTCACCTTCGGCACGATTTTCGTGATGGTGATGATGTGTGTCATGGCTTCGTCTTTGGCGCTCCTCCGTATTCGAAAAGTCGAGCCGGCGATGGTGTTCCGATGAGCGACTTGGCCATCGATTGCGCCGGAGTCGAGAAGACGTACGGCTCGGGGGCGACGGCCTACCGCGCGCTCAAAGGGGTCGACTTTCAGGTCGCGCCCGGCGAGTTCGTCATGCTGAGCGGGCCTTCCGGCAGCGGTAAGACCACTCTCCTGTCGATCTTGGGGTGTGTGCTCACCGCCTCCGGTGGGAAGGTGAAGCTCTTCGACCAAGACATCTCCCACGCGAAAGAGGGAATGCTCCCCGGGCTACGCCTCTCCTACATCGGGTTCGTGTTCCAGGCGCACAACCTGCTCGCTTCGCTCACCGCGACCGAGAACATCGCGATGCTCCTCGAGCTTCGTGGCTATTCGTCCAAAGCGGCAGTCGCGGAGGCACATCGTCTCCTCGGCGACGTGGGCTTGGGCGACAAGGTCGACTCCAAGCCGGGTGATCTCTCCGGTGGGCAGAGGCAGCGCGTCGCCATCGCGCGCGCCCTCGCTGGCGCGCCGCCGATCCTCCTCGCCGACGAGCCGACGGCCGCGCTCGACGCTCAAAACGGCCTCTCCGTCACCGAGACGCTCCGTAGCCTCGCGAAGGACCACGGCCACACCGTGGTCGTCGTCACCCACGACAACCGCATCTTTCACCTCGCCGATCGCATCGTTCACATCGAAGACGGCCTCATCGTGGAGAAATCATGAAGAAGAAAGTGCCTTACGGCCTGTTCGTGTTCGGCGCGTTCTTGCTCTTCTCGGTCGCGATGGTGACCCGCTCGGTGCTCGCCGGGCCGCAGACCGTTCCTACCGAGAAAGACTTCAAAAAAGCAGAACGCGAGGCAAAGCCAAAATCGGGAGTCGACGAGCGCGCGCAGGTGCCGGAGGGCTCCTATGTCGCAGGGAACGGGATCATCGAGCCCCAAGATCGCGAGACCAAGCTCGCGAGCCACATCCCGGGCCGGATCAAAGATCTCGCGGTGAAGGAGGGCGACGAAGTGCAGATCGGCGCCAAAATCGCCGACCTCGAGAACGACGCGGAGAAAGCTGCTCTCGACGCGGCGGAGGCCGATCTCTCCGTTCGTCGCGCCGAGCTCCTTCGCACCGCGCGCGGCCTGCGAAAAGAAGATCGCGACGCGATCGCGGCCGACACCGACAGCGCCAAGGCGCGCGCCGAGCTCTCCCAAGGGGCCCTCTCGCGTGTAGAGCAGGCCGCCAAAGGTGGCGCCGCGACTGCCGACGAGCTCGATCGCGCGCGCCGGCAGGCCGAGGCCGACAAGGGCTCCCTCGACGCCGCCCTCGCGCGCCGCGGTGCCGCCGTCGCCGGCGCGCGCTCGGAGGATATCCTCGTCGCGCAAGCCAACGTGCAAGCCGCGGTCGCGCGCCGCGACCAGGCAAAATCGAACCTCGACAGGCTCACGATTCGATCGCCGATCGCGGGGCACGTGCTCCAAGTGAAGCTCCGCGCCGGTGAATATTACAATCCCCAGGGCGGCGACCCGATCGCGGTCGTGGGAGATACCCGCAAGCTCCGCGTTCGCATGGACCTCGACGAGCGCGACATCGGCCGCGTGAAGGTCGGCTCGAAGGCCTTCGTGACCTTGAATGCCTATCCCGGGAAACGCTTCACGGCGAACGTGGTCGAAATCGGCCGTCGGATGGGGCGCAAGAACGTGCGGACCGACGACCCAACGGAGCGCATCGACACCAAGATCCTCGAGGTGTTGCTCGAGCTCCAAGACCGCGAAGGCCTCTTGCCCGGGCTCCGGGTCGTGAGCTACGTCGAGGCCAAGTAGGCGCACCCAGCGTTACGATCGGGTCGTGCGTCGCGACGCCGCGCGACCCGCCTTGCGTTCGGCGAGGGGATTACGGTACGTCGTCGGAATGGCGCGGTCTCTTCACGTGCTCGTTGGCGTTTCGGCCCTGCTCGCCGCCGCGTGCTCGCGCGTGCCCGCGCCGTCGAAGGCAAAGGTCGAAACCGCGTCGGTGTCGTCGGCCTCGTCGGTGTCGTCGGCCTCGTCGGTGTCGTCGGCCTCGTCGGTGTCGTCGGCCGAGCGCGCGCGAGAGTCCGCGAAAGCACGAGAGAGCGCCGCACGGAAGAATCCAAAGAACTCGAACGGCACCTGGAAAGACTTTCCGCCCGCCCCCGCCGATCTGCCCCAAAAAACGCTGCTCTTGGCGTACGACGACTTCGGGCCGCAGGCGCTCGCCGGCCGCCTCCTCGGACAAGATTGTTATTCGTTCGGCGAGTGCTGCTGCATGGAGCTCGGCGACCGCTTCGACGTGCGCGTCGTCGTCACCGACGGAATCTCCAAAGAGGCGGCCAATGCACGTTATGTCACCGGCCCCGAGACGGGCGACTACCGCGTCGTCACGAAGGCAGAGGCGCTCGCGTTCCTTCGCGAGGCGCTCCGCGACCAGCGCTCGTGGAGCGCGGAGGACCGGATTCCTACGCTAGAGGCGACCCTCGCGAAGACCGAAGCTCGAATCACGAGCGCCTTCGCGAAGCCAGCCGCGTCACGCTGAGCTCGGTGCAGGATGCAACTATACCGGCGCGAGCGTCGCGACGCTCCTGAGGCGCGAGCGTCGTGACGCTCCTGAGGCGCGAGCCTCGCGACGCTCCTGAGGCGCGAGCGTCGAGCGATCGTCAGTTGTGGATCCAGACCACGCTGCCCTTCAGGGCGAGCGACGCGCCGTGCCACCCCTCGGGTACCTCCGGCTTCGTGAATCCGAAGAGCTTCGCCGCGTCCTTCGGTGCCAGGTTGATGCAGCCGTGCGAACGCGGAGTGCCGAATTGGTCGTGCCAATAGGCGGCGTGGAGGGCGTATCCGTCTTTGAAGTATTGAATGTAGGGCACGTCGCGGAGCTCGAACTCGGCCTCCGGCTGGCGGCTATCCATGGTGGAGGCGACGTGCTTCGTGTGCACCCGGAAGATGCCCTTCGGCGTCACGAACGGGTTCTTCTCGGCGTCGTCCGACATGCCACCCGCACCGGTAGAGACAAGGGTGGCGTACACCGGGCCTTCCCCTTCGACGGCGAGGAGCGTCTGTTTCGCGAGGTTGATCTCGATCCAGCGTTCGCCCTCTTTTGCCCACTTCGGTAGCTTGCGGATCGGATCGAGGCGCGCGCTCTCTTTGGCGTTCACCATCGTGCCGTCCTTGAGGACGTGAAAGTGCTCGCCGTTCACGATGCGCTGCTTCTTCTCGACCTCGAACGCGGCGCGCCAGGGCAGGTCGGCGCCGGCGGCGAGGTGCTTCCCCTCGAGTGACCACTTCTTCGCGCCCGCCTTGGTGACGAACACGATCGGGAGCGAGAGCGCGCCTTCGCCCTTGCCGAGCTCCACGCCGTGAAAGGCCGTGCCGCGCACGATGCGCACGCGGTCGGCGGGCATGAGCAGCAAATCGGGGGTCAAGAGGTAACGGCGCTTCTCGGTCTTCAGACTGGCAATGAACGAAATGCCGAGTCTGCGCATCGGGCGCGCCGCGTCGAGCGGGACGCACGTGGATTGCCCGGATGGGCAGCTCGAGCCGGCGTCGGTGTCCGGTTTGTGGGAGAACACCAGGCCAGAGAGGTTCGGGACCGTCTTGCCGTCGGCGAGGAAATCGGGAGTCGGATCGTCTTTCCCGTCGGTCGCCCAGGAGGCGAGCACACCGGGGGCGGGCTCGATCGGAAGCTTGCCGTCGGGGAGGGAAGAGAGCTGCGGGTAGGCTCCATCGCGCGCCTCTTCGGCCTCCGCCTGCTCCAGGGTGCGGAAGTGTTTGTCCCAATCGGGCTCGAGCGCCTTCGCCTCGGCCTCACTCGGAAAGCGGGTATAAAAGGGCGCCTGCGAAGTGCGCACGACCGCGTATCCGTAGGGCAGGCCAGTGCCAATCTCCGGCCGGCGGGTCGAAGCCTTTACGATCGCGTCGTCCATGTTGCCGGTCGCGCCCGGGCCCACGCACACGAACCCACGCGGCGCGATCGGGAGCCAGCCACCGGGGCAACCTTCTTTGGAGGCGACACCACCGCGAGTGCTCACCACCGCGCCGGCGCGGAGGTAACCGATGCGCTTGGAATTTGGGCTCGGCCCTTCCATGACCGGCACTTCCATCGCGCGGGCGGCGAGCTTGCCCCCCTCCGCCTTCGGGAGCGTCGCCGGCTCCGACGGTCCTTGGACCGAGCCCTCCGGCCCCGCGGCGGTCGTGATCACCGCCGCGTCGTCGGTGCCGCTCTTCCCGTTGCACCCGATGACGAACGCGCACGCCGCGAGGGCGGCGAGGCCGAAGGAGCGAACGGGGAGGGCGAGGCGGCGGAGCGAAGGCACGTGCTCGTGTCCTACCAAACTCGGTCGCGCGGGCCCAAAATTCGGCCGAACCGACCACCCGAGAGCGATCCATGATGGGCTCGATCGGTCGTTCGCGCGTCTTCTTCGCGATCAGTCGGTTCCGCCGTCGCCCGGGCAGGGCGCGCTGTGAGTGCCGGGAGCCGGCAGCGCCGGGAAGGGGACCCCGCGCGTTCGACGAACGACGCCATCGCAGCCGCAAATGCTGGGCGACAGGAGGCCGCCGTCGGTGCAGCGGGCGTAGGGCCGGCACTGCCCTCTCGGATTCGTGCACCCGGGCTCGTAGATGCAGTCGAGCTCGTCCGGACAAGCCTTGTCCGGAGAGCACTCCGAATCGAGAAGCGGCGAGCTCGTCGCGCAGCGACATTGATCGAGGACCGCGCCCGCGTCGTCGCGTGGGCACGTCGGCTCCAAAGGCGAGCCGTCGACGCTGTCGACAGGCGAATCGCTCGCTCCGTCGGGCGCGTCGCCGGCGAGGGTGACGCTGCAGTGCGTGAGCGCGAAGCAAAAGAGCGGAATGGCGGCGACGAAAGCCCCCGCGAGGTGACGACCTACAGCCATTTATGCTTCCTTGCGACGCCGAGTCGCTCCTGTATGGCAATCAAGGATAGCCCGTTTCGGGCGGCTGCGCACGGAGTAATTGGTGAAGCTCATTCGTTGTCTGCGGCTGCGGGATAGGCGATTTTATTGCGGTAAAATGGGAGAGGGGCGTACGGCCGGCTCAGGTTGGCGCGCAATTGGGGGGGGGCGGCCCCATGGGCTCGGTGGGTGTCCTGAGTGTCACTCTACGGGCCCGCCTTGATTGGCACTTTACTCGTGCGCGACCGTGTGCTGGTCGACGACCGCGCAGCATCCGCGGCCGCCCACCCGTCCCCCCGCTTCACGAGGTGCATCGAGGCCAGTCCGAAGGGCTCGGGGGTAATCCGTCGCGCGGCGTCCCAGACTTCGATCCAGCTCGGCTCGAAGCGAAGCAAGACGTAGTCGTCGCTGCGCGGCCCCTCCGGCCAGAACGCGAACCACGTGGCGTGAAAGCGGGCTTCGCGCTCGGCGAGGGTGTCCACCACCGTGATGGTCCCCGCGAGCACCACGCACGCGCCCTTGTCGTCGTCCTCGTAAACCAACGTCGCGCGCGGATCGCGCTCGAGCTCGGCCACCTTGCGCGACGCTCGGCTCGTACCGAGCCACACGACGAGGTCCTCCTCGGGGGGGAACGGCTGCAGCACACGCGCCGCGACCCCGTGCTCGCCCTGCGTCGCGAGCACACAAAACGTCTTTCGTTTCATGGTCGCCTGCGCCGCACGAAGCACGTCGTCCGGCGACGATCGCGCCCGCGCGCGGCTGTATTCACGAAATCGCAACGCGAACATCCGCGTCAGCCGGTCCCGTAACGCTCGGAGCATCGCCAAAACATACCTCATGGTACGTTTTTGGGGCGCACCAAAAACCAGACAAGGGGCGGGTGTCGGTTCGTGCCGGTATCGAAACGAACGTGGGCCTCGCGCCCCGTGCGGTGCTCACGGGGCGCGAGGTGCGCGTCGTCGCCAATCAGCGACGCGCTTCCAGGACCAGGTTGAACGGCGTCTGCATGACCGAACGGAACGTGGAGAAGCCGTTTCCACGCGCGAGATGCGAGAGGCGCGCCTCGCCCGCTTGGTTCCCGAGGACGTGGGTGCCACCCTCCGAGATCGCGTGCGCGCAGCAGACCGTGGTCGACGAACAATAGTAGAGGCGGCCTACCGGGTTGATGTTGTCCTCGACTCGGTCTTTGGCAAAGGGCTCCACGAGCATCACGCTGCCGTCGTGCGCAATCGTGCGCGCGGCGTGCTGGAGCGCGCGATCGGGGTGGCCCATGTCGTGCAAACAATCGAAGAAACAAAGTAGATCGTAGTCGTGAGACGGGTAGTCGGTCGCGGTCGCGACGGCGAAGGTCACCCGGTCCGACACCCCGGCCTTCTCCGCGTTTCGTCGCGCCGCCGCGATAGAAGTCTCGTGGACGTCGAATCCCCAGAATCGCGACTCCGGGAATGCCTTTGCCATGATCACCGTGGAGTGCCCATGACCGCAGCCGATGTCGGCGACCCGTCCGCCGCGGGTGAGCTTCTCCGTTACGCCCTCCAGCTTGGGGAGCCACTCCCCGACGAGGCTCGCTTGATACGCGTTGCCGTAAAACGCGGCGACGCCGAGATGGAGCCGCGCGTCGTGATCACCCCACGGAATGCCCTTGCCAGTGCGAAAGGCTTCGGCCGCCTTCTGCTCGTCGAACCACATCGAGGCCGGTATTTGCCACGCCGCCGGCATGAACACGGGGCTCGTCTCGTCGGCGAGCACCAGCGCTTGCTCGTTCGTGAGCTCGTAGGTCTCGCTCGTGGGGTGGTAATCGACATACCCGCCCGCGACCTGCGCGTTCAGCCACTCGCGCACGTAGCGCTCGGCGCACTCGCTCTTTCGCGCCACCTCGGTCGAGCTGAGGGGCCCTTGGCCCGCCATGGCGCGATAGAGCCCGAGCTTGTTCCCGAGGCTAATGAGCACTCCGCCATAGCCGGCAGAGAGGTCGGAGAGCGCACGGCCGAGGAGAGAGTCGAGCTTGGTCGGATCGATAGTCATGAGAGGAGCCTCCGTAGTTGGCAGTCCCGGCGAGTGCCGGTGACGAAAGAAAGGATGCCGACGTTCGGGCTCGCCGATGAGAGCGGAACCGGTCAAAATGGGTTCATTCATGCCACCGACGTCGAAATCCGCGTCCGCTTGCTCGCCTCCCATGCGCGTCAGCTTGGTCGCGTTCCGCGAGGTCGCGATCTCCACCCTCCACGGGATTTACGACGTGCTCTCGTCGTTCGGAGCCCTCGCCGGCTTCGACGCGGCGATCCCGGCGTCGCCACCGTTTCGCGTGGAAATCGTGGGCGCGGAGGCAGGTCCGGTGCGCCTCGCGGGCGGGCTCACCGCGGAGGCGACACGAGCGGTCGCAGAGGTCGGCGACGCGGACATCGTGATCGTTCCGTCGGTCTTGCTCCCTGCCGGGGGTTGGCGCGCGGGCCGCTATCCCGCGCTCGTCGACTGGGTAAAACGCGCGCACGAGCGAGGCGCGATCCTCTGCTCGGCGTGCTCGGGTATCTTTCTACTCGCCGAGACGGGCCTCTTCGATCGGCGCGAGGCGACGCTGCACTGGGGCTACGCGAGTACGTTCGGCGACGCGTATCCGGACGTGAAGCTCTTCCCCGAGCGCGCGCTCGTGGTCGCCGGCGCGCGGGGGGAGCTCGTCTCCTCCGGTGCGTCCATGTCGTGGCACGACCTCGTGCTCTACCTCATCGCCCGCCACGTCGGCCCGACCGCGGCGCAGGCGGTCGCGAGGTTCTTCGCGCTCCAGTGGCATCGCGACGGCCTCGGGCCCTACATGGTCTTCGAGGGCCGCCGCAACCACGGGGACGCCGCGATCCTCGCCGCGCAGAGCTGGCTCGACAAGAGCTTCTCCGTCGCGAGCCCGATCGACGAGCTCGTGCGGCGCTCGAAGCTCGCCGAGCGCACGTTCAAGCGCCGCTTCACCGCCGCGACCACGCTCTCCCCGATCGCGTACGTGCAGCAGCTCCGCGTCGCAGAGGCGAAGCGCCGACTCGAGCGGACGAGCGAGCCGGTCGACCAGGTCGGTTGGCGCGTCGGCTACGAGGATCCCACCTTCTTTCGGAGGCTCTTCAAGCGCATCACCGGCGTTTCTCCCGCCGCGTACCGCCGCAAGTTTCGGATCCCGTCGTACGGCGAAGCTCCAAAATGAGCGTCGTGATCGACAATTCGGCGCACCGAGGTGAGGCGAGCGCACGCACGCACGCACGCACGCACGCACGCACGACGGCAAAAACCCCTCGATGAAAAATCGAAGGGCTTCGCGAACTTCCGAAGATAAGTGGGTATCGGCGGACAAACCGATAACCTGGCCATGGCGTCCCCAAGGGGATTCGAACCCCTGTCGGCGGCGTGAAAAGCCGCTGTCCTGGGCCAACTAGACGATGGGGACGGAGGACACCCGAAGGTGGCCTCGGGATCACTGGCCTCGCTTGCGCGAAGCAGGTGACCCCTAAGTCTTGCCCCGAGACCTTTTCAGGTGCGGGTTCAGGCGGGCTTGGTGAGCGCGTGCACTTGCGCCGAGAGGCGCGAGATGGTGCGCGAAGCCGCCTTCACGTGGAGGACGCCCTTCGAGGCGGCCTTGTCGAGCTGGACGATCGCCACCTGGAGCGCCGTCTTTGCTTCACCCTGGTTCTTGGCTTCGATCGCGGCGCGGACGCGCTTCACGAAGGTACGAACGGCAGACGACACGGCGCGGTTGCGCACGGTGCGGGTGATGCGCTGGCGGTTGCGCTTCTCGGCAGACGGATGATTGGCCACGTGAATCCTCTTCAGGTTCCCGAGCTTTCCGGACTTCCGGGCTCGGGGCCGCGCACTTTATGAAAATCGACCACGATGTCAAGGCTCGGAAAAGCCAAAATCGGAGGTCAGGGCTGGCTTGCCCGAAGACACCGGGCGGTGCGGCGCTTCTGAGGACCCTCCTACCACGTCGCGCGCTCGTCGTCGGAGAGTTCGACGCTTCTCTTTCCGTTCGTTCCGCGGGCTCGGTGTCGCGTCCGTGCCGCCTCGCGAGGCGATCGAAAACCCGGGCCCGGGAGCGGTTCGGCGCGCTCGAGTCGCTCTTTCGATGCCGTGGTAGGGTCGGCCCCGATGGCCTCCAAGAAGGGCAAAGAGCCGAACGTCGGCGCCAGCCGTCGTGACGATCGCGAGAACGACGCGCGCCCGGTGGACGGCGGGATCCAGGGCGACGACGCGCGCTACGACCGCGCGCTGCGGCCCAAATCATTTGCAGACTACATTGGTCAGGAGAAGCACAAGGACAACCTCCGCGTGTTCGTGGAGGCCGCCAAGCGCCGCGGCGAGCCGCTCGACCACCTCTTGCTCTCGGGGCCTCCTGGCCTCGGAAAGACCACCCTCGCGCAAATCTTGGCCGCCGAGATGGGCGTCGCGCTCCACATGACGAACGGCCCCGTCGTCGAGCACAAGGGCGCGCTCGCGGGGCTCCTCACGAAGCTCGGGCCGAACGACATCCTCTTCATCGACGAGATCCACCGCCTCAATCCGATCGTCGAAGAGAGCCTCTACCCTGCGCTCGAAGACTTCCAAATCGACGTCGTCACCGGAGAGGGCGCGTTCTCGTCGTCGATCCAGATCCCCATTTCTCCGTTCACGCTCGTGGGCGCGACCACCCGAACGGGCCTGCTCACGGGGCCGCTGCTCTCTCGCTTCGGGCACGCCGTGCGCCTCGATTTTTACCCACCGGAGGAGCTCGCGCGCATCGTCTTGCGTAGCGCGGAGCTGCTCGCGGTGCCGATCTCGAAGGGCGCGGCGCACGCCATCGCGGTGCGCTCGCGAGGCACACCGCGGGTGGCGAACCGCTTGCTTCGTCGTGTACGCGACTTCGCGGAGGTGCTCGGAAACGGCGCGATCGACGAGCTCTCCGTCGCGACCGCCTCGAAGCGCCTCGACGTCGACGACAAGGGCTTCGACGAGATGGACCGCCGGCTCTTGAAGGTGATCCTGGACGACTACGACGGCGGCCCGGTCGGGGTAGAGACCCTCGCCGCTGCCCTCGGCGAGCCGCGCGACACGATCGAGGACGTGTACGAGCCGTACCTACTTCAGCAAGGGTTCATCGGCCGAACGCCGCGCGGGCGCATCGCGACGAAGCGCGCGTACGAGCACTTTGGCCTCAAAAGGCCGAGCGGACAGGGGATCCTGCAGGCCGATCTCTTCTCCGAAGGAGACCCCGAAGAGCCCTGAGCGGCCTCCCGCGAGGCCCGCTCTGCCCGCTACAAAATGTCGCGTCGTTGCCCCGATTCCTCAATCGGAGCTATGATTTACAAGAATGACGGACGGCCCGGTTCTCGTGGTGGACGACGACAACGTGAGTCGTCATGTCCTCCTGCAGGCGCTCGCGTCGGCAGGTATCCCGGCGGTCGCCGTCACCTCGGGAAGCGAAGCCTTGCGCGACATCGACAAGGTGCGCCCGCAGGTGGTGCTCCTCGACCTCGTCATGCCCCCGCCGGACGGTTACCAGATCCTGCGTATCCTCCGCGCGCGCGCCGAAACTCGCGACGTGCCGATCGTGGTGCTCACCGCGCTCGACGCCGACGACGAAATCGCGCGCGCGTTCGAGGCGGGCGCGGACGACTTTTTGCGAAAGCCGTTCAAGCCGGTGGAGCTCGTGTCGCGCGTGCGCGGGCAGCTTCGCCTCCGTGGCGCGAAGGACGAGCTCGCGCGGCGCGAGAAGGACGCGGTCGTCGTCACCGAGCTCACCCAAGCGCTCGCGTCGAACCTCGACTTCCGCGGCATCCTGTTCACCGTCGTGCAGCGCATCGCGGAGGTCGCGAAGGTCGACCGCGTGTCCATCGTTCTCGTGCGCGAGGGTAACGTCGGTTACGTCGTCGCCGCCTCGGACGACGAGCAACTACGTGATCTTCCTATCGATCTCGCGAAGTACCCCGAGATTCAAGAGGTGCTCAGCTCCGGCTCCACCCTCGTCATCGCCGACGCAGCGACGCACCCGGTGCTCGAGATCTTCCGCAGCGAGGGTCACAAGATCGCGTTCGCCTCGATGGCGATCATGCCGATCCTCTACGAGGGCCGCGCGATGGGCGTGCTCTCGCTCCGGTCGCGTCAGGTCGACGCCTTCGGCGAGCGTGAGCTCTCCATGTGCCGCACCGTCGCGAGCGCGATGGCGATCGCGCTCCGCAACGCGCGTGTCCTCCAGAGCCTGCGCGATCAGACGCAGCAGGTCACCGTCGCGCGCTTCGAGGCCGAGCGACGCATGCGCTCGCTCCAGCGCTACGCCGACTTCTTCGAGAGCTCGGGGGACGGCATCGTCGTCATCGACTCCGACGGCCACCTCCACTTCTCGAACCCGCGCGCGCGCGACATCACCGGCTACTCGGAGGACGAGCTCCGCGGCCGCAAGCTCCAAGACTTTTTCGAGAACCGCGAGCTCGCCGAGAAGCTCGGGGTGGGCTTCGCGAAGGGCGTTTTCCCTAAGGGCGTCGACGTTCGTGTACGTCGCGTCGACGGTCGCGCCGTCGTGTTGAACGTGAACTTCAGCTCCGTCCTCCGCGAAGAGGGCATCGTTCTGTGCTCCTTCCGCGACGTGACGAAGGAGCGCGAGGTCGCCGCCGAGCTCGTGAAGACGAAGGACTTCCTGCAGAAGGTGATCGACTCGTCCGTCGACGGCATCATCACCGCCGACCTCCGCGGCACGGTCATCTTGTTCAACCGCGCGGCCGAGCGCATCTACGGGCGGTCGGCGTCCGAGGCCGTCGGCGGCCGCGTGCACTCGCTCTACCCGAAGGGCGGCGCGACCCGAATCATGAAGATGATTCGCGCGGGCGGCGGCCGCGTGCAGGGCGTTCGGACCGAGATTTTGGACAGCATGGGCGCCGTGATCCCGGTGCTCTTCTCCGGCGCGCTCATGTACGAGGGCGACACCCCGGTCGGCAGCGTGGGCATCTTCACCGACCTCCGCGAGAAGATGCAGATGGAGGCGCGCCTCCAGAAAGCCCAAGAGCAGATCTCGGCGCAAGAGCGGCAAGCGATCGTCGCCGAGCTCGCCGGCGCCGCCGCGCACGAGCTGAACCAACCGCTCACCTCGGTGCTGAACTACGCGCTCCTCTTGCGCCGTGTCCTCGACGCCGATACTCCCGGCGCGAGCGCGGCCGAGGTCATCGCGAGCGAGGCCGAGCGTATGGCCGAAATCGTTAGGAAAATCGGCAAGATAACGCGCTACGAAACCAAGAGTTACGTCGGCAAGCAGAACATCTTGGACCTCGATCGCGCGAGCGAGGGGGGGCGCGGGGAAGACCATCCGCGCGGGGGAGGCGGCGCGTGAGCCACAACTCCACGCGCACCGATCCGTCGTCGTCGCCGTCGGCCGCGCCCTCGATCGCGCCGGCGTCGGGCTCGGCGTCGATCGCGCCCGAGTCGTCCGAGCTTCGGGTGGTGACGACACCACCCCCGCCGAACGTGCCTTCGCTCCGGGTGATGCCGGACGAGAAGGCCTCCGGGTTGCACCTTCGAACGGCCGAGGTGCCGGTGCGTTGGCTCGACAGCTTGTTCGTCGCCGCGTGCAACATGCCCGTCGGCGCCGGAGAGCGCGCGGTCGCAGAGTCGATCGTGCGCGCCCTCGCGGAGATCTTGCCCGACCGGGGCGTGGGCGCGTGCCTCGCTCCGCCGGGGGAGACGCTGCAGATCGTTCGTTACGTGCCGCCGGGGGAGAGCCAACGCACCCTCGGCTCGAGCCCCACGCGTCTGTTCGTCGGCTTCGACGCGGAGATCGTGCTCCCGGTCGGCAGGCGCGACGCCACCTTGCACCTCGGCGTGCTCGACGCGGAGGCCGCGCGGGAGGGCTCGCCGGAGCACGATCTCATGCGTCGCGCGGCCCTCGCCCTCGACCGCGGCCTCGGCGTGGCGCGCTCGACCGAACGCGCGCGCGACGCCGCGAGGGAGCTCCGTACCCTCTCGTCTCACATGGTGCAGACCGAAAAGCTCGCGTCGCTCGGGCAGCTCGCGGCCGGCATCGTGCACGAGCTCAACAACCCTCTCACGTCGATCGTCGCGTACACCGATCTGCTCTTGAAGCGGCAGCTCACGGTAGGGGGCGAGCCGCAAGACGTGGAGCGTCTCCGGCGCATCGGCGAGAGCGCGGGGCGCATGCTCAAGTTCACGCGCGACCTCGTGACGTACGCCAAGCCGTCGCGCGAAACGGCGATCGCGGTGTCGCTCCACGACGTGGTCGACAAGGCGCTCGCGTTCTGCGAGCACGTGCTCGACGAGTCACGAGCGAAGGCGATCCGCGATTTTGCGGCCGAGTCGGTCCACGTGCGCGGCATGTCGGAGCAGCTCGCGCAGGTCTTCGTGAACCTCGTCACGAACGCGTGCCACGCGATGCCACCTGCGGACGGAACGCTGTGGGTCCGCACGCGCATCCTCGGGTCCGGCGAAGGGGTCGAGGTCGTCGTCGAGGACAACGGGGAGGGGATCGCCCCCGAGCACCTCGGCCTCGTGTTTACGCCATTTTTCACGACCAAAGGCGACGGCAAGGGCACCGGGCTCGGCTTGTCGATCGTGAAGAACATCCTCGACACGCACGACGCGGGCGTGCGCATCGAGGCGCGCTCCGGCGGCGGCACTCGGTTCGTCATGGTCTTCGCGCGGGTCGAGCCGTAGCGAGGCGATGCGGCGGTGGGCACACGCGCCCACGGACTACTCCACGCGGTCGCGGAGCACGCGAGCTTCAGCGCTCGTCGTTCGGGCTCCACTCGAAGTGATCGACCAGCTTCGGCGGACCTTCGGCGAGCATGTCGTCCTTGCCGATAACGAACGCCTCGATCCGGCCCTCGGGGTGGATGCACAGTCGAACGAAGTGCTTGAAGCCGGGGTGACCGAGCACGGTGAAGGCCTGCTGGTGCTCGAGGCCGAGGAGCGCGAGCACGGTGAGGTAGAGCCCGAAGACGAACGAGCCCGCGATCGCCGACGCCAAGACGACCGCGGTTTTTCCTGCATATCCACCCTCGAGCACGTGCGGAAGCACCGCGTGGGCGATGAAGGGCATGAGCCCCAGCGCGGCGCCGAACGGGATCGACAGCGCGGCGATCGGGCGCCTGCGGAGCCCGGCGTGGGCGATGAAATAGAGCGCGACGCTGGCGCCGACCGCCATTCCTGCCTGCGCGAGGCGAAGCGAGAACGGGGCGCCCGCGTAGGTGCTCTCCACGAAGAGGCCCAGGTTGGCGACGAGCGCCATCGCGGCGTGGACCAACAGCCCCGCGCGGCCGAGCATGAGCTTCACGGGAGCGCCGAGCGCGAGCTCGCGGCTCGTCTTCGCGTCCGGATAGGCCGAAGCGGGGGGGCCCGAAGGCGCCGCGTCGATACGTGTACCATGCAGGAACGCGCCGCCGCCGCCTGCGATGACGTGGCACGACGCGCCGATCTCGCGGCGTTCGTAGTGGTGGAAGTCCCCGGACAAGAAGAAGATTTTGTTCTTCTCGAGGGAGAGGCGGATCGCGGCGAGGGCCTCTGCGCCAGGGTCGTTGCGCTCGCCGTACGCGAGGGCCGGGTCGGCCGAGAGCACGAAGACGGCGTTCTTGGGCTGCTCGCGGCGTCGCCGCTTGAAGAACGAGCGTTGACGAAAATCGAGCTGGCTGAGCTGGCGATCGACCCCGAACAGATCGAGACCCCGCGCGAGAGGCAGCGCGAAGTAGCTCGCCTCTTGGAGCGGCTCGTACCCGCGGAGCGTGAGGTGGCGTCGTTTCTTCGCCGTTCGCCCGGTGAACACGCGACGGAGCGCCTCGACGATCGCGAGGAGGACGCCGAGCAAGCTCGAGACCTCGTCGAGGTGGAGCTGACGCGCGACGAGGCCGACCTTGCGGCCCTTCACGCGGCGCAGCTTGCGCTCGAGGCGGGTCGACTTCTCGCGATCGTCGGCGATGAAACGCTCCCCGACGCGCTTGCGGAAGAGGCGCCCGAAGCCGTCGAGGCCGTCGTACCAATCGTGGTTCCCGGGAACGCCCAAGAGGGCGCGCGGCGCGCTGCGATCCGGCGCCGCTCGTAGCGCTTCGTTCCACGGGAGCACGAGCCGCTCGTGGATCTCCTCCGCGGTCGCGACGGGGTAAGCCACGTCGCCGCCCATCATCAAGATCTCGCCGCGCGGTAGCACACGCTCGTCGCCGTCGCGCGGCTGCAGCGTCGCGGTGGCGGTGCGTCCTTGGCGCGGTTTGGGCAGCAGATAGTCGCGCGCGAACATCACGCCGACGGCGAGGCTCACGTCCCGATCGTCGCCCGTGTCGGCTGCAAAATCGATCCACAGCGGCCGCCCGAGGCGCTCGACGAGGGTCGCCTTCGTGGTGTCCCCCGCGGTCCCGTCGATCCGCTTCGCGACGGCGTCGAGGAGGGCGGCGGGCGAGTCCGGGCGCATCCAGTCGCGCGAGTCCACGCTCTCGGCGGCGATGAAGCGCGACACGAACCCGCGCAGGTGACCGAACAGCGACGTGACTCCGTACCAACGGATCCCGAACGGGGGGTGCGCGCCCTGCTTGAACACGAGCGGAGCGATGCCCTCTCCGCGCGGCTCGAGCCTCATGTGGTGCGATGTGCTCGGCGCTTCGCTCTCCGTCACCGCGCGCACCTCGGCCCGCTCCTCGGCGCCGGTCGAGGGGGACGGGGCGGCGTCGTCGGAGGCGGCCTCCCTCGTCGGGGACTTCCGAGGTTCGTCGAGTGGCACTCGAAAAGTTTACCTTGGCTCACGCCACGGTGCCGGTTTCTGGCGCATTTTTCTCGAGGAACGTGCCGAAAAGCCGGCGCCGCCGATCGGCGCGGGGAGGAACGCCGGGTCGCTCGTTCGTGGCGAACGAGCAGCCAATTGTCGAACACTTGGTCGCGCGTTTCGGGTTACCCTGGGCGCGGGCGGGTGCCCGGTCTACGCGCGCTCTCGTCCCCCCGATCCATGCGAAAAAGGAATCTCTCGCTCCTCGTTGCCAGTGTCGCTGCAGCCCTCGGGCTCTCCGGGATTGCGCACGCTGTGAACCCCAACGTTCGAGGCCGCGTCACCGGGCAAGACAAGCTCTTGCCCGAGGTGTACGCCGAAGCCGCGAAGCCAAAGTCGAACCGCTGGACGTGGCGCGAGCCCTCTCCCGCGGTCGAAGCGCAGTTCCGCGTCCTCTCCGGGAACCTGCCTCGCGACGTGTGCATCGCCGCCACCTCGGCGCAGACCGCGGGTCCTCAGGAGCCCGTGCTCATGAAGATCACCGGCGGCCGAATCGTGCCCACCACGCTCGCCGTGTCGCCCAAGACGAAGCTCGTCTTCAAGAACCTCGATCCTTTCCCACACAAGGCCTACATCGTCGGAAATAAAGGCTTTTCCGCTGAGGTGATCCAGCCGAACGGCACCCGCGAGTGGACCGCGCCGGATGGAAACGGGCGCTACGAGCTCCGCGACGAGCTCTTCCCCAGCGTGCGCTCCTGGGTGGTCGTCGACCCGCAAGTTCTGCAAGTCGCCTACCCCAGCCGCGACGGCGCGTTCGTGTTCGGCCTGCCCGCTGGCGACTATGTCCTCAAGGCTTTCTTCGGCGGCAAACGCGTCGGCAAGGCGACCAGCGTGGTCGCGAAGGATCGCGGAGTGTTCGAGCTCAAAGAGCCCCTCAACCTCGGCGAAGGCGGGGACTGACCGTCATGATGATCCTCTCCCGCATCTGGGTGCTCATCCTCTCCCTCCTCGTAGGCGCCTCGATCTACATCGTGTCGCTCGCCGTCGGTCAGTACAACCGAGCCAACGCGAAAGGCGCCGACGAAGCGCTGCTCGGCGACGGCCAAGTCGTGAACTGGGCGCTGCAAATCGATTCGCGCCGCCGCCTCGACACCCTCATCTTGGTCAGCGTGGACGCCGGCGTCACGAAGGCGCTCAAGGCGGTGAACGGTAAAGAGCCGAAGGACTTCCCCGCCTCCGCCAAGGACGACGCGAAGAAGGCCCTCACCTCGTTCAACGAGAAGCTCCCCCCCGAGTACAAACACGACGTCCTCTTCATCGTCGATCGCGACGGGCGCCCGATCGCGAACCTCGGCTACGAGCGCGAAGCCGCGCCGCACCCCGATTTCGAGCTCGGTGGGTATGCCGCCGTGTTCGACGCCCTCCACGGTTTCCTTCGCGACGACAACTGGGTGCTCGGCGGAAAGCTCGCGCGCGTGGTCACCCGTCCGGTCGAGGCCGAGCTCGGCCAGCCGCCGCTCGGCGCCATCATCGGCATCAAGTGGGCCGACCAGAGCCTCGCGAAAGAAATCTCCGCGCGCACCCGAACGAACCTCGCGTTCTTCGTCGGCGGCGCGAACGTAGGCCAGGCCTACCAAGAGGGCTTCGACGAGACCATCTTCACGCAGCTCACCCCCGACGACCTCAAGTTCGAGGCTCCGGACAAGGTGTTCAGCGAGGTTCATCCCCTCGGCAACGGCAAGAGCAGCCTCATCGCGGCGCGCATGCCCGGCGACGCGTGGGAGCTCGGTGGCTCGTTCGCCGTCATCCGCAGCCGCACCACGATCCCGGGTCCTCTCAGCTTCATCTCCGGCGCCGACGACAAAGACAAGGCCGCCGTCAAGACGTGGCTCGTGGTCCTCACCGTCGTGCTCGGATCGGGTCTCGGGTTCCTCTTCTCGTTCCTCGAGCACTCGCGACCTCTCAAAGAGGTGCGCGCGCAGGCGGAGCGGCTCAAGAAGGGCGAGATCGATTACTTGCAGCTTCCACGTTTCCGCGGCGAGTACCGCGTGTTCGCGCAAGACATCAACTCGGGCATCGAGCGGGTGGTGGAGAAGGGCGGCGGCGCCAACCGTAAGCCCGCGGATCTCGAATCGATTCTCGGTCCGGTCCCCGCGCAGCCGAACATGAGCGCGTTCTCGTTCCCCCTCTCGGGCCCCACGCTCGCGCCGGGAATGCAGGCCCCGGTCATGGGCGGGCAACCTCCTCCGAAGCCTTTCGTACCCCCGGGCAGCGCTCCCCAGGCACCCGCTCCGCCCACGCCCGCTGCAGGAGCTCCCCCCTCCGGTGGTGGCGCGCCGGCGCCTCTCGCCCCGCCGCCCTCGGGCCCGGCGATCTCCGCGCCGAAGCCCCTCGCGCCGCCGAAGCCCCTCGCGCCGGCGCCGGGTCCTGCCGCGCCCCCTCCGCTCGCGCCGAAGCCGGCGGGCTCCTCACCGAGCCTCTCGTCCTCCGGTGGCGCGCCCGCGTTCGGCAGCGTGTCCGCGCAAATCCCCGCCTTCGAGGACGACGGTCCCGAGGACGAGCGCACCATGATCGCGAAGCCGAGCGAGGACGTGCTCGCGGCCACGTCGTCGGATGGCGGCGAGGCCTCCGATTGGCTCTCCGTCTACGACGACTACGTGCGCACGAAGAAGCAGTGCAGCGAGTCTACCGATGGGCTCACCTTCGAGAAATTCCAGGTGACCCTGAAGAAGAACCGCGACGCGCTGATGCAGCGCCACGGCGTGAAGCGCGTGAAGTTCTCGGTCTACGTGAAGGAGGGCAAAGCGTCCCTCAAGGCGACCCCGGTCCGTGAGTGACGACGGGTCGGTCGCGCGGCGCCTCTCGAGGAGCCGCGCGGTCGGCACCGCGGATCCACTGTGCCGTGGGCGCTCTGGCAAATGGCGGTCGATTGGCCGAAGGGCGGAGTCATGATGCGAGAGCGAAGCGGCGCGGATAAGAACGACGTGGCGATGCGAGCACGATGTGCAGGTTCGGCGTCGCGTTCGGTGCGGCTCTCGTCGTGCGCCTCTGCGCTCTTCGCGGCGTGCGCGCTGCTCACCGCGGGGGAGGCCGCGGCCTCGAACGTGACGGAGTTCCCCGACAACGGCTCCGAGCAAATGGGACGCGGCGGCGCCTGGGTCGCGCGCGCTTCCGACCCGCTCGCGACGTTCTTCAATCCCGCCGGCCTCGCTGGTCAGGACACGCGCGTCACGATCCAGTCGAACATCAACGTGCATCATACATGTTTCACGCGCGTGAAAGCGGCGGGGGACACGTCGACGGAGCCACTCGCCGACGCGAACGGCAATTTCCCTCGTGTTTGCAACGACATCGAGCCCTCCCCGAACCCGCAAATCGCGGCCGCGTACCGCATCACGGAGCGCATCGGTCTCGGCTTCGCGCTCGTGGGGCCGAGCGCGGCGGGCGACTCCACGTGGCCCGATTTCGTGAACGGGCAGGCCTCGCCGAACCGCTTCCTGCTCGCGCGGAGGCACGGCATTCTCGTCTATCCGAGCCTCGGTTTCGGCGCGGAGGTGATCCCTGGTCTTCGCCTCGGCGCGAGCTTCCAGTGGGGCATCGCGGACCTCAAGCTCGCGACCACGTCGGTCGCGCTCAACTCCGACGGCGGCAACCCCACCGGCGACGTGCGCGCGAACATCCAGATCAAGGACTACTTCATCCCCGGCTTCACCTTCGGCGGGATCTACTCGCCGAACGACCGGGTCGACGTGGCGGCTTGGTACCGCTTTTCGGACGCAATCCGCGCGAGCGGCGACGTGGGCACGGCGGCGAACTACTTTACCCCCGCGAACGCCAAGGGCGACTCGAGCCGCGTCATCTACGGGGACACCATCTTCGAGGACTGCGGCACCGGGCTCCCGATCAAGGACTGCGGCGCGGGCAACAACGCGAAGGTCACGTTTCCGATCCCGATGGAAGCCAAGCTCGGCGTTCGGTACCACCAGCCGCGCCCGGACGGTCAGCTCCGCAAGGGGCACCGCGACCCGATGGCCGACGACGTGTTCGACGTCGAGGCGAACCTCACCTGGGCGAACAACAGCGCGATCGACTCGATCGAGGTCTCGTTCCCGGGCGACGAGCAAGGCAACGGCACGCTGCCCGTGTCCGGCATTCCGGGCGGCACGCTGCCCAAGAACGCGAACCAGCGCCGCGGATACCGCGACGTCTTCGGGGTGCGGCTCGGCGGCGACGTGAACGTGATCCGCGACAAGATCGCCCTCCGCGGCGGCGGGTTTTTCGAGTCGCACGCGCAGCCAGCGCAGTTTCAAAATATCGATTTTGCGGCCGCGAATCGCTTCGGTCTCGCGCTCGGGGCCACGTTCCGCATTCGGACCGGCAAAGAGCCGGACTCGGGCGCGATCGACCTCATGGTCGGTTTTCTCCACGTCTTCGTCGCCGACCAGGTGAACACCGATCCGAAGGCGGCCGGCCTTCCCGCGCTCGCGGGCACGCAGTGCAACCCCTCGTCGAACAACCAGCCGGGCGACACCTGCGCCGGCGGCGCGCAGAAGTACCGCACGAACTACCCGGTGAACCTCGGCACGATCACGAACACGATCAACGCGTTCAACGTCGGCGCCTCGTACCGCTTCTAAGCTCAGGTGCTGTCAGTGGCTCTTGCGCGGCGACGCGGCTCTGGCGGCGGCGAGGGTGAGGCCACGGCCGAGGGTCGCCGCTACGACGTCGACCGTGATGGTGGGATCGTTCACGCCGAACGGCCCCTCGAGCTGGCGGTCCATCGCGAGGAGCGCGTGCCCGTGGAGGGCGGACCACACGACCATCGCCGCCTCGCGCGGAGGGACGGCGAGGGTCGGGTCGTCGAGCGCCACGAGCAGCACCGAGAGCGCGCCGTCGGCCGCCTCTGCCAAGCCGGGAAAGCGCGTGAACGGCTTGAGCTCCGGTGACCACATGAGACGGAACGTGCCGGGCTCGCTCGTCGCGAACGCGACGTAGGCCCGACCGAGGCCCGTGATTCGCGCTCCGAGCGACGCGCCCCCCGCCGCCGTCGTGAGCGCGCCCGCGAAACGATCGAACCCGCCGCGCGCGACCTCCGCGAGGAGCGCGACCTTGCTCGGGAAGTGCCGGTAAGCGGCCGCGTGCGACACGCCAGCGCTCTTCGCGACCTCACGAAGCGTGAGCGCCTCCCCCGAGCCGCGCGCGACCTCTCGCGCCGCGTTCCGGACGAGCGCCTCCCGCAAGTCGCCATGGTGGTACGGCACCGCCGCTTTCGTTCGAGCCACGAGCCGTCTCTACCACCTTTCTTTCGGCCCCATGTTGCCAGTGGTCACATTGAATGTTACCACTGGTCACATGAAGGTTGGCTCTCACGGTTCGGTGGTGCGTTTGCTGGTTCGAGCGCTCGTCGTGGTCTCGTTCTTCGGCTCGTTGCTCGTGCTCTCGGGCTGCGCGACGGCGCGCACGGAGACGCCCATCGGCGCGCTCACCGTCACCACGTTTCGGCGCGACTACACGAACGCCCACGTCGTGCGCGCGTCGTCCGGGCGCACGTTCATGATCGACGCGGGGCTAGAGGCGAACGCGCCCGCGCTCGACGCCGACCTGCGCGCTGCCGGCTTCGTGCCGAACGAGCTCGGGGCGATCGTGCTCACCCACGGCCACGCCGACCACGCCGGCGGCGCGCGCTATTTCCACGAGCGCTACGGCACGAAGATCGTCGCGGGGGAGGGGGACCGCGGCCTCCTCGCGGAGGGCAAGAACGACACGCTATGCCCCACGAGCGACGACGCGAAGGCCGATCTCGCGAAGCACCAAGCGGCGCGCTATCGGCCGCTCGAGGCCGACGTGTGGGTCTCCGCGCCGCGTGATCTCGTCGACCTCGTCGGCATGCCGGCGGTGGTCAGGCCCGTCCCGGGACACACCTCGGGCTCGCTCGTCGTCACCGTCGGCGACGACGCGATCTTCGTCGGCGATCTCTTTCGCGGCGCGGTGCTCGGCTCGTCCGCGGAGCTTCACTACTACCAGTGCGACGTCGCGAAGAACGCGACCGACGTGCGCGCCCTCGTCACCGCGAGCCCCGAGCGTTCGCGCTTCTTCGTGGGCCATTTCGGGCCCGTCACCCGCGAGGCCGCGCTCGCGCGTTTCGCTCCCTGAATCCGCGCCGCGGTCGTCGACAAAACGAAGCGGCCCGCGGCGGTTCGCCACGGGCCGTCGTTGGTCGCAGCCTTCTAGCTTTAGTGATCGCTGTTCGCGGCGAGCCAGCGCTCGGCCTCGAGGGCGGCCATGCAGCCCGAGCCCGCCGCGGTGACGGCCTGGCGATACACGAAGTCTTGCACGTCGCCGGCGGCGAACACCCCGGGGACGTTCGTCTGCGCGGTGCCGGGCTTGGTCTTCAAGTAGCCGTTGTCGTGGAGCTCGAGGAAGTCGCGGAAAAGATCGGTGTTCGGCGTGTGGCCGATCGCGACGAAGTACCCGGTCACGTCGAGGTTGGTCTTCTCGCCGGTCTTCGAGTTTCGAAGGCGCACGCCGGTGACCTCACCCTTGGAGACGTCGAGGATCTCTTCGACCTCGCTGTTGTAGTAGACCTTGATCTTCGGGTTCTTGAGGACGCGCTCTTGCATCGTCTTGCTCGCGCGGAACTCTTCGCGGCGGTGGATGAGGGCGACGCTCCGGCAGAGGCCGGAGAGGTACATCGACTCTTCCATCGCGGTGTCGCCACCGCCGACGACGGCGACGTCTTGGTTGCGGAAGAACGCGCCGTCGCACACGGCGCAAGCGGAGACGCCGCGGCCCTTGAGCGCGTGCTCGCTCTCGATGCCGAGCCACTTGGCCTGCGCACCGGTCGCGATGATGATGGTCTCGGCGCTGTATTCTTCGTTGTCGTCGCCTGCCCACACCCTGAACGGGCGCTTCGAGAAATCGACGCGGTTCACGTCCTCGGTGCGAATCTCGGCGCCCTGGTGGAGCGACTGATCGCGGAACGCCTTCATGAGGTCGGGGCCGGTGACCTTCTCCGGGAAGCCCGGGTAGTTCTCGACGTCGTTCGTGATCATGAGCTGGCCGCCGGGGATTCCTCCTCGAACGAGGCCCTCGAACATGAGCGGCTTGAGGTTGGCGCGCGCGGCGTAAATGGCGGCGGTGTGGCCCGCGGGGCCAGAGCCGATGATGATGACTTTCCGGGTGTCGGTCATGACGGGAGACTTTACGCCTCTCGCGTCGCCCCTGGGCGCCGATTCGACTCGAAAAACGCGGCTTTGGTGGTGTCCCCCGAAACCGGATCTAGCGCGATCCGATCGTGAGCCAGGCCGTCATCGTGACGTCTTGCGGCCCATCACCGAGCACGGTCGCGAGGTGTTTGCGCACCTCCGCCGACACGCGCGCCCACGTATCCTCGCCGACGTTTTTCCTCAGAAACGCGATCGGCGCGTTGCTCCGTTCGAACGACGCGAAGGCGTCCGCGAGGCTCGAGAACCGCACCACGCTCGCCACCTCGCGCACCGTCACGCCGTGGAAACCGGCGGCGCGCATCTCGGTCTCGCAGTCCTCGCGGGTCGTGAGCGGGAAGGCGCGCGGTCCCTTCGGCAGATCGGGCAGGGCCTCGCCGATCGCGAAGAACGTCTCGCGGAAGAGCGGGATGCGGTCCATCGGGGCCCAGCTCGAAATCGCCGCGCGGCCGCCCGGCACGAGCACACGGTGGAGCTCGGAGAATCCGCGACCACGATCGGGAAAGAACATGAGCCCGAACATGGAAAACGCAGCGTCGAAGCTCCCGTCGGCATACGTGAGGGCCATGCCGTCGCCCACGCGCGCGTCGATGCCGTGAGCTTTTGCCTTCGGCGCGAGGTGGGCGATCATCGCCTCCGAAAAATCGATCGCGCTCACCTTCGCACCGCGCGCCGCGGCGAGCAGCGACAGCGTGCCCGGTCCGGCCGCGACGTCGACCACGCGTGTGCCTTCGCCGACCGCGAGATCGTCGAGCGCCGCGCGCGCGAACGTCTCGAACGAGGGCATGATCTCGCTCACGTAGGCGTCCGCGACGAGGTTCCAAGGATCGGGGGTGGCGAGAGGGCTCGTCATGCGCGCGAGGGTAACAAACTTCTGCACCCCCACGCGCGATGCGACGAGTCGTCGATTGCCCGCGGCGCCGAGATTCGCGGTCGCGGCAAACGATTTGGACCGTGACCTGCTCGCTGTTCCGTCCCTCGTTCGAGAAAGCACGACGGTGCGCGGTCTTCCCTCGTGCGTCGCTTCGGGCGCACGCGGGCCGGGCCGGCGCTGTCGACCGCGCCGAGGGACGCCAAAAAATCAGCCCCACGGCCGCGAAACACCGCGTGAATGTGGACGATCGCACACGAATGCCGGTACCGTGCCCATCGTGACCGGAACGAGCCCCACGGCCATTCGTGAAGAGCAGCTCGCGCGTGTCCCGTTTTTCGACGGGCTCACCGGGGAGGCCCTCACGCTCATCGCCGAGGTCACCCAGGAAGAGTCCCACGGGCTCGGCACTCGCATCTTCAAGTACGGCGATCCGGGCGACCGCCTCTACATCATCCTCGAGGGCAAGGTCCGCATCTCGCGCGACGTCGCGGGCATGGGGGAAGAAGCGCTCGCGGTGCTCGGGCCCGGCGAAATCTTCGGTGAAATGGCGCTGCTGGACGAGTCCACGCGCTCCGCGGACGCCCTCGCCCACGAGCGCTGCCGCCTCCTCGTGATCTCGAAAGACGCCTTCGACGATCTGCTGTTCCTCCACAAGGACCTCGCCTACGAGGTGCTTTGGAGCTCGGTTCGTATGCTCACGAGCCGGCTCCGCGAGACCAACGACAAGCTTACGTTCCTGTCCACGACGGGTAAGTTCTGAGCGGCCGCTTCCGAGCCGTTCATCTTCGCGATAAGGGCCTGCGCTTCATGAAAATGCTCACTCTCTCGGTGCTCCTCGGTGGGGCGATCCTCACGTCGTCCGCGCTCGCCGCTTGCGACGGAAACGTGGCGCCTCCCGCCGTTCCCCCGGTCCCCTCGGCCGCGCCCTCGGGGGTGCCCGCGCCCTCCGCGAACCCCTCGGTCGCGCCCTCGGCTTCCGTCGCGCCGCCCACCGCCGCGCCGTTCAAGATGAAGGGCCCCGTCGCCACCCAAATGACGGCTGAGCTCGCGGCGATCGGCCTCGATCCGAAGAAGCTCCCCCCGATCGAGAAGCTCGAGCCCGAGAAGCTCCGCAAGGTCATGAAGACCTTCACCAAGGCCTTGGGCGTGCAGTGCAACGCCTGCCACAACGCGGACGACTTCAAGGCCCCCACGCCGCACAAGAAGATCGCGTCGCGCATGTGGAACGAGTTTTCGCGCAACCTCACCCTGACCGACGGCAGCCCGCTCTACTGCGACTCCTGCCACCAGGGCAGCATGCGTGTGCTCGACAAACACGACAAGAAGGAGCTCGCCAAGTGGATGCAGGCCGAGCTCGTCGACAAAGTGAAGCGCGTCGACAAGAAGGAGCACGGCTGCGACACGTGCCACGGCGATCCCTTCGAGGGTGAGTTCCTCGACAAGGTCTGGGCCAAAAAGTAAGCGCGCGAGCCCGCGAGCAACAACCGAGCGGCCGAGCCGCGCGCCCCGTCGAAGGAGCGCGTGCCTCGGCCGTCTCTGCGTCGTCCGGCGGGTCACCAACGACTGCTCGGAGGCGTCTGCCTGCCCGAAAATGCCGGGTGCACAGGTCACGGATCCCACCTGAAAAGGGGCCGAATTTTGACCACATGCACCTACCGGTGGGCATCGAAAAATGCGCGTGATTTCGATGGTTTGGCCAAAAAGAGCCCCACGTTCTTGACCGTGCAACGTGTGTTCAGTACTGTTCGTTGCACTATGCAAGGGCTGACGCAGCGGCAGCAAATGGTCCTCGACTACATCAAGCAGTCCATCGTGGATCGCGGCTATCCCCCAACGCTCCGTGAGATCGGCGCGCGGATGGGGATTCGCTCCACGAACGGGGTGAACGATCACCTCCGTGCGCTCGAGCGAAAGGGGTACCTCACGCGCGAGGACATGAAGAGCCGCGCGCTGAGGCCCACGGGTCCGGTCGCCACGGCGCCAGTAGGCGCGACGGGCCTCCCGCAAGATCCGTCGAACGACGAAGCGCGCCCTGCCTTCGATGACGACGATCTCGTCGAGATTCAGGTCCTCGGGCGGGTCGCGGCGGGCCTCCCGCTCCTCGCGGAAGAGAACGTGATCGACACGGTCCGGATCGATCGCGGCCTGCTCCGTGGCGGTCGCGAGGTCTTCGGCCTTCGCGTCACCGGCGACAGCATGATCGACGCTGGCATCCTCAGCGGCGACTACATCTTCGTCCGCAAGCAGCTCACCGCAAGCCGCGGCGACATCGTCGTGGCCCTCATCGGCGACGAGGCCACCGTGAAGTACTACTACCCGGAGAAGGACTACGTCCGCTTCCAGCCCGCGAACAAGACGATGGCGCCGATCCTCGTCCGCGCGGTCGACTTCCGCCCCACCATGCTCCTCGGCGTGGTCGTCGGCGTGTTCCGCCGCATCTGACTCATCTGCGCCATGCGAGCGCATCGGCGCTCTACGAGAAACGCGCGTGAGGCTCTCCGCTTCGCGCGCGTCTCTCTTTTGTCTTCCCAGGCCGAGCGCGCGGCAGGGGCGCTACGCCGATAGCGCGACCGGGGCGATCGCTTCGGCGAGCGCGCGTTCGCTCATGGTCCATAGCTCGGTCGCGAGCGTCGCGTCGCGGGCGAGGGGGCTCGGCTCCTTCGGGGCGAGCTTGTGAAAATAGAGGAGCGCGTCGGAGAGCGGCACCGCGGCCGCGTTCACCAGCGTGTGCCCGCCGGTCTCCACCGAGCCCATGCGGAGCAACCACGGGAGCACCTTTCGGAACGGGGAGGGGACACGCCGCCAGATGTCGCTCGCGATGCGACCTGGGTTCACCGCGACCGCCTCGAGCGAAGGGTGACGGCGCCGTAGCTCTGCCGTGAAGAGCACGTTCGCGAGCTTCGACACGCCGTACTCGGGGAGGCCGGTGCGGCTCCGCGTGGGCCGACGAACCGAAGCGAGATCGAGCCGCTTCGGGTGGTAGTGGTTCCCGCTCGACACGTTCACGATTCGGCCTCCCGCCGCCTCCACCCGCGCGACGAGGGGGAGCGTGAACGCGAAGTGGCCGAGGTGGTTCGTACCGAAGGCGAGCTCGTAGCCTTGTTCGGTGACACCGCGCCCGCCGGCGAGGCCCGCGTTGTTCACGAGCAGATCGATCTTCGTGACCTTCGCCGCGAGCGCCTCGCCGGCGCGATGCGAAGCGGCCATGCACCCGAGGGAGAGTGAGAGGAACGATGCCTCGGCGCCCTTCGCCCGCGCCGCCTCGAGCACGGGCCTCGCTTTCTCTTCCGACCGGCACGCGAGCACGAGGTGCACCCCCGGCCCCGCGAGCTCCCGCGCGCACGCCGCGCCGATGCCCGTGTTCGCTCCCGTCACGACGACGACCTTCGGCCCTTGGGTCTGCATTCGGTGGGAGTAGCATTCGCTGACGAATCGTCAATTAACAAAAAGGCACTCGATGCCAAAATTAGTCGCGGCCTCCGACGTCCCGTGAATCGTCTGCGTACGGACGTGACTTGACAATTCGTCAGGAAATATTATCTGACAGTTCGTCAACTATGGCCCGCCCAGCGGAACCACAAAAACGACTCGACCTCGCGCGCCGTGCGGCGCAAGTCTTGGAGCGGGAGGGCCTCTCGCTCTCGGCCGAGAGGCTCGCGGCGGAGCTCGGGATGAAGCGGCCCACGCTGCTCTATCACTTCCCCACCTACGGCCACGTGGTGGAGGTGGCGCTCGTAGCGCTCCTCACGGAGCAGGCGCAGGTGGTCATGGCGGAGGTAGAGCGTCACTCCCACCCGATCGACCGGCTCTACGCTCAAATCCGCGCGGTGCATGCGTTCCACCACGGGCGAGAGGGGCGGATCGTGTTCCTCTCGCAGGCGATCGCGGCAACCTCGGGGGCGCGTGTCTCGGAGATCGTGAGCCGTGGCGCGGAGGTGTTCGAGGCCTTCCGCAAGGCCGCCGCCGATCGTGTGCGGGCGGGGATCGCGGAGGGCATCGTCGCGCCGTGCGACGCCGACGCGCTCGTCACGACGACGCGCGCGTTCACCGACGGCCTCATGCTCCAGCGGGTCACGCAAGGCATCTCGTTCGCCCCCGCGCACGAGCTCCTGTGGGAGCACCTGCTCGCCCCCCTGAAGCGCGAGCCGCGCCGAGGCTCGAAGATGCCCGTACCGACGGACACACCGAAAAAATCCAGGCCGACCACGGCCGGCGAGCGGCGCGAGGCCGTGCTCGTGCGCGCGACGACCAAAGCTACCAAGGCGAAGCTCGGCCAAAAGGCCACGAAAGGATCCTGACCATGCTCGGACTCGGACGCGACAAGAAACCCCTCCGCATCGCCTATGGCCGCCTCTTCCACGAGGCGAACGCGCACAGCCCGGTGCTCACCGAGGTGGAAGATTTCGTGCGCATGCATCACCTCGAAGGCGCGGCCCTCGAGGCGGCGACCACCCTCCGTGGGACGGAGCTCAAGTCGTTCATGCCGCACGCGGAGCTCACCGGGTTTCGCGCGGCGGCTCGCCTCGCGGGGAAGGTCACCTGCGTCCCGCTCCAGTCGTCGCTCGCGGTGCCGGGTGGGCCGCTGTCACGCGCGTGCTTCGAGGAGCTGTGCGCGGGGCTGCTCACGCGGATCGAAGCGGCGCTCGCGGAGCCGGAAGGGCTCGATGGCGTGTACCTCGCCCTCCACGGCTCGATGCAGGTCGATGGCCTCGACGAAGCTCCCGAGGCCCTCCTGTTGCGAAGGGTGCGCGCGCTCGTCGGCGCGAAGGTGGCCCTCGCGGTGAGCTACGATTTGCACGCGAACCTCTCGAGCGGCCTCGTCGATCCGGTCGACGTGCTCGTGGCCTATCGCACGAACCCGCACTGGGACTTGTTTCCGACCGGCTACCGCGCGGGCAAGCGCCTCGTCGCGATGCTGCGCGGAGCGATCGCGCCGGTGTCGGCGTGGAGGAAGCTGCCGATCGTGATCGGCGGCGGCAACACGATCGATTTCCTGTCGCCGATGAACGGCGTGTTTCGCTTCATGAAGGCGCTCGAGAAGGATCCGCGGGTGGTCTCCGCGAGCCTCTTCATGGTGCACCCGTACACGACCGCGGAGCACCTCGGGTGGGCGGTCCACGTGTCCACCAACGGCGATCGCGCCCTCGCGGAGAGCCTCGCCGACAAGCTCGCCGATCGCGTCTGGCAGGAGCGCGACGTCGATCTCCCGCCGATGTTCGGCGTGAACGAGGCCCTCGAAGAGGCGCGCGGGAGCCTCGCGCGGAAGCTCGGGCCGGTCACGCTCATCGACTGCGACGACGTCGTGGGCGCCGGCGCTCCGGGAGGGAACACGCGCATCGTGCGCGCGCTCCTCGCGAAGGACTCGGGCCTCCGCGCGTTCGTCCCCCTCCACGATCCGCAGCTCGTGGAGGATCTCCGCGACGTGCGCGAAGGCGAGACACGCGACGTTGTCTTCCGTGGAACCCCGGGCTACGGCGCGCCGGAGGTGCAGGCGACGGTGACCCTCGTGCGGCGCACCACGACCGACTCGGGAAACACGCTCCGCCTCGATGCGGGGAAAGTACACGTGGTGGTCTGCGATCGCGCGCCGCTGCCGATCCACCCGAGCTTCTGGGAGGTGGTCGGGCTCTCCGCGCGCGACGCCGACGTGATCGTGCAGAAGAACTTCTTCCACTACCGGATGTTCTACGCCGCGATCTCGTTCAAGCACGTGCCGGTCGTGAGCGCGGGAGCGACCAGCTTCGACGCCGTGCGAAACGCGACTTACGTGGTGCCGATGGTGCCCGCGACCCGCCTCGCGGACTGGCGCGCGTCGGACCTGGTGCTTCGTCGCAAGAAGTCCGCGCCGCCGGCCGAGCCAGCGGTCGCCGCGCCTCTCTGACGCGCCCGCCACTTGGCCCCGATGGACGGCGATGGACGGAAAGGTAGGTTGACGCAACCATGGAATTTTCCAGTGCATTTCCTGGCCATTGCCGATTCGCCATGGCAGCTTGCGGTCGCGCGCTTGGTGCATCTGGGAGGCTCACATGGGGAAGTCACAATCGCTCTCGCTCGTCTTGGCGCTGCTCTGCGCGGCCGCTTGCTCGTCCACCGACGGTCGCGAGATCTTCGACGACACGCAGCCCGCGCCGACCAGCTCGCCGAGCACCTTGCCCGACGGTGGCAAGCTACCCTCGGGGCCGTTCACGGATCCGAGCGCGTCCGGGCTCGTCATCGAGCCGAGCAACGCGGTCCTCTTCATCGACACGGCCACCACGCCGGCGACCCCCGCGAAACAAACCTTCCGCGTCATCAAGAAGGGGCCCGCCGGTGACCAAGACGTCACCGCGAAGGCCACCTTCGAGATCGAAAAGCCGGAGCTCGGGCGCTTCACCGGCGCGTCGTTCGAGTCGGTCATCAGCCTCCCGCCCAACCCGCCCGGCGTGACGAGCAGCATCACCGCCCGTGTCGACGGCGAGTCCGGCGGCGGGAAAATCACGGTCGTTCCGCTTCGACGCAGCACCGACCAGCGCGACTTCTTCTTCATCGTCCCGTTCGGCGAGGCCCCCACGCCCACGAACGACGTGCTGAAATTCAAGACGAACATCCAGTCCGTCGACGTCGCGTTCGTGGTCGACACGACGGGCTCCATGATGAACGAGATCGGCGGCATTCGCTCGGCCCTCGCCGGCACTCTCCTGGCGCAGCTCCAGACCGCGATCCCCAACGTCGGCATGGCCATCGCCCATGTGAACGACATCGACGAGGGGCGCGATCTGATCCGAGTTCGTCAGACGATCACCTCTACCTTGAGCCTCGCTCAGGCCGGCGCGAACGCGCTCGCGTTGTTCGATGGCGGCGACTTCCCCGAGGGCCAGGTCCCCGGGCTCTTCCACATCCTGACCGGTCAGGCCGTTCAGGGCGTACCCGCGTATACGCCGCCGGCGGGTACCCGCGGCGCCGTGAATTTCCGGAGCGGCTCGGTGCCGGTCGTCGTCTTGATCAGCGACGCGTCGTGGCACACGAACCGCGGCGGGGTCACCCTCGCCCAAGTGCAGACGGCGTTCACCGGCGCGAACGCGCGTTTCGTCGCGCTCACGTCCGACACGAATGGCAACGTGAACGAAAATGAGGCGAACACCCTCTCCGACGCCACGGCGTCGAACCTGCCGCCCGCGGCCTTCACCGGCTGCACCGCGGGCCAGTGTTGCACCGGCGTCAATGGCGCCGCACGAGCGCCTTCGGGCGGGCGCTGCCGGCTCAACTTCAAGTACCAAAAGACGTCCCCGAACATCGGCGCTGGCGTCGTGAGCGCGATCAAAGCCATCGCGGTCGGTTCGACCTACGACGTCACGGTCCGGCCGCGGAACGACCCTGCGAACCCGGGCGCCGTCGACGCGACGAAGTTCATCAAGGCCCTCCGCGCCAAGGACGAGGGCGACCCGAGCCAGGGCTGCCCCGCCGGGGCCGCGAAGGACACCAACGGAGATGGCATCAAGGACACCTTCACCGCCGTCACGGTCGGGACGCCCGTCTGCTTCGAGGTCATCCCGCAGACGAACACGACGACCGAGCCCGGCGTCACGGCGCAGTTCTACAACGCGTTCCTCGACGTCGTCGGGGTGCCGGGGGACGTGAAGCTCGACGAGCGCAAGGTGCTCTTCCTCGTGCCCCCGAAGGGTGGAAGCATCACCAAGTAGGGCGCGCCATTCTCGGCCGCCCGCGATCGTGACCCTCGTAGCTGGCCTCGTCCCTCGCTGGGCGAGGCCGCTCGCGTTTCTGGATGCGCGACGCCTATTGGCCGAGCGGCATGTGCGTTGGTCGTCGCGGCACATAACGCCGGCCTCGTCAGCGCCGATTTCGTGGTTGTAGAACAGGCCACAAACTCAGCTCGGAGCGCACTTTTTTCACTTTTCGAGACGTCTACGCTCAAATCGTTGTAAGGGCTGTCCCGAACGGAGAATTTCACGTGGAACGACGCGCACGCAAGCTCTTCGCCTTAGCTGCTCTCGCCTTCGGCCTCTCGGCGGTCTTCGGCGAAGGCATCGCCTCCGCCGATCCGAAGACGGAAGCTTCGGCCAAAGCCCTCCAAAAGAAGGCGATGGACGAGGATTACCTCGCCACCGAGTTCGGGAAGGCGAAGGACAAGCTCGAAAAGGCGATCACCGCGTGCGGCGCAGACAAATGCGCTCCCGGTGTGAAAGCCCTCCTTCAGCGCGACCTCGGCGTCGTGTACGTCGGCGGCCTGAACGACAAGGACAAGGGCCAAGCGGCGTTCGCCGAGGCCCTCAAGCTCGACCCCGCCGTCGCCCTCGACAAGGATCTCACCACCAAAGAGATCACCGCGGTCTTCGAGGCGGCCAAGAAGGGGGGCGGCGCCGTCACTCCTCCTCCGGGCCCCGCGCAGCCGAAGGGCCCCTCGGGGGACTTCGTGCACACGCCGTTCGTCGACCAGCAGGTCCGAACCTCCGTCCCCGTGCTCGTCGAGTACAACGGCGAAGAGAAGCTCGCCAAGGTCATCGCCCGCTACAAGGGCTTCGGCATGACCGAGTTCAAGCAGTTCGAGCTCAAGAAAATCGGCGAGAAGCAGTGGGGCGGCAACTCCCCCTGCGGTGACGTTCAGACCGGCGATTTTCTCTATTATATCCAGGGCTTCAACGACCAGAACGACCCGGTCGCCACCGCCGGCTCGCGCAACGAGCCCTACAAAACCAAGATCACCGCGCAGCCCGTCACGGACGCGCCGCACCTGCCGAACCAGCCCGCCCCCACCCAGTGCGCGGACACCGGCGACTGCCCCCCCGACTTCCCCGGTTGCAAAAAGAAGGTCGTTCCGGGCGGCGAAGAGCCCACCGGCAAGCCCGAGGGCGAGGCGTGCGTCGACGACGGCGACTGCCAGAGCAACAAGTGCGAAAAAGAGAAGGGCGCCGACCCCCTCGACAAGGGTGTCTGCACTGCTCCCGCGGGAGTCCGCGGCAAGTACCGCAAGATCTGGGTTGGCGCTCAGATCGGCTTCGACTTCGCGTTCGTGCCCTCCGGCGAGGACGTGTGCAAGCTCGACTCGAAGACGTCGGTGCCCGTGAACGACACCGGGTACTACTGCTACGACACGAACGCGGGTCGTGACTACCCCATCCGCCCCACGAACGCCGCCGAGCGCGTGGAGAACGACAGCATCGAAATCCCGTCCAAGAACAACAAGGTGCAGGGCGGCGCGGCCCCGGCCACGTTCCGCATCTTGGCTTCGTTCGACTACGGCGTGACCCCGAACGTCATGCTCGGCGCGCGCGTCGGCCTGGTCGTCAACACGTACCCGGGCGCCGAAGGGCACACCGACGGCAAGGGCTTCTCCGCTCCGCTCCACCTCGAAGCGCGCGGCACGTACCTCTTCGGCAAAGGCCTCGAGAAGACGAGCGGCATCGTCCCCTACGCGTTCATCAGCGGCGGCATCTCGAACTGGGACGCGAAGGTCGGCATCAGCGTAAACGAGGTCGACGCGGCCTCCGGCAGGAAGACCACGAAGGACACGATCAACGCCTGGTACCTCGGCGGCCCGGGCTTCATCGGGTTCGGCGGCGGCGTCCGCGTGATGGCCTCGGAGCGCATTGCGATCCCCCTCGGGCTCCGCGCCGCGTTCGCTCTCGGCAACGGCGTGCTCCCCACGGTCTCCCCCGAGGTCGGCGTGCAAGTCGGCTTCTGAGCCACAAACCAGGCGATTTCCTCCAGGTTGCCTCGTTCGCCCCGGCGTCTCACGACGTCCGGGGCGGTTTCGTTTGGGCAAAATTCGCCCAATTTTCGTGGGTCGGGGCCCTATCCTGATAAGCTTTTGCGGTAACGCCGAGGAACTCTCCGCGGGTTCCGCCGTGCTCGTCGCGACCACGACCAGCCGACGGACCCACGACCTCGGGCCCGTGGCAGAGCCCTTCACGTCGGGACGTCCTTTTTGCAAGCCGGGAGCACCAGCCAACGCGACGCCGTGATGACCCTCGGCCGCTACACCCTCTGCGGGGAGATCGCGGCCGGAGGCATGGCGGCCGTTTATTTCGCGCGAATGGAGGGCACTGGCGGCTTCGCGAAGTCGGTCGCGGTGAAGCGGCTCCACCCCCAGTTCGCGAGTGATCCCGAGTTTCGCACGATGATCTTGGACGAAGCGCGCCTCGCCGCGCGCATTCGCCACCCGAACGTCGTCTCCCCGATCGACGTGATCGACATGGAGGACGAGGTCCTCCTCGCGATGGAGTACGTGCACGGGCAAGCGCTCTCGCGTTTGGTTCGCGCCTCGGCGACCAAGAGCGAGCCGGTCGCGCTCGCGATCTGCGCGTCGGTCATGGCCGGCATGCTCCATGGCCTCCACGCCGCGCACGAAGCCAAAGACGACCGCGGCGTCCCGCTCGGGATCGTGCACCGCGACATCTCTCCCCATAACGTGATCGTCGGCGTCGACGGCATCACGCGGGTCATCGACTTCGGCATCGCGAAGGCCAAGACGAGCAGCGAAGCGACGCAGGCGGGGATGGTGAAGGGAAAGGTGCCCTACCTCGCGCCGGAGCAGCTCGATGGGCGCCAAGCCACCGTCGCGACGGACATTTACGCCGCGTCGCTGGTGTTCTGGGAGCTGCTCGTCGGCCGCCGCTTGTTCGACGCGGACTACGATCACGCGATCGTCGCGCTCATCTTGCGGGCGAAGGTGGAGCCCCCGAGCACCTTCGTCGACGTGCCGCCCGAGATCGACGCGATCGTCTTGAAGGGCATCGCGCGGGAGCCCTCGGAGCGCTTCCAAACGGCGCGCGAGATGGCGCTCGCGCTCGAGCGGGTCGTCTCGCTCGCGAACCCGTCGCACGTGGGCGCGTGGGTCGAGAGGCTCGCCGAGGGCGACCTGCGCAAGCGGGCCGAGAAGCTGGCTCGCCTCGAGGCGCTCCCCTCGATCCCCGAAGATTTGCTGTCCGCGTCATTGTCGACGTCCCACCGGCGTTCGATGCCCAACATCGAGCGCTCGCCCGTGCCGCCGCCGCTCTCGGTGCGCGCGTCCGGTCCGCCGCAATCGGTGCCTACGCCACCAGGACCCCCGCCGCGATCTCGTCGGCCGCCAGGGCCGCCCCCGCCGCACGCGAGGTTGCCGCCGCCGCCTCCGCAGCAACTGCCTCCTCCGCCGATGGCCCACGCTCCGCCTCCGGCGCCGCCTCCCTCGGGAGCGCTCCGCGGACCGGACATCCAAATGACGAACGTCGGTTGGCTCCCGCCGAACGCGACCCTCGGCGACGTTCGCTCGGAGACCGTGCGCGCGCGTCGCTTGCCGGGCTGGCTCGTCGTGTTCGCGATCGTGCTCGTCGCGATCGCGGGCACGTACCTGTGGTTGCCTGGGTTTTTGCGCGACGGTTACGTCAAATCGGCCGCGAAGGTCGGCGTCGTCGCGACGGTGACGAAGGTCACCTTCGGGAGCAAAGGGATCGTCCTCGAGGACGTCGCCGGCACGATCCCGGACATCCCCGGGCTCGCGTTCAAGGTCGGCAAGGTGAACCTCGAGCTCCGCGGCCTCGACATCGACAGTGTGGTGCTGGAGCGTCTCGATCTCGAGCTCGCCGGTACCCACTCCGACGTCGACCTCGCGCTCGAGCAGTGGCTGAAGACCAAGGCGATGCCGGGACCGGTTCCTCCAGGGGGACCCTTCTCCAAGGTCACGATCATCGACGCCAAGGTCACCTGGAGAGGCGCGTTCGGCGCGGGCACGATCGGCACCTTGGAGAACGTGAACGGCGCGTTCGAGGCCGAGCCCGAGAGCGCATGGCCGCTCCACTACACCCTCACCGCTGCGATCGTGAAGGCGGGCACCGAGAAGGTGCAGTTCGGCCCCTACGAGCTCCGCGTCACACGCTCCGTCGACGCGAGAGCGTTCACCCTCAAGCTCGATCCGTTCGGCTCTACGGGGGCGGAAATTGCAATGAATACCGACGGTTCCCAGAAGCGCACGATCGCCTTCCGGGTCCCTCGGCGAACGCTCGGAGAGCTTCACGTTCCGGAGGGGCTCTTCGGTGGGCTCGCGACGAAGGACACCCGCGTGGAGCTCGTCGGCGATCTCGCGTTCGCGCAAGATCCGAAGCCGCACGTCGACGGCAAGATCACCCTCGCCGCGACGGCGCTCAAGATCGGCTTGGGCGGCGCGCCGATGGACGCGCAGCTCGACGCGATCCTCACCGGCACCGGCGATGGGCTCCTCGAGATCGCCACTGGCTCCACGTTGCTCCTCGGGCCTGGTCGCACGAAGCTCTTCGGAAACGTCGATACGCGCACCAAGGGCTTCCGCATCGACGTGGCGTCGAAGCGATGCGACGTCGCGACGGAAGGACCGCAAGGCACCTCGCGTCTCTTCGTGCCGAGCATCGACGTGGGCGGAGGTCTGCTCTACGTGGCGCCGTGTTACGCCAAATCGAAGCCATGACCGACACGCCGGCTCCGTCCCCGCGACTCGGCCACGGCGCCGCGACGCTACGAAGAGGCGTGTTCGCGGCGCTCGAGGAGCGCATCGCGGAGGTGCGTGGGCGTGGGGTCGAGCTCGTGCCGTTTCACATCGGAGACACCCACCGCACGCCGCCCCTCGCCGCGCGTGAAGCGCTCGTCGCGACGGGCGCGGAGACGTACCGCTACGGGCCGACGGCCGGCCTCGGTAAGCTACGTGAGGCGCTCGCCGCGTTCGTGAGCGAACAGCGCTACAAGCTCGCGCCCGCGCACACGCCGACGACGAGCGCGGAGATCCTCGTCGGCGCGGGAGGGACCCACGCGCTCCACTGCGTGTCGCGTGTGCTCCTCGATCCGGGCGACGAGGTGATCGTGCTCTCGCCCTATTGGCCGCTCGCGCCCGGGATCTTCGAGGCGCAAGGGGCGCGGTGCGTCGAGGTCGTGGTCGATCTCGGCGCGCGCGCTCTCTCGGGCGACGCGCTCCTTGCAAAGCTGCAAACGGCGGTGACGGCGCGCACGCGGGCGGTGTACTTCGTCTCGCCAGGCAACCCGGACGGAGCCGTGTTTCGGCGCGAGCACCTCGAGGCGATCTTGGAGGTCGCCGTCGCGAGCGACCTGTGGGTCCTCGCGGACGAGGTCTACGCGGACACCACCTACGACGTCGCGCACGTCCCGTTTCGTGCGGCGTTCGGCGCCACCGGGGCGAAGGCGGAGTCTGCGCGCGCGCGCTCGGTGTCGCTCTACTCGTTCTCGAAGAGCTTCGCCCTCGCCGGTCAGCGGGTGGGCTTCGCAGTCGCGCCTCCCGCGGTCGTGGCGGCGGCCCTTCGCATCGCGACCCACACCGTCTTCAACGTGCCCCTCGCGTCGCAGCAGGCGGCTGCAGCCGCCCTCGAAGCGCCCGGAGCGTTCCTCGCCGAGACACGCGAGGCGTACCGGCTCACCCGCGACGCGGTCGCGACGGCCTTGGCGGAGGCGGGGGTGCCCGCGCCGCTGCCGGACGCGGGGGTCTATTTTTTCCTGGAGCTCGAGGAGATCCTCGGAGGGCGACCGCTCGACGATCTGTTGCTCGCGTGCGTGGACGAGGGCGTCTTGCTCGCGCCGGGGCCGGCCTTCGGCGAGGCGTTCGGAACCCGCGCGCGCCTCTGTTTCACGAGCGTGGACCACGCGACGACCCTCGTCGGGATCGAGCGTCTCGGCCGCGCCGTCGCGAGGTTTCGCGCTTCGTAACGTCGCCGAAACGTGTAGTCTGCGCGCGCGCTCGCGGGTGGCTGGAGCGCGTCGTGGGAGGTCCTACTCGTGAGAACGACACGTCGATTTGCCTTCATTTTTGCGGCAGCAGCGCCTCTCGTGCTCGCGGCCGCCGCGTGCGGTGGCGAGGCGCCCGCTCCGGTCGTGCCTTGTCCGCCGGGGCCCGCGTCGGCCGCGCAGGGCGACGCAGGGTCGAGCGCGCAGGCCACCGCGACGCCGGAGGACGCGCGTCGCTTCTTGGCCGAGGTCGACCACGACTTGCGAAGGTTGTGGATTGCACGTGATCGCGCCGGCTGGGTGAACCAGAACTTCCTCACCGACGACACCGAGGCGCTCGGCGCCGCGGGGGAAGAGGCCACCGCGGAGTACGTAACCCGGAAAATTCTCGAGTCGCGTCGCTTCGACGGGCTGAAGCTCGAGGCCGACGCCGCGCGCCAGCTCGCCCTCCTGCGGCTCTCCCAAGTGGTGCCCGCGCCGGACAACGAGCAAGAGCGCCGCGAGCTCGCCGAGATTCAAGCCTCGATGACCGGCACCTACGGCAAGGGCAAATTCTGCCCCAAGCGCCTCGCGGGCAAGTGCCTCACCTTGGACGATCTCTCCCGCATTCTGAAGAAGAGCCGCAAGCCGGAGGAGCTCGAAGAGGCGTGGACCGGCTGGCACCAAATCGCGCCGCCGATGCGCGACAAGTACGCGCGCTACGTGGAGCTGGGGAACAAGGGCGCGAAGGAGATCGGCTTCACGGACCTCGGCGCCCTCTGGCGCTCGGGTTACGACATGCGCGCCTCCGAGTTCGAGGCCGACATCGAGCGCCTTTGGAAAGACGTAAAGCCCCTCTACGAGAAGCTCCACTGCTACGTGGGCAAAAAGCTCCGCACCAAGTACGGCAAAGAGAAGGTGCCCGCCGGAAAGCCGCTCCCTTCGCACCTCCTCGGCAACATGTGGGCGCAGCAGTGGGACGGCATCTACGACATCGTGGAGCCGTACCCGGGCCAAGGCTCGCTCGACGTGGACGCGCGCCTCAAGGCCAAGCTCGAGAAGGGCGACAAGGAGAAGACGTTCGACGCGAAGGGGATGGTGAAGCTCGGGGAAGGGTTCTTCACGTCGCTCGGGCTCGATCCGCTCCCGCAGACGTTCTGGGAGCGTTCGCTCTTCTTGCGCCCGAAAGATCGCGACGTGGTCTGCCACGCGAGCGCGTGGGACGTGACGTGGTCGAACGATCTGCGCATCAAGATGTGCATCGAGCCCACCGAGGACGACCTCATCACGATTCACCACGAGCTCGGCCACGACTACTATTTCCACTATTATTATCGGCTCCCGGTGCTCTTCCAGCAGGGCGCCAACGACGGCTTCCACGAGGGCATCGGCGACACCCTCGCGCTCAGCGTGACGCCCGAGTACCTGAAGGGCCTCGGCCTCCTCGCCGACGTTCCCAAGAACGAGAAGGCCAAGCTGAACGTGCAAATGAAGATGGCGCTCGACAAGATCGCCTTCCTCCCGTTCGGCCTCTTGATCGACAAGTGGCGCTGGGACGTGTTCTCCGGGAAGACGTCGCGTGCAGACTACAACAAAGCCTGGTGGGAGCTGAAGAAGCAGTACCAGGGCGTTGCGCCGCCCTCCACGCGCACGGAGAACGACTTCGATCCGGGGGCGAAGTTTCACATCCCGGGGAGCACCCCGTACATTCGGTACTTCCTCGCGCGCATCTATCAGTTCCAGTTCCATCGCGCGCTCTGCCGCGCGGCGGGGCACAAGGGCTCGCTCGAGACGTGCTCGATCTACGGGAACAAGGAGGCGGGAGCCAAGCTCCGCGCGATGCTCTCGCTCGGCGCGAGCAAGCCGTGGCCGGAGGCGCTCGCCGTTCTCTCGGGCGAGTCGCGGGCCGATGCTTCCGCGATGCTCGATTATTTCAAGCCGCTCCAGACCTTCCTCGAGGCCGAAACGAAAGGCGAGACCTGCGGCTGGTGAACGGTGTCATCCGTTCGGGGCCAAGCCTTTTTACCTGGATTCGCCGACAGTAGCTCTGCCGGTCGCGACCGCGGGTGCGTCAGGTTCGGCGGACGAGGGTCATCTCGATGCGAGCATCCGCTTTTCAGACGGATCGCAGTCGCGTAACGTTCTTCGCGCAGCACAGCCAACCCAAGGTAGGATTGTCACCATGAATCAGCCCCCCGGCGGCAACGGATTTCCCCCTGGTCCTGGACAGAAGCCCAACTTCGGGCAAACGCAGCTCATGCCTGGCGGCGCGTACGGTCAGCCCGGTCAGCCGCAGCAGCCTGGTTACGGTGGTCAGCCCGGCTACGATCCGAACGCGGGCCAGTACGGCCAGCAACCGCAGCAGCCGCAATATGGCCAGCCGCAGCAGCCGCAATACGGCCAGCCGCAGCAGCCCCAGCAGGGCTTCGGCGCGCCGCAGCCCGGCGGCTACGATCCGAATGCGGGCCAGTACGGGCAGCAGCCCGGCATGGCTCCGCAGCAGCCACAATACGGCCAGCCGCAACAGCCCCAGCAGGGCTTCGGCGCGCCGCAGCCCGGCGGCTACGATCCGAACGCGGGTCAATATGGCGCTGCCCCTGGCATGGCCCCCGGCGGAATGCCCGGCCAGCAGCCCGGCGGTTACGGCCAGCCGGGAATGCAGCCCGGCTACGGCGCCCCTCCTCAGCAGCCGGCAGGACCGGCTGGTGGTCACGGAAACATGCAGGTCGGCATTGGAGGCGTGAGCTTCCAGGCGCCGACCATTGGGGGGGTAAACTTGGGCGGAAGCGATTTTTCCAAGGAAGCGTTGATGGCGGCGGTCGTGCAGGGAAAGGGCTTCGAGTCACCCCGTAAGGTGGGCGGCGCGATGTTCGGTCTCGGCTTCGTCCTCTGGATCGTGAACACGATCATCGTGGCGGTCACGAACATCTATTTCCCGTACCTCTTCGCCATCGGCGCCATCTTTTGGTGGGGAGGCCTTTGGCTCCTCATCACGGGTGCACCGAAGCGTAACCCGGACGGCTCACCCGCTCCGATGTGGGCCCGCGCCGGCTTGGGCGTGTGCCTCTTTCTCGGGGTGCTGAGCGGCATCAGCGCGATCTTCGCCATGCACGCCTGAGCCGAGAGCTCGGCCGTCACGAAGAGGGCTTCCCGCATCACGCCGGGAGGCCCTCTCCGTTTCGAAGGCGGGAAAAGCGTGCGTACTACACGGAAGAGAGGTCAGTCGTCGATGCGCGGGCCCGCGACGTAGCGCAGGCTATCGGCGACCGCGACCTCGGTGCGCTTGCGGAGGTCGGTCTTGAGAGCGGAGTCGAGCTCGGCGAAGCTCTTCACCTCGACGCCGTTTTGGGTCGTGTAGGTGTAGTCGACCACCTCGGAGCTCTCCGCGCGGACGGGGCCGGCGCACGCCACGCGGTGGGTTCGTGTGTCCCAAACGAAGGCGCGACCTACGACGAGGCCAGGCGTGAAATCGACGTGTGGCGTGCCGTGCGGAGCCACCTCTTCGTCGACGTGGAGCACCACGGCGTAGCGCGGCAACGTGGCGCCTGCGATGCGACTCTCCAGCCGTGCGTCGCGATCGTCGTCGCGTGATTTCTGGTCGAGGAGCGCCTCGATTTCGACGGCTGCTGTCTCGAGGTGGCGGCACGGTCGGCAAATGTGCGCGTCCTTCGAGCGCGTGAACGAGGTTCCGAAGAAGACGTCGTCGCTCGGCGCGGACGGGTGGTCGTAGGGGCAGCGGCCGAGCTCTGGGTGGGCCGTCACCCCGTCGCGAATGGCGGTCGCGATGGCCTTGCTCATGAGGGCCTCTTCGCCCGCCGCGCGCGCGCGCGCCTCGTCCGCGGCGTGCTTGCCCTTCGCGCGGGCCTCGGGGGAGAGGCCACGAAGCGGGTGCTGCACGTGGTGGATCATGTCCGGGATCACGGCCATCCCGACCATGACCATGAGCGGCATCGAGAGCAAGATGCAGGCGAAGCCGGCATAGGCAACCTTTCGATGCGTGCGCGCGCGGAGCTCTTTTTCGTACTCGTCGAGCTCCGGTGTGGGGAGCACGAGCGGCTTGCCTTGGCGGAACGGACCCACGCCCGAAGCATCGCAAAGGAAGCCGGTTTCGCAAAGCGGAGCGGCGCCTCTTCGCCCCGCGCATCACGAAAAAAGCCCGATGCTTCGCGTGGGCGGAGCCTCGGGCCTTTACGATGTCGTGGGTCGGCTCAGCCGATGCGGCGGAGCTTCATCTGCACGTCGCCGGACCAGTGGTTGTCGAACGCGCGCACGCAGGTCGACAGGTAACGATCGTAGTCGTCGAAGATCTCGTTGCCCCACGTCTCGCGGATCTTCGCCTCGTTGAGCTTGAGGCGCCGGAGCCACTCGGCGGTGGTCTTGCTGTAGTCCTCGCGGCGCATGTAGAGCTCTTGAAGCTCCCAGTTCGGGTTGAGGGCCATGATGAGCTCCTCGATGCGCGCGTTGAGACCGCCGGGGAAGATGATGTCGGCAGTGAAGCGCAAGTCCTCGAGATCCTTGCGGGTTCGGGGAACGCGATTGCGGAGGATCGACTGGAAGGCGAACTGCGCGCCCGGCTTCGCGAGCGTCGCGCACTTGTTGAAGTAGTCGCGGTAGAGATCGACCGCGAGGCCCTTCGCTGCCTGCGCGGGCGACACGACGTGGTCCACCATCTCGATCGAGACGAGCGCGTCGTAGGGCTCGTCGGTGGTGAAGTCTTTGTAGTCTTTGCACCACACCTTCACGTTCGGGAGCTTCCGCGCGTGAATCTCTTCCGTTTGGAGGGGCGAGAGGGTCACGCCGTGGGCGGCCTTCGCGCCGCGCTTCGCGATGTACTCGAGGTTCGCTCCCCAGCCGCAGCCGATGTCGAGGATCGTCTTGTCCTTCGTCATCCCGGCGAGGTCGTAGAGGATGCGGCTCTTGTTCTCCTGCGCCTTCTCGAGGGTGTCGTTCTCGGCGTCGAAGACGGCGCACGTGTAGTGCATCTTCTCGTCGAGCCAGAGGCGGAAAAACTCGTTCGAGACGTCGTAGGAAACTTCGATCTGCGATTGCGTGGACGTCACTTTGGCACCTCTCCGATACTGGCGCTGGAAGCGCTCGCGACGCGCCGAGGGCAGGCCCTCCGCGCGAGGGCGGTTCTTGGCACGAATCGGGCGCGATTTCCACTGTCGGAGCGGCTTTTGGAGCGCGTAATCGTGTGCGCGGCGGGGGTTCTTTCCGGCGGTTCGAGAATTTCCACGAAGGCGCGCCGAGGTGCGAACGATCGCGCGCTCCTCGCTCGCGAAATGTCCGCGCCTTTGGCATCCTCGCGCCATGGCCCTCAGGCCGGAAGACGAGGCCCTCCTCGCACGACTCGACGACGAGGCTCTCTACGAGCGCCTCCTCCACGCCCACGGCGGGCGCGAGCTCTCGCCTCACAAGCGAGCGTCGGGGCTCGTGCACGCCCTCCGCGCGCTCCCCGGGGCGGAGAAGGCCTTCGCGATGGCGAACGATCCGGACCCGGAGAAGCGCCGCCTCGACGCGCTCACGACGCTCATGATGCCGTCGTCGTTCGCGGGGTATCCGCCCGCCCTCTTGCACCACCTCGCGCTCCATTTTTCGCGGGTCGCCGTCGCCGCGCGCGACAAGAGCCTCGTGTGGTCACGGACTGCCCACGAAGCGGCTCTCGCGGCGTTCTTCGCGCTCGCTGCGCACGAGGGATACCTCACGAGCTTCGTGTCGCGCGCGCTCGGCGAAGGCGCGTCCGCCCGCGACGTCGATCGCCTCGCCTCGTCGCTCCCGCTCGAGCCGCTCGCCGCCCTCGGGGCGGAGGCTTTGGAAGGCGCGCGTCGCCTCGGGACGGAGACGCGGGCTGCCCTCGACGTGCTCACTCGTGTGCCTGGCGCGGCGGCTCGATCGGGGGCGCCAGCGCCCTTCGTCGCGAAGGTGGTCGCGCGCGCCGAGGCCCTCCGCGCGACGGCGGTAGACGCCGCCCTCGAGCCCATCGCACAGGCGCTCGACGACGCGACGATCGCGAACGAGCTCACGAGCCGCGGAATCGACGTGCTGGTGCAAGTGGTCCCCGTGTGGGAAGCGACCGGCCGCGACGAGGCGGTGGAGCGCTTCTTCGTGGAGCGTGCAGAGCCCGTTTGCTGGGAAATTCAGCGTCGAAAAGAGTGGGAGCGCTTCGCGTCGCTCTTCGGATCGCCGGAGGACGTGAGCCGCGGTGTGTCGCAGAAGGCCACCTTTCGCCTCGTGGAGAGCTTGTTCCTCCGCGTGAAGGCCGATCGGAGCAAGGTGGCGTACGCGGCCGCGTGCGCGCAGTTCTTTGTATTCTACACGAACGTGGTCGCGACCCTCGATCGGCAGATCGCGGTCGGCGAGCGAGCCCTCGACGTGTGCCCGTCGCACCGAAACGGGCGCGCGGTGCTCGCGTCGTTCTTGTGCCAGAAGGCGGTGCGGCTCTCGGAGGGGCTCGTCCCGCAGCGAAGCGCGCTCGACGACGCGTGGGCCCTCGTCACGCGGGCAGAGACGCTGTTCCCCACGTCGCGGGAGGTGAAGGAGACACGCGAGCTCGTAGAACGGCGACGAAGCGGCGGGTTCCCTAGGTTACCATGAGCCGCGCGCGCCTCGATGACGACGCGACCACCCGAGGGAGCGACCCGTGAACCCGTTCGACCGCTACGACATCGACCCGTCGTCTCCGCCGTCCGCGATCACGGAGCGCTTTCGCGAGCTCGTGGCCGACGCCGACGAGAGCGAGCGCGATGCCCTCCGCGCGGCGTGGGACGCCCTCACGCTCCACCCGGAAAGCCGCGTCCGCGCCGCGTTCTTCTCCCACCCGGAGACGCGAGAGCCCCTCGGCGCGCCGCCGCGACGAAAGAGGCCCCAACACGAAGAGCCCCCCCGTCTCACCCTCGTTGGGCTCCTCGTGCTGCCCAGCCTCGTCGCGCTCTTGCCGGCCGTTCCCACGTCCGCGTCCGCTTCGGTACCGCATTTTCCCCTCGATCTCTCGGATCCCGCGCTCACGGAGAAGTAGGCCCATGTTCATCGACAGGCCGGTCGGCATCGACCTCGGCACCACGAACTCGGAGATCGCGCAGCTCGAAGCAGAGGAGCGCGACATCGTGCTCTACGCCGACAAGTTCGGACGACGGACGATCCCGAGCGCGGTCGCGTGGGACGGAAAGGTGTTCGTCGTCGGTCACGCCGCGCGCCAAAGACGGAGCGCGGCCGAGCCCCCCGTCGAGTCGATAAAGCGCAAGATGGGCCAGCGCACGAAGGTGAAGATTGGCCCCGAGGAGCTCCTCCCCGAAGAGGTGTCGGGGAAGATCCTCGGTGAGCTCGTAGCCCGCATGCGCGAGTTTTTGGCTCAAAAGGTCGAGAAAAACGGCCCCGAACGCCGAGTCACGCGCGCGGTCATCACCGTGCCCGCGTATTTCGACGCGCCACAAGTGGAGGCCACCCGGAAGGCGGGCGAGCTCGCCGGGATCACCGTGATTGGCGTACTCCAAGAGCCCACCGCGGCGGCGATTTACCACACCTGGAAGCGCAAGCTCGGTGACGGGAACTTCCTCGTCTACGACCTCGGCGGGGGCACGTTCGACGTCTCCATTCTTCGCTGCGTCGGCGGCGAGTACCAAGTGCTGGCGATCGACGGCGACAACTTCCTCGGCGGCGACGACTTCGATCGCAGGTTCGCGGAGCACCTCCGGAAGGAGCTCGTGAAGAAGGGGTACTCGCTGGATCTCGACGTCGCGAACGACGCCGCCGATCGCACGAGCTTTCAGCGCCTCGTCGCGTTCGCGCAAGACATCAAAGAATCGTTTTCCACGACCGACGTCCTCCACGTCGCCAAGAACGACATCCTCGTCGACAAGGCGGGAGAGAGCGTGTCCTACGAGGCCGACCTCGGGCGCGCCGACTACGAGGCGATCGTCGACGATCTCGTCGAGACCACGATCGCGTGCTCGCGACGGGCGCTCGAGCGAAGCTTCGAGGTGGCGAAGGTGGGGCCGGAGGACATCGACCACGTGGTGCTGGTGGGCGGCTCGACCCGGGTGCCGATCGTCGTCCGGCGGGTGAAAGAAGCGCTCTGCAAGAAGGACGCGGAGCCGCTCCGCGAAGACGTGGACACCTGCGTCGCGCTCGGGGCCGCGATCCACGCTGCTCACCTCGGGGGGCACGTGCTCGGCGACGCGACGGCGCAAGTTCGCATCACCGGCCCGCTCGTGACCCACGGCGACAAGGTGAAGATCCAAATCGTGGCCGAGAAGGCACCGGACAAGGCAAAGACGCTGTCGGTGTGGCACGGGGAAGATCTGCTCGGCGAGGTGCCGGTGCCGCTCGAGACCCCCGCGAAGCTGGAGCTCGCCCTCGGCGAAACGGAAGAGACGAAGGTCACGCTCTCGTTCGGCTCGTCGATGGGGGCGCCGCTCGCGGAGCTGCCCCTCTCGCTCCACCGCGGAGATCTGAGGCCGCGTCCCACCGCGCTCTCGCGCGCCGCCGTCGTCGCGAAGGACATCGCCCTCGAGGTCGTTCGCGGGGGTCGCCGCGACAAGCGCGTGCTCATCGCGCGCGGCACCGGGCTCCCTACCCAGGCGACGCAGATCTTCTACACCGCGG
>JAAFHV010000004.1:0-48327 GCA_013297655.1 Myxococcales bacterium | reverse complement strand
GGGTCGTGCTCCGGCTCCTCCAAAATCGCGTCCCCATCAAGATGCTCGTGCTCGAGGTGCCGAAGGGCCTCCCGGTGGGCTCGCCGGTCGAGGTGGTGCTCCGTTGCGACGAATCGATGCGGATGGAGGCCAAAGCGACCGTCGGCCAGACCCAGATTGAAGCCCTCGTAACTCCAGAGGAATCGGCGCAGACGAGACCCGACGTGGAGAAGCTCCTCGAAGAAGCCGAGCGCGCGAAGCGAAACCTCTGGGGAGGGCTCGCCGCGGTATACCAACGCGAGGCCGACAAGCTCACCGTCGGCATTCGTGAAGCTGCGCTCACCGACCCGGACAAGCTCGCCGCGCTCTGCGTGAAGCTTCGCCACCTCATCGACGAGCTCGCGGGCTCTTCGGTCGAGGAGCTCGTGCCTCCGCTCGCGCGCTTCGAGGAGGCCTTGGACAGCCTCCGTCGCATCATCTACCGCGCGAAAGACACGCTGGTGGGGATGACACGGCGCGAGTGGGAAGAGCGGGTCGACGAGGTCGATGCGCGCGCGCGGAAGGCCTACGACGCTCACGACGGCACCGGCTGGCGGCGCGCGTTCAACGAGGTGCAGGCGCTCCTCGAGACCGCCTGGCAGGAAGAGTTCTCCGCGATGAAGCTCGATGATCCGGCCTACGTGCGGACGCGCGTGTCGCGGGTCGTCGCTTGGGCCTCGCGCCTGCATCGTGAGATCGACGACGTGTCGCTCACGACCGCGGGCGATCTGCGCAAGCTCCAAGAGACGGAGCTCGATCGCATCCGGAAGTGGTACCGCGACGAGGTCGCGCTGCCCCTCGTCGACCTGGAAAAAGCCGAGGGCGAGCCCGACGCGAGCCGCCGGAAAGCCGATCAGCTCGCCGGCGAGCTCGAGCGCATCGAGGCCGCGCTCGAGCGTGTTCCTCAGATTGGCATGGTCACCGATCGCGGGGGCGGAGCGTGAGGCGATGACATGATCTCGGAGCTCGCCAACAACGTCGCGCTCGCGACCGCCGAACGTGTTCGAAAGAACCTAGGTCCGCGCGCCGCGCTCGTTCCCTATCGCGCGCTCGCAGAGAACGCGGCCGACTCCGAGACGCGCGGGCGCGCGGTGCTCGAGGCCGTCTCGTGCGCAGCGGAGCTGTCGGACGAGGCCCTCGCGTCGACCCTCGTCGGCCTCTACACGAGCGTGACGAAGGGAGCGCTCGACGTTCGGGCGCGCGCGGTCGTCCTCGCCCTTTGCGCACGCGGCTACTGGCTCGTCGCGGCGGGGCTCGCGGCCCTCGAGCTCCTCCGCAACCCTCGCGCGGTGACGGCGTATCTGCACGGGCGCTGCCTCGAGCGCGCGCGCGACTCGGGCGCGCGGGCCGCCTTCGTGGAGGCCGAGCGGCTCGCGGAGCGCGAGGGCGACGCGGTGGTGCTCGCACAGGCGCGCGCGTTTCGCGCTGCGATTCTCTACGAATCGGGCCGCTTCGACGACGCGCGGGCGCTCGAAAAGTCGCTCGTTCTTCGTGAGCTGCCAGAGGGGCTCGTGCTCCGCCTCGCGCCGTTCGGCCTCGGCGCGCCGAGCCGGTTCGTACGCGCGGGCTGGCTCACCGAGCTCGAGCGAATCGTCCGCGACGGAGGCGACAAGGCGCGTGCCCTCCGCGTCGTGTGCGAGCACGCCGAGCGAATGTCGCACTCGCTCACCGAAATCGAGCGCGATCGCGTGCTCGCCGTGTTCGCCAAGCTCACCGACGAGCGCCTCGGCGCCGCCCTCCGCGCGAGGCTCGAAGCCTGGAAGAGCCTCACCACCGCGGCCAACGCGTCGTCTCACGACGAGGTCTTCGCAGTGATGCGCGCGTTGGCCGACGCTCCTTCCGTGGCGAGCGCTCGTCGCGCGATCGATCTCGCGACCGGACGCTTCGAGGCCAAGGTCGAGCTGCCGCGCGGCTCGGCGGAGGGGCTCGCGTTCGCGGCGGCGGGCGCGGTCCGTGATGGCGACACGAAGCGAGCCGAGGTGGCGTTCTCGGCACTCGCGGCCCTCGTGCCGCAGACTCCGCCGCTCGTGCGCGTGCCGTGTTGGGAGGCGGCCTACCTCGGGCTTTTTGTCGACGACGATGGGGTCCGCGCCGCCGCGCTCGGAGTGGCGCGAGCGCTCGTCGCGTCCTCGGGGAGCCCTCCCTTGCGCGGCGCCCTCGCGGTGGCTCGCGCGGCCCGCGCCGCGGGTGACGAAGAGCTCGCCGAGTCTCTCCTCGCGGTCGCGGTCGCCGCGCGCGAAGCAGGCGCTTCCGCTACGTACGTGGAGGTCGCGCGGGAGCTCGCCTGGAAAGCCGCTATCGAGGGGCGCCGCGACGACGCTCGACGCCTCTTGCGTGAGGCGACACTCGCTTCTCGCTGACGCCGCGAGCGCCGCCCGAATCGTGCCCTCATCGCACGAACTGGCGAAATTTCCTGCCCATGGTCCCGGTTTGGCCCAGTGAGCGCGGCGAAATGGCGCGACAGAAGCGGAGGGGCATGTTTGGTGGACAGCGGTCAAAAAAGGATTGGCAATCGCGGCAAATGTCGTGGCATTCTCGCCAATCATCAGCTAGCGCGTAACATCGATGTCCTCCCTCGAAAACTCCCTCCGAGCACTCGCCCGCGCGTTCGCGTCCGACATGGTGACAGCGGCCGTGCACGCCTCGGCCGACGAGCTCTCCCACACGGAGCTCGGTCCTCGACGAAGCGGAGATCTCGCGCGCCCTCCGGCGCGCCGGGCCAAGGACGCGAAGCGCAACCAACCGACGCACTGGGTCCACGCCGAGGACTTCGTCGACAAGCTCGAGGAGCTCGTAAAGGCGATTCCGGGCGGGGCGCGCGCGAGGGAGCTACGCGCGATGCTCGGCATCAAAAAAGACCCGTTCCTGCGGGTCGCAGCCCTCGCGATTGCCCAGAAGAGGGTTCGCCGCGTCGGGTTCAAAGCGGGAATCCGATACCTGCCGCTGTGAGCCGTGGTCGCGTGGCACGCGTACCTGCGTCCGTGCATTCCGATCCGCTCGTGAGCGCCGCGCCACGAGGATAGTTCGTTGCCACACGTGGCCGTCGCCGAGTCCCGCGGACACCCTCCGCCTCGCGCCACTTTCTGCGCCTGCGCGGCTCCCGATTCTGGCCGTCGTTCGCGAGATCAGGGCCCTACGCCGGCGACGCCGCCCTCGACGGCGAGAAAGAGGGCTCCATTGTCGGCCAGCGCTGGGGACGATCGCGCGCGAACCCGCAGCGCGCCCGCGAACAAGAGGCGCCCGCTCGGTTGCACTGCATAGAGCTTGGTGTCCTCCGCTCCGAAGTAAATCGTGCCTTGGGCGCCCACGATCGGAGGCTCGGCGAGGCCGAGTGGCGCGAACGACACCGTCTCCTGGCCGGCGCGATCGAAGCCGACGACCTTGCCGGCGGCGGTCGCTACATAGGCTGCTCCGTCGGGGCTACACGCGGGCGGGCCGATGGGCGCGGATCCGAGCGGGCGCTCGAAACGAAGCACACCTTTGGCGTCCAGGCTTCGGAGCTTCTCGTCTTTGCCGACCACGACGATGTCTCCGTAGTAGGTCACCGTCGGCGACGCGGTGAGGGCGGCGGGGGCACGGAAGAGCTCGGTGATCGCGCCGTTCGACGGATCGACGCGACGGAGCACCCCGTCTTCGCCTGCCGCGAGCAACGCGCCGTCCTTGGCGAGGGTCAGGCCTTCTTTGGACTTCACCTCGACGACGGAGACTTCGCGAAGGTTCGCGTCGGTTCGGTGGAGCTTGCCGTCGGCGGCGGTGTACGCGAGGCCGTCCGCGAGGGGGAGTAGCTCCGAGGGCTCGCTCGCTCCGTCGGCCGCTCCGCGCTCGCTACCGTCGGCCGTCGCGAGGCGAAGGAGGCGCCCGTCTCGTGTCGCGACGACGATTTCGTCGGCGTCGCGGACGAAGGGAGAGACCCCGATCGAGCGGCCCACGGTCACGTCCCATTGTTTTTGCCCCGTAGGGCTCATGGCGATCACGTGACCGTCGTCGGTGCCCACCACCACGAGCCCCCCTCCGGTGATCACGGGCGCGGTCGCTCGCGCGGTGGTCGGATAGGTGAACACCAGGTTGCCGCTCTGAGGCCCACGTCGGTTCATTCTCGAGCCTGGCCGGCGCGGGCAACCGCCGCGCATGGGCCAGGGAGAGCCCGCCGCGACGCCGTTCGCGTCGAGGCACGGGTCCTCGGCCGTCGGTGTCGTCGCAGCGTCGACCTCGCCATCCGCGGCCGCGTCGGCTTCCGCGTCGGCAGCGACGGGGGGGCCTGCGTCGACGCGTGGCTCGGTATCACCGCACGAGATCGCGAGGAGGGAGCCGGACACGACCGCGACAGCGAGGACGAAGACGAAGCGAGCCATCACCGCCACGGTAGCACCTCGCCGAGCGTCGGACGTCGCGCGAGGGCGAGGCGCGCGCGTCAGGTCCTCGCCTACGCGTCCTTCGGGGGCCCGAAGCGGTGAACGGCGACGAGAAACAAATACGATGCACAGAGCACGAGGCTGGTCGCGATGGGGTGCATGGGTCGTCCTTTCGATGCATGCAGCCTGCATGAGCTCGGTGACGACCACCGCAAAGGCACGTGAACGTCGCGCGACGCGAGCTGCGTGACGGAACGGGTCTGGGCGTTTCGCGCAAAAGCCACTATGGGTCGGTGCGATGTCGAAGGAACCGCACGTGGTCATCGTGGGCGCTGGCTTCGCGGGGCTGACCGCCGCGCAGGAGCTCGGGGGTGAGGCCGTCCGCATCACCGTCGTCGATCGCCAAAATCACCACTTGTTCCAACCACTTCTCTATCAGGTGGCGATGGCAGGGCTCAGCCCCGCCGAGATCGCGGCGCCGATCCGCGGTGTGCTCGCGGCCCACAAAAACGTGCGCGTTCTCTTGGGCGAGGTCACCGCGGTCGACCTTCGAGCGAAGACCGTCTCGGTCGATGGCGAGCCCCTCGGGTACGACTTCCTCGTCCTCGCGGTCGGCGCGAAGACGAGCTACTTCGGCCACGACGATTGGGCAAAGGACGCCCCCGGGCTCAAGTCCCTGGAGGACGCCCTCGAGATCCGTCACCGCGTGCTCTTCGCGTTCGAGCGGGCCGAGCGCGAGACGGACCCGGCCGTGCGCGCGCGCCTCCTCACGTTCGCGATCATCGGCGGCGGTCCCACTGGCGTCGAGCTCGCCGGCGCGGTGAGCGAGCTGTCGCGCTTCGTGCTCAACGACGACTTTCGCTCCGTGAATCCCAAGGACGCCAAGGTGGTGCTCGTGGAGGCCGGCCCACGCATCCTCGCGAGCTTCCCGGAGACGCTCTCCGCCAGTGCGGAGGAGCAGCTCGAGGAGCTCGGGGTCGAGGTTCGGACGAACACGAGGGTGACCAAGATCGATCCCGACGGCGTCGAGTGGGAGTCTGCGCACGAGGACGAGCTGCCCGGCCTCGGAAAAGGAGGGCGCGGTCGCATCGAAGCGAGCACGGTGGTGTGGGGCGCGGGGGTGCAGGGCACGAGCCTCGCGAAGGGACTCGGGGTCCCCCTCGACCGCCAGGGGCGCGTCATCGTGGACGACCACGCGCGAATCGCCGACGTGGAGGGGGCGTTCGCGATCGGTGACATGGCGCATTTCGAGCAAGACGGAAAGCCGCTCCCAGGCCTTTCGCCGGTCGCGATGCAACAGGCGCGGCACGTCGCGAAGGTGATCTTGCGTGGTCTCCAAGGGCAGACGGTCAAGCCGTTTCGCTACTTCGACAAGGGCTCGATGGCCACGATCGGCCGCTCGCGCGCGATCGCGTACGCGAACGGCATCGAGATGCGTGGGTTCCTCGCCTGGCTCGCGTGGCTGTTCATCCACCTCATCTATCTCGTCGGTTTTCGGAGCCGAGCGGTGGTGCTCTTCACGTGGGCGTGGTCGTACTTTGCATACGATCGCGGCGCGCGCTTGATGACTCACCCGATGAAGGCGGTCGGCTCCCGCGTGATCATGCCGGACCACGACGAGCGCAAGCCCATGTCGCAGCGCGCGCTCACCGACTGACCACGAGCGTCTGAGGAAAAAGGCCGCGACGATAGCCTGTGGCGTCGCGGCCTCTCGTCCTGGCGATCAGGAGTTGAGGACGAAGTTGTTGAGCCCCGCCACGACGACGCCGACGATGCTCTCGCCCGCGATGATACCGGCCGCGATCGGGACGACGTAGCGCTCGGCCCACGCCTTCTTCATGCTCACCGCGAGCTCCGCGAGCACCGCGCCGAAGAACATCGCGAAGGGGGAGAAGAACGGCAGGATCATGCCGAGTCCGAGGCCGGTCGGAGACGGCACGTATTTCTTGTGCTTCTTCGGAACCGTAGCCTCGAGGAGAGCGAGGATCGCGCCCACGATGAGACCCGTTTTGATGCAGGTCTGCGCCATCGGGTGCATGTTCTTCGTGCCGCTCTTGAAGAGCTTCGCGACCGCGAGCCATTGCTGCGCACCGGGCGCGGGGAACGCCGGATCTTTGGCCGGCATGTCGTCCGTCGCGGGTGTGCCCGTGAGCACGGTCGCGTCGGGAACGAGCAGGAAATAACCGAGCGTCGTGGCGACCGTCCCGGTGAGGATGCCCATCGCCTGGGCGAGGAATTGGCGTCGCGGATTGGCCCCGAGGAGGTATCCCGATTTGAGGTCGTTCAGGAGATCGCTCGTCGCGAGGCCGGCGCCGGACGTGATGGAGGCCGTCATGAGGTTCGCGGTCGTGCTCTGCGGGATGAGCACGCCGTAGGTAAGCTGCATGATCTTGCCCATCGCGCCGCCGGGGGTGATGTCGCTCTCGCCCGTCGCGCGGGCCGACACCATCGCGAGCACGAAGGTCATCGCGACGGCGAGGAGCCCGAAGTACGGCGGGATATCGAAGAACACCGCCGCGACCACGATGATCGCGAGGCCGGATCCGCAGAGGCCATAGAGGAACCACTTCGTCGGCACCTCTACGTCCTCGGCGCGATACTTCGCCGTGGTCGTCGTGGCCTCGTCGCCTTCGGGTTTCGTGGCGTCTGCGTCGGCGGGCTTCTTCTTGCCGCCGAGGAGCGGCGCGACGGCGCGAACGATGGTGCGCCATTGGGCGGCGAGCTGCACGAGGCCGGAGGCGACGAGGAGCGGCGCGCCGAACCAAATGCCAATTTCTTTCCAAGCGCTCTTCGGGAGCGTGGCCGCGCCGCTGAGCTTGGGGGCGACGAGCGCGTCCGCCATGCCGGTGGAATAGGCCTTTACGCCGAGCAGCTTCACCGCGACGACTTTGGCGTGCTCCGAGAGCTCGATCGCCGCCGGAGAGTGCCACTTGTTCACGAGGGCCATCGGGCCGAGCGCGGTCGCGACGACGAGCCCACCGACGACCATCCATGCGGTAATGCGAATGCCGATGATCGCCCCCGCGGCGATGAGCACCACTCCGTGATCGAGCTTCACGTTCCAGTCGCTCCATTTCCACGCTTTGCCGTCGACGTTCGGCGCGGGAATGAAGTTGAAGATATTCGACGACGAGGGGAGGAGCGCCTCGCGGCCCACGACCTTGCCGTCCTTCACGACCTTGAGCGCCTCGAGATCTTTGAGGAGCGGGACGGTGCCCGAAGCGAGCGCCGCGTAGAGCAACGCGCGCGCCTTCTTCATCGCCTCGTCGCCCTTGCTGTAGAGGCCTTGGAGGGTGACGGCAGCGGCCGTTCCAGAGGGAAATTTCAGCTTCTCGCGGTTGATGAGGTTCCGCTTCATCGGGATCGCGAGCACGACGCCGAACGTGGCGAGGCAGAGCACCCAGAGCGCCATCAGCGGGAGCGCCATCTGCACGCCGCGGCGGTTCTCGTCCGTCACGGTGAGGAGGAGCAACGCGGGGATCGCCGACACCGCCACGTTGCCGGTCGCATACCCGGCCGACGACGCCGTCGACTGCATGCAGTTGTTCTCGAGGATGGTCATGTCCGACTTCGCGAGCCCGGTGGTGCGAAGGAACGACCAAATGGCATACGAGAGAATGCACGCAGTGAGGGCGACTCCCAAGAACCAGCCCGTCTTCAGGCCGATGTACACGTTCGTGAACGAGAGGAAGAACCCGAGGATCGTGCCCATCAAGACCGCGCGGGGGGTGAGCTGGGGAGCGTCACCGCGGTAGGCGCGCTCGTACCACTCGGCCTCGTCGAACTTGAGGACCTCTTCGGGCGAGAGCTCGAGGGGCTTGGCCGCTTCGAGCTCTTCGGGCGTGCTCGGGGGCTTCTGGAAGATCGCCATCCGTGCGCACTACCAGCTTTTTGGGCCCGCGCAGCGCGTTATCCGCCCTGGTTTGTCGCGGAATCAGGAGGGAGAGAGGGCCCACAGATCGCGCCCGAGGACCACCTTGCCGTCGTAGCGCTCGGGGTGGGCGAGGGCCTCGAGGAAGCCTTTGCACACGAGCGCGATCGGGACAGGCTTGTAGTCGAGCGATACGTTGCCGAGGCCCGGCAAGTACCCGAGCGCACCGAAGAGCGCGGTGGTCCCGAAGGGGGCTTCACGTTTGCCGTGGTGGCTCTCGGTGCCGTCGGCCGGGCTCACGAGGATGCTCGGGCGGAACATGGTCCACGCGAGGCCCTCGTCGCGCACGGCATCTTCGCACGCGAGCTTCATTTTCAGGTATGCGCCGCTGCCGCCCGCGCCGACGGAGCTGAGGAGCAACATGCGCGGTACACCTTTGCGCTTGGCCGCTTTCGCGAGGCTCCGCGCCGAGCCCACGTCGCTCGTGGCGTAGTCGTCGCCATCGGAGAAGCGCTTTCGCATCGTGCCGACGAACGAGACGATCGCGTCGGATCCCGCGATCGCGTCGTCGAGCGCGCCGTCGTCGGTGAGGTCGAAGATCCTCGCCCGTGGATCGCTCCCGAGCGGCGTTTTGTCCTTCGATTTCGGGCGAACGTGAAACACGAGCTCGTGACCCGCCTTCTCGGCGAGGGGGAGGAACACTTGCCCCGTCGCTCCGGTGATGCCCGCGACGAACAGCTTCATGCGCGCCCCTCTACGTTCGTACCCATGTGAGACCCCTGCGAGCGTTGCTGGTCGAAATAGATGTAAGCTGCAACAATTGCGAACGCGAGCACGACCGCGAGCACGACGGCGACGACCTTCCCGCCGCTCCCGCGCTTCGGCACACCGGCCGCGGAGATGGGCCCCAAGGTGCTCGCCCCCGGGCTGCGAGGCGGCTCGTTTCCTGCGGGCGGGAGCACGAAGCCGCCGTGCGCCTTCATCATCGTCGGAAGGAGGGGCGGTGGCCCTGGCATCGGGTTGGCCATCGGGCCGGGAGGTCGAGACGGGCTTCCCGGGCGCGCGTGCGCCGGAGCCGACGAGGGGCCCATCGGCGGTCCGTAGGGCGCGATGCCGGCGCCGGGAGCAGACGGTCGCTGCGAAGCGTGCCCTTGCGACCCTGGTGGCCCCTGGTGTTGCGCTTGGTGGTGGTGCTGATGCTGCTGGTGCTGGCCATGCTGTCCATGGCCTTGCGGGCCTTGTGACCCGTACGAAGGCGGCGCGCCGATCGGCCCACGCTGCGCTGGAATTCCCGCGGGCGGCGACATGCGAGCCGTGTGCGGCATCGGGGCTCCGATCGAGCCCTGCGGGAGCACCGCGGTAGACTTCATCGTCGCGGGGGCCGAGCGCGGCCCCGACGGTGGCGCGGGCGCAAAAGGCAGACTTCGATCGAGCACGGCGGTGGCGCGAAGGTCGTCGTCGTGGTCTGGCGCGCGCACCATCGTGGCGGCGAGCGAGCTCGTGTTTTCCGCTGCCGCGAGGCCATCGAGGAGCTCGCGCTGGAAACGAGCAGCGTCGAGCGGGCGCACGTTGGTCTCGCGGGAGACGGCGCGCTCGAGCACGAGCGCGACGGTGGGGGCGAGGGTGACGCCGAGGCTCTCCGGGGTGGGCGACGCGGTCTCTTTGGCGATCGCTTTGGCGAGGCCTTCGACGAGCGTGTCGGCGTGGCGTGCCTTTCGGAGGGAGAGGAGCTCGAGCGTCACGAGCGCGAGCGCGTACACGTCGGTCCAGGGGCCAATCGGTCCGAAGCGCTTTACGAATTGTTCTGGCGCGCCATACGAGGGAGAGCAGAGCGCTACTCCCTTCATGGTTTGCACGCTCGGTGCCACTCCGAGCGTGGGCTCGAAGATCTTGGCGAGGCCAAAATCGAGCACCTTCATGCGGGTCTTGCCGTCCCGCGCGAGGGACATGAAGAGGTTTCCTGGCTTGATGTCGCGGTGAACGATGCCCTGCGAGTGCGCGTAAGCGAGGGCGGAGAACGCGGGCGCGAGCACGTCGAGGGCCTCGGCGACCGAGTACGGTTTCCCAGCCATCGCGCGGGCGCGGAGCTCGTGGGCGAGGGTGTGGCCGTCGAGCCACTCGAGCACCATGTAGGGAATGTCCTCGCCCGTCTTCGGGGAGCGAAGGGTGCCACTCGAGATGCCCCTCACGATGTCGAGCGAGCCTTGGCTCAGCCGGTAGAGGATACGCGTTTCGTCCTTGAAACGCTGGAAAAATGACTCCGTGAGCGCGTCGTCGACGCTGCGGTCGATCTTGAGGCACTTCACCGCGACGGACTCGGAGAGCCCCATGTGGGTGGCGCGATAGACGAGCCCGAAGCCGCCTCCGTCGACCACCTGGTCGAAGCGAAGCTGATCGATCGTCTGGCCGACGAGGCCAAAATCGTCCGCGGGCATGCGCCAGAGGATACGCGTTTTGTGACGAGCCGGGGGGGCCGTGTAGGATGCTGGGGTGAAGCGAGCTCTGACCTACGTCTGCGTGTACTGCGGATCGCGTCCTGGAAACCGCCCCGAGCACACCGAAGCTGCGATCGAGCTCGGCCGGGCGCTGGCGAGAAAACAGATCGGCCTCGTCTACGGAGGGGCGAGCGTGGGCCTCATGGGCACTCTCGCCGACGCGGTGCTGGACGCGGGCGGCGAGGTCGTCGGTATTCTCCCGCGCTGGCTCGAGAGCCGCGAGGTGGGCCACTCGCGCCTGAAGGAGCTCCACATCGTCGACTCGATGCACGCGCGAAAGCAGCGCATGATCGAGCGATCCGACGCGTTCATCGCGCTCCCGGGCGGCCTCGGTACGTTCGACGAGCTCTTCGAGGTGCTCACCTGGTCGCAGATCGGGCTCCACGAAAAGCCGGTCGGTTTGCTCGACGTGAAGGGTTATTTCGAGCCCTTCCGTGCGCTCGTCCGCCACGCGGTGACGGAGGGCTTCGCGCTCCCCGAGCACGAGCAGCTCTTCCTTTCGAACCCCGATCCGGACGCGCTCATCGAGGCGCTCGCGAGCTTCGAGAGGCCGGTGTACGGCTCGAAGTGGGTCGAGACGCCGAAGGCACCATGAGCGTCTCGTTCGCTTCGCTTCGCCGCGTCGCGGAAGAGGCGCTCCGCGATGCCCCCGCGAGCCACGACCTCTCCCATGTGCTCCGTGTGGTCGCGAACGCCGAGCGCATCGCGACGACCGAAGGCGCGCGGGTAGACGTGTGCACCACCGCCGCGCTCCTCCACGAGCTCGTGAACCTGCCCAAGAATCACCCCGAATCGAGCACGTCCGGCGATCTTTGCGCCGTGCGGGCGGCGGAGGTGCTGCGCGAGCACGGCGCGGATCCGGCGTTCGTCGACGCGGTCGCGGCGTGCATTCGTGATCACGCGTTCTCGAAGGGGGTCGTGCCGGAGAGCCTCGAAGCGAAAATCCTCCAAGACGCCGACCGTCTCGACGCGATTGGTGCGATCGGCGTCGCGCGCTGCATGGCGACCGCCGCGGAGATGAAGAGCCGCTTCTACTCTCCGGACGACCCGTTCGCGACGGCGCGGCCGCTCGACGACCGCGCCTACGCCCTCGACCACTTCGCGAAGAAGCTCTTTCGCATCCCTGCGCGACTCCACACGGCCGCCGCGAAGAGGCTCGCCGAAGAGCGGATCGCATTCATGAAGACGTTCGTCGCCGCCCTCGCCGACGAATGTGCTTTTCCGGCCCACGAGGCGTGGCCAGGCACCGATTGACGTGAGAATGGCGCGCTAAAGATGGTGCGCCATTCTTACAGAGTGGGCAAACGAGAGAGCGGCGCGCCGAGGGGAAATGCCCAATCGATGCGGGTGATTTCGGCCTCGGTGAGGGTGAGCTCGCCCGCGCGCGCGTTGTCGTCCACGTGCCCGAGATCGAGCGCCTTCGGGATGGTGAAGAGCGAGCTTCGGCGGACGAGGAACGCGAGCGCGACGGCGTGTGCGCTCACGAAGTACTTACGGCCGATGTCGGTGAGGACTTGCCCCGCCGGGCTCTCCGCGTGGACGAAGTCGCCCGAGCCGAACGGCGAATAGCCCACGATCGCGATCCCTAGACGCTCGCACACCGGCAGGAGCACGTGCTCGAGATCGCGCTCCCCTAGGTGATAGAGCACTTGGTTGCAGGCCACGTTCTCCGCCCCCACGATCGCGGCGGCCTCCTCGACGTCGGTCACGTCGAAGTTGCTGACGCCGAAGTGTCTGATTTTTCCCTCGTGGCGGAGGGTCATCATCGCGCGGAGGGTCTCCTCGAGCGGGTGCTCGCCGCGCCAATGGAGCAGGTACAAGTCGAGGTGATCGGTGCGGAGACGGCGGAGAGACCGCTCGCACGCCAAGAGGGTGCCCGCGAAGGTCGCGTGCTCTGGCATCACCTTCGAGGTGAGGAACACCGAGTCGCGGTGGCCGGCGAGCGCTTCGCCGACGACCTCCTCGACCACGCCGCGCCCGTAGAGCTCGGCGGTGTCGATGTGGGTCATTCCGTGCTCGATGCCGCGGTGGAGCGAACGAACCACTTGCGGCCGCGGCGCGCTCTCCAGGCGCCACGTTCCTTGGCCGACGACCGGGAGCAGGATCCCCGTGGCGCCGAATGGGCGCGACTTCATGCGCGCCGCTTGCGACGCCGCACGAGCGAGACGAGCCCGAGCGACGCGAGCCCGAGCACGACGAACGACGGCGACGCGGAGGTCGTCGCGCCCGCTCCGTTGCATCCGCTCTCGGGGAGCGCGCCTTCTTCTGCTGCGAGCTCACCCTCGGGGGTCGGGAGCTCGTCCGGATCGGGATCGCCGGGCGCGATCGGCGTGGGAGGGTTTCCTGGCTCCTCCGGCTCGACCGCGGCGTCGCGGAGCGCGCCGTCGATCGCGCCGTCCTTCGGCGCCGCGGCGTCCCTCACCCCAGCGTCCGGGGTGGGGATGAGGCCGTTCGCGCGCTTGTACGCGTCGACGAGAGACACGTACGGAGGCACGTAGACCGCGCCCACGCTCGCCACCGTTTGGCGGATGTTGAAGTGGAGGTGAATGGTGGTCGGAGTGCCCCCGAACGCATTCGAGACCTTGCCGAGGCGCTGCCCTTTGGTGACCCTCGCGCCGACGGCGACCTGCACCTGGCTCATGTGGAGGTAGTCGAAGCGCGTGCCGTCGGCGGCGGTGAGATACACCGAGTAGCTGCCGATGTTCGTGATGGTGCCGGCCTCTGCGGCGACGGCCCAGTGGGTGTCCTTCACGCAGGTGGCGGGGCGAATGTCTTGGCCCTGGTGGCCGGTGCCAGCGGGGCAGAGGGGCATCGAGTAGGAGCGCGACTCGCAGTAGTTGTCGTGCCAGGGGTAGGCGTAGTTCACGGCGTCGCATTGGCCGCCGGTGCCCTGTCCGCCGCCGTTTCCGTACACCTGCGAGTTGGCGAAGGCGCGCGCTTGCTCGAGCGGAAACCGCATCGTAGGCGCATAAGCTTTGCTGTCGACGCGGCCGCGACCGGACCGGCTCGGGACGAGCGTTCCGGGGGGATCGTAGGTGAACGGCTGCGCGTGGGCGCGCTCGGGGACGAGGGTGAGGACGGTCGTCGCGAAGGCGAACGCGCAGAAGGCGAGACGAGCGTTCACGGGCGACCTCCGACGAAGGCGAGCGAGGCGGTGAGCTCGAGGACGTACGCCTCGTCGTGGCAGCGGGTGTCGGCGTCGATGCTGCACTCCACGTCGACGGAGTAGCTCGCGCCGTTCTCGATCCACGTGGTGGTGGTGATGCCCTCGTTGATGGTGAAGAGCCCGCGTGTGCCGCGCATGACGTGGGTGGTCACGTCTTTCGGAAAGCCCTCGTGCTCGTGCGCGAAGCGCGTGCCTTGAACCGCGATCGTCGCGCGAGACACACGACCATCGGGGAGGGGGCGATCGATCGCGCCCGAGTAGGCATAGAAGCCTGGCTCCACCGTGACGTGGACGGCCTCGGCGCGTGCGCGAGGCACGAGCACCGGAACCCACGACCCGTCGAGCTTCGACTGCGCTTCGACGGGGAGCGCGCCACGAACGGCGAGGTCCTTCGCTTCGCGCGGGGACGTGATCGTGCCCTTCACCAGCGTGCCGGCCGACACCGAAGGGACGTCGCCCTTCGTCGCCGGATCGACAGCTTTGCCGTCGCAAGCAGAAAGCAAAAACGCGCCGACGAGGAGGCCCGTCGCGCCGGAGGAGGACCACGTGAGAAAGCCGAATTTCACGGTAGGGACGCTACGTTGCCGGCACCTCGCGGACAACTAAGCGACACGCCGCGTCGGTCGCTTTTGTGCACCGTTGTCCGACACGCGACCTGGCGCGAGGAAAGTTTTGCTCGCAGCGGTACGGGGTCCCGTAGGCTCGTTCTCGTGGGGACCTTCCGCCGCATGGCGTCGCGCATCGGTTCGATCTCGGTGTTGGCTTCGGTCGCGCTCGGGGGGCTCGGCTGCGCCCGCGACGTGATCCCCGACGCGAAGGTCGCGGGCCCACGTGCGGGCCTCGTGCCAGAGACGTTTCGCCCCGAGCTCGCGTGCACCTCGTGGCGGAGCGCGGTCGACTTCGATCGCGAGGCCTCGTCGCACACGAGCTTTCCCGAGGCTCACCTCGAGGCGAGCTGCTTCGTGGAGGTCTCCCATGGCGCCCACGAGGCGCACGCCGGTCCCGTGCCCGCCGGCTGCGGCTTTCCGCAGAGCGTCGAGGGCTCACGCGCGACGCTGCTCCGACGCGCTTCACTCTACGACCGGATCGCCAAAGGAGACCTCCGCGAGCTCCCGCTCGAGCTCGCTTGCCCGCTGTCTCCGCGCGTCCGATCGGCCGCCGCGCGAACCAACGCGGTGACGCTTCGTGCGCTCGCTGGGCTCACGACGGCGCGGGAATTTGCTTATTCCGCGGCGTCGACGTTCGGCTACGGATCTCTCGCGCAAGAAGTGAGCGTGCTCGTCGACGTGCTCCCCGGGGCGGCGTGCAAATCGCTTTCGGCCGAGGAGCGGAACCGGCTCGGGGTGAACATGATCCGCGCCGAGCGGGTGGCGAGCGCGTACCGCGGGAGGGTCGCTCCGGTGGTGACCCTCAGCGGTGGCGCGGTGCACTCCGAGCTCGTCGAGGCCTTCGCGCTCGAGCACCTCGTGCGCTGTCTCCACGGCGTGCCGGCCGATCGTATCCTCCTCGACCCATGCGCGGACCACACCCACACGAACCTCCGCAACACGGGGGCGCTCGTGGTCGGTCTCGGCGCGCGCACGGCGTACGTCGTGACCGACCCGTTCCTCCAGTCCGACTACCTGAGCGATTTTACCTTTTTCGACGCGCTCGGTGGCTCGGTCGATCAGCGGAGCCTGCGTGATTTCGGGCATCTGCTCGGCGCGTGGCGAAGGGCGAGCCGAGGAACGCTCGGAGGCTTCTGGTTCTCGCCGTACCGCTTCTGGGCGGAGCCGGGGCCGTCGCGCGATTTGGCCTGCGTCGAGAACTGATCGGCCGCGACAAACTCTCGTTCGGCCGCGTGCTTTATCGAAGCTTCGTGATCTCCGGATCGTCGGGGAGGGCGCGCTTCACGAGCTCGACGAACGCGGGACGTGACGGGTCGAAATGGGTCGCCGTCACGGTGCGCGCCGCGCCTTCGCCGCGCACGGCGAACAGCTTGGCGCAGGTGAAGTCGATCGCCATTTCGGTCGTCTCGGTGTGCGCGCCCGGCGACGTGGAGGCGAGGCTCCGCTCGAGACGAAAGCCGACCATGGTCTTCATCGCGCAGCGCTTTTGGATGCGGTCGTCGAAGCCCTTCGGAGCGCGAAGGAGCGCGGCGAGGGCCTCTACGTCGGTCCCCACGAGGCGCCGCTCGCTCGCGGGCACGGTGGTGTAACCGAAGATGCGCCCGTTCGCGGGACGAGGCACGTCGTCACGTGCCGCCCCCTCCAGAACGAGTCGCACGATCGCGACGCGGGTGAGCCCGGCGGCGAGGCCCCAGCGCGCGAACGCCTCGCGGCCGGCGAAGGTCGCATCGGGCAGCTCGAACGTCGGACCCTCGATCGCTGCGCCGCCGTCGCACGGGCTCATCACGAGGCGAAAGGTCCCGGGCCCTTCCCAGGCGTTCGCGCGGCAGGTCGCGTTGCATTGTGCGCTGCAGCCGAGGCCCTGCCACGGCACCGGACGGAGCGTCTTTCCGGGCGCGATCGTCACGCAGCGAGGCGCCGCCGTGTCGCGTGGTGGGCATGCCTCTACGAGGCGATAGCCGGTCCCGAGATCGAGGTTCTCGAGGGCTTGCCAGCCGGTTCCGTTCTTCCGCTCGAGGCGCGCGTTCGTCGTGAGGGAGGTCTCCCTCGTCGCTTCGATCGCAAAATGCCCCGGCGCGAGGACCGTCACGTTCACGCTCGGCGCGGGTGCAGCCACCGCGACGCTGGGCGCTCCCGTGGGGCCGCTGCCCGCGGGCGGGGCCGCCGTCCCGTCAGGCGCGCTCGGGTTCCCGCTCCCGCTCGCCGCCGCGCTCGTCGAGCCGGACGAAGGACGGTCTTTCACGCATGCTCCCGCGAGCACGGACAGACCGAGGACGAGGACGAGGACCAGGCCGTTGCGTCGCATGGTCGCGATGATCGACCGAGACGCGGGTGAGGTCGAGGCCGAGCTCACGACGACCATCGTTCCGTCCCAATACCGGGACGACGGGTCCCGAAAGCGGGAGCCCGTCTTGCCGGGGATGCCGAAAAACACAATGAAATCGTGCGGCTGCCGGCGGCATGCTCTTCGCTTAGGTGCGGACGTGGACATCGTTCGACCTCGCCCCTCGCGTCGCAAGCACGCCCTCTTCGCCGCTCTCGTGGGGCTCGCCGTGGTGGTCGTCGCGACGGTGATTCGGAGCGCGCCGGCGCGCGGCGAGCTGCTCGTCGAGAAGACGAGCGTGCTCACGGAGGCCGTGGTTCGAAAGGACTTCGTGCGCAAAGTCTCCGTCACCGGATCGCTCGTCCCCGATCGGGTCGAGTGGCTCTCGGCGCCGACCGCCGCGCGAATCGCGAGGATCGTCGTGCGCCCCGGCGCGACGGTGACGGCGTCGACGGTCGTGGTGGTCCTCGAGAACCCCGACCTGGAGCTGCTCGCGCTCGAGGCCGAGCAGCGAGCGGCGAGCGCGGAGTCGGCGCGTGTGCAGCTCGAGGCGCGAACCGACGCGGAGTCACGCGCGCAAGCGGCGAGCCTCGTGTCGCTCCACGCCGACCTCGGCGACGCGAGGCGGCACGCGGACTCTTCGGAGCGTCTCTCGCGCGAGGGGCTGCTCGGCGACATCGACCGCCACGACGCGATCGCGAAGAGCGCGGGCCTCGCGGCGAGGGTGACGGCGGAGGAGTCGCGCAAGAGCGCGCTCGACGCGGGGCGCGCGCGCCAGATCGCAGCGCAGGCGGCGGAGGTGGCTCGGCTAAGGGAAATCGCAGCGTTTCGTAAGAAGCAGCTCGCGTCCCTCGAGGTCCGCGCGAAGATCGACGGGATCGTGCAAGACGTGCCGCTCGAGAACGGTCAATGGGTCGCGATGGGCGCGCTCCTCGCCAAGGTGGCCGGCCCCGAGAAGCTGCGCGGCGAGCTGAAGGTGGCAGAGGCGAGCGCGAAAGACGTCCGAAAAGGCGCCCTCGTTCGCTTCGAGTCGCCGGCCGGCATGACCGGCGCCGTCGAGCGGATCGATCCGGCGGTGGTGGCGGGCACGGTGAAGCTCGTGGTCTCCCTCGCGAACGTGCCCCCCCAGGCGCGCGCGGACCAAGCCGTGTCAGGGAACGTGGAGATCGAGACCATCCCGCACGCGCTGGTGGTGGGCCGTCCGATGGGAGCGAAGGAGAGCGGCGCGAACGAGCTCTTCGTGCTCTCCGCGGACGGCAAGCTCGCTGCGCGCACCGTCGCGCGCCTCGGACGCGGATCCCCGCGCGAGATCGAGATCGAATCGGGCCTCCGCGAGGGCGACCGCGTCGTCGTCTCCGATACGAGCGCGTGGGACTCTGCGCGAACCCTTCGCATCCGATGAGCGACGCGGCGCGCGCACGAAGACCGCGCTCCCGAACGTCGACGACATTTCGAACGTGACTCCCAAGAACCGAAAGCCGAGACCATGACCGAACAGACCGCCGAGCCGCTCCTTCGACTCACCGGAATCAAGAAAGTATTCCTGACGGACGAGCTCGAGACGCACGCCCTCCGCGAGATTCACCTCGACGTGAGGAAGGGAGAATACGTGGCGATCGAAGGGCCCTCCGGGAGCGGAAAGACCACGCTCCTATCCATTCTCGGGCTCCTCGACGTCGCGAGCGCGGGCACCTATCGGCTCGCCGGAAACGAGGTGTCCGGGATCGACGCGCGCGCGCGCGCCAAGATCCGCAACCGTGAGATCGGGTTCGTATTCCAGAGCTTCAACCTGATTGGCGATTTGACGGTGCGGGAGAACGTGGAGCTCCCGCTCGTGTATCGCGGGATGCCGGCCGCCGAGCGCCGCTCGCGGGTGGACGCCGCGCTCGACAAGGTGAAGATGGCTCATCGCGGAGGGCACGTGCCGAGCCAGCTCTCGGGCGGTCAGCAGCAGCGTGTCGCCGTCGCGCGCGCGGTGGCGGGGGACCCGGCGATCGTGTTCGCGGACGAGCCGACGGGCAGCTTGGACTCCAAGAATGGCGACGCGGTGATGGACCTGTTGGACGAGCTCCACGCCGGCGGCGCCACGATTTGCATCGTGACCCACGCCCGCGAGTACGCCCGTCGTGCGACGCGCGCGATTCACCTCTTCGACGGGAGCGTCGTCGAGGACGGCGCCCACGCGGCCTGAGGACGACATGCCTATTTTCAACGACGTTCGTCACACGTTTCGCCAATTCACGAAGGCTCCCTTGTTCTTCGCGACGGTGCTCTTCGTGCTCGTCATGGGCATCGGCGCGACCACCGCGATGTTCAGCTTGGTCGAGTGCCTGCTGCTGAAGCCGCTTCCGTATCCGCGCGCGTCGGAGCTCACGATGGTGTGGGCGGTCCAGCCGCGGGTCGACCCTTCTCCCGTGTCGCTCCCGGACTTTCTGGATTGGAAAGCGGGGGCTACCTCGTTCCGTACGCTCGCCGCGGTCGAGTACGACGCGTTCACGCTCACGTCGGAGGGCGCCGCCGCCGAGAACCTCCGCGGTGCCTCCGTCACGGGGGACTTCTTCCCGACGTTCGAGATCGCGCCGCTCCGGGGCAGGCTCCTCGGGCCGGACGACGATCGCCTCGGTGCCCCCCGCACGTGCGTGATCTCCTCCGCGCTTTGGCACCGAAGGTTCGCGAGCGATCCGGACGCAATCGGCAAAACCCTGATGCTGAACGGAGTGCCGTTTACGCTCGTGGGCGTCGCGGCGGAGGGGTTTCGTTTTGCTGGCCCCTATACCGATCGCGCCGACGTGTGGGCACCCCTCGCGGTGGCCTACGACGAATACGCGGCGTCGCTGGTCGGCGGTCGCGGGAATCACTTCTTGCACGTGGTCGGCCGAAGGAAAGCGGGAGTCTCGGTCGAGGCGGCAGGGGCGGAAGTTTCGCGGATCGCGAGCGCGATCGAGGCCGCCAACCCGGAGACGAACGCGCGTGTCGGCGCGCGCGCGGAGGATCTCCACGAGACGCTCGTTGCCTCTTCGCGGAGCGGCGTCTGGATCCTGTTCGCTTCGGTGGCGCTCGTGTTCCTCGTCGTGTGTGCGAACGTGGGTAACTTGCTATTGACCCGCGCCGAATCTCGACGCGGCGAAATGGCGATTCGGGCCGCCCTCGGGGCGACCGGTCGGAGGCTCGCGACCCAGGTCGTGACCGAGACGGTCGTCGTGTTCGCGATTGGCGCTTTGCTCGGCGCGATCGTGGCGCGGTTCTTCGTCGAGCTCTTCGCCTCCGGTCTCGTCGAGAGCCCTGGCGCGAGCACCCTCGACGTGAACGTAGACGTGCTCGCCCTCGCGTTCGCGGTGGTCACCTCCACGCTCGCGGGGCTCGTCTTCGGGCTCGTGCCCGCCATTGCCGTCGCGCGCACGACGCCTCACTCGGTGTTGAAGCAGTCCGCCACGCGCGCGGGCACGAGCCGCGCGCAGGTGCTCACCCGTGGCGCGCTCGTCGTCGGTCAGGTGGCGCTCGCGGCCGCGCTCCTCGTCACGAGCGGCCTCGCGCTCCGTGCGTTCTCGAAGCTCTCCGCGACGCCGACCGGGTTCGACGCCGAAGATCTCGTGACCTCGCGCATGTTCCTCCCCGTCCCGAAGTACGCCGAAGACGGGCGCACGCGCCGGTTCTTCGCCGACCTCGCCGCGAAGATCGCGAACGAGCCGGGCGTCGTGGCCGTCGGCGGTGACTCGACGCTCCCGTTCTCGGGCTCGAACTCGAACGGATCGTTCAGCGTCGAAGGCCGCCCCGAGTATCCGGCCGGCGATCACCCGCTCCTCGCGCGCAACGTGGTGCTCCCCGGCTACTTCGAGACGATGCGCGTGCCGCTCCTCGCGGGCCGCTCGATCACCGCCGACGATCGCGAGGACGGTCGCCTCGTGATGGTGGTGAGCAAGAGCGTGGCGGACCGTATTTTCCCGGGGGAAGATCCGATCGGCAAGCGCATCAACTGGGGTGACCAGCACGGCGACGCGAAGCCGATCTACCGCGAGATCGTCGGTGTCGTCGGGGACGTCCTCCGCCGCGGCCTGGACCAGCCGGCCGAGCTCGAGGCGTACGTGCCCCTCGCGCAAGCACCGAGTCGCTGGATGGTGATGGTGGCGCGCACACGCCCCGGGATGGCGCACGCCCTGGTCGATCGTATGCCGGAGCTCGTACGGCAGGTCGACCCGGATCAAGCGCCGGCGGGCACCAAGCTCCTCTCCGAGCGCCTCCACGACGCTATCGGGAGCCGGCGTACCGTCACGGCTCTCTTGGGCGCGTTCGCCGCCGCGGCGCTCTTGCTCGCGACCCTCGGGCTCTTCGGGTTGGTCTCGTACACCACCGCGCAGCGCACACGCGAGCTCGGGCTCCGGATGGCGCTCGGGGCCACTCCCGCCGGCGTCGTTCGCCTCGTCACGCAGGGAGGCATGCGCCTGCTCGGGATCGGTCTCGCGGTCGGCCTCTTCCTCGCTCTCGTCGTCGGCCGCTTCCTCGCGACGCGCGTGCCGGGGGTGAGCGCGTTCGATCTCGTCGTGTTCGCCGCGGTTCCGCTCGTGCTCGCGTTCGCCGGCGCGATCGCCTGCGTCGTCCCTGCGTGGCGCGCCGTTCGTATCCCGGCCGCCGTCGCCCTCAGGTATGAATAGGCATGCGCGCTCCTCGCGTCCTCGTGGTCGACGATCAGGCCGACGTGGTCACGGCGCTGAAGCTCCTCTTGAAGTCCGAGGGTTTCGGCGTGGTCACCGCGCAGTCACCCGAGGGTGCCCTCGCGCTCGCACGTGACGAGGAGCTCGCCGCCGCGCTCGTCGACATGAACTACGCGCGCGACACCACCTCGGGAAACGAAGGGCTCGACCTCGTCGGCCGGCTCCTCGCCACCTCGAAAGACCTCCCCGTCATCGTGATGACCGCCTGGGGGAGCGTGGAGGGCGCCGTCGCGGCGATGCGGCGCGGTGCGCGTGACTACGTCGAAAAGCCTTGGAAAAACGAGAGGTTGATGGCGACGCTGCGCCGTGAGATCCAGCTCGCGGACGTGGGCCTCCGCGCCGCTCGTCTCGGTGCGCAGTCGGCGCGCGAGAACGATCGCGCGCTCCCCGAGCTCGTCGCGGTGTCGAAGGCGATGGAGCCGGTCAAGCGCCTCGTCGCGCGGGTCGCCGCGTCGGACGCGAACGTGCTCGTGACCGGCGAGCACGGCACGGGGAAGGACGTGGTCGCGCGCTGGATTCACGCCGCATCGCCGCGCGCGTCGCGCCCGTTCGTGCCGGTGAACGCGGGCGCGCTCGCCGACGGCGTGTTCGAGAGTGAGCTCTTCGGCCACGTGAAAGGGGCCTTCACCGACGCGAAGTCCGATCGCATCGGGTGCTTCGAGCTCGCCGACGGAGGCACGCTCTTCCTCGACGAGATCGGCACCATGCCGCCGGGGCAGCAGGCCAAGCTCCTTCGTGTGCTCCAGAGCGGCGAGCTCACCCCCGTCGGCTCGTCGCGTACACGCACGGTCGACGTGCGGGTGGTCTCCGCCACCAACGTCGACGTGGCGGCGAGCGTGGCGCGGGGGGAGTTTCGCGAAGATCTCCTCTTTCGCCTCGACACGGTCGAGGTGCGGCTGCCTCCACTTCGCGAGCGCCCGGAGGACGTGCCCGCCCTCGCGGCGCATTTTCTCGCGAAGAAGGCGGCGCGCTACGGGAAGACGATCGAGCGGTTTTCCTCGGAGGCGAGCGTCGCGATGGCCGAGCACGCGTGGCCCGGGAACGTGCGCGAGCTCGAGCACGTGGTCGAGCGCGCGGTGGTGCTGGCGGAGGGCGCCACGATCGAGCTCGCGGATCTGCACCTCCGGCGCGCGGGCAGTACGTCTGCCGCGGTCGCGCTCGAGCGGATGACCTTGGCGGACGCGGAGGCGTACCTCGTTCGTCGCGCGATGGAACGCGCGCCGTCGGCGAACGCGGCCGCGGAGGCGCTCGGGCTCTCGCGGAGCGCGCTCTACCGAAGGCTCCAGGTGCTCGGCATCACGGAGAAAGAGTGAGCGACTCGAACGAGCCACTCCGCGCGAAGGCGCTCGTCGACCTCGCGCGCCTCTTCGTGATCGGGTTGCCGGCGCTGGTGGTGGGCTTCGTTGCGGGGGCCCCGAAGGCCCACCTCGGCGTGGCGATCGTGGTCACTCTTGGATTGGCCATTTACGCGCGATCGGTGCGAATTCGTAGGCTGCGTACGATCTCGGCGGTGCTCGCGGCTTACCGCGAGGGCGACTTCTCGATCCGCGCGCGGGAGACCCGCGAGGACGTCGCGGTGGACGACGTGCTCGTCGACTTGAACGCCCTCGGCGACACGCTCCGTGACCATCGTCTCGGCGAGATGGAGGCGTGGTCGCTCTTGCGGAAGGTGATGGCCGAGATCGACGTCGTGGTGCTCTCGTTCGAGGCCGACGGACGCGTGCGGCTCGCGAACGAGGCAGCGTCGCGCGCGCTCGGGCTCTCGTCGAGCCGCCTCGTCGGGAGGTCGGCGCTCGAGCTCGGGCTCGACGCGCTCCTCGCGGGTGAGGCGCCGCGGGTGGTCTCGGACCTCGCCGCCCTCGGGGAGCGCCCGTTCGAGCTCCGCCGAGGGACGTTTCGCCTCGCGGGTGTAGAGCACACGCTCCTCGTGCTCTCGGACATGACGGTCGCCCTCCGTGAGCGCGAGCAAGAGGCTTGGAAACGCATCATTTCGGTGATGGGGCACGAGATCAACAACTCGCTCGCGCCGATCGAGTCCATCGTGGAGAACGTGTCGACGGTGCTCGCGAAGAGCCCGCGCCCGGAAGACTGGGAGGCGGACGTCATGGAGGGGCTCGAGGTCGTCGCGCGGCGTTCGCGCTCGCTCGGGCGTTTCATGTCGGCGTACGCGCGGCTCGCGAAGCTACCGCTGCCGGTGCTGCGCGACACCACGGTGGAGGAGTGGGTCGCGCGGGTGGTGGCGCTCGGCCACGACGGGCGCGTGAAGGTGGCGAAGGGGCCCTCCGTGAGCCTGCGCGCCGACGGCGATCAACTCGACGCGCTCCTCATCAACCTCGTCAAGAACGCGGTCGAGGCCGCTCCGCCAGGCACCGAAGTGGGCATTCGTTGGCTCGTCGAAGACGAGCGTGTTCACCTCTTCGTGGAGGACGAAGGGCCCGGCGTCGCGGAGGCTTCGGGCCTGTTCGTTCCCTTTTTTACGACCAAACCGGGCGGCACCGGGATCGGCCTCGCGCTCGCGCGGCAGATCGCGGAGGCGCACGGGGGTGAGGTGAGCCTCCGTACCCGCGAGGGCGGTCGCGGCGCGGAGGCGACCGTGATCTTGCCGATCGCGCCCTGAGCGTCGCTCGTACGAGGGCTCCGTTCGAACGTGGTCGTGGTCAGTCGCTCGTGGCGGACAAGAACGAGTCTGCGCGCGCCGCGTTCCAGGCTCTCGCGTAGCTCTTCGGGGCGTCGCCGCGGAGGAGCTCGCCCGGCTCGAGGTACGTGTACATTTCACCGTAGTGCTTCGACTCGGTCGGGCTCGTCCGTCGGATCACGTGCCAGGGCCGTAGGTCGCTCGGCTTGTCGAGCCCCGCAGCGGCGAGCAGCTCGTCGAACGCGTGCACCGTCGCGGCCTGGTAGCGCTTCACGCGCTTCGCTTTGTCGCTCACCACGAGCCCGGCGACGAGCTCGGGATCTTGGGTCGCGATCCCGGTCGGGCAATCGTTCGTGTTGCACCGCTGCGCCTGGATGCAACCGAGGGCGAACATCATCGCGCGCGCCGAGTTGCAGACGTCGGCGCCGATCGCCAGCTTGTGCGCGATGTCGAACCCGGTCACCACCCGGCCGCTCGCGATCACCTTCACGCGATCGCGCAGGCCGCAGCCCACGAGCGCGTTGTGCACGAAGACGAGACCCTCCACGAGCGGCGTGCCGAGCACGTTCGAGAACTCGAGCGGGGCGGCGCCAGTGCCACCTTCGGAGCCGTCTACGGTGATGAAGTCGGGGGCGATCTTCGACTCGAGCATGGCCTTGCAGATGGCGAAAAACTCGCGCCGTTTGCCGACACAGAGCTTGAATCCAATCGGCTTCCCACCCGATAGCTCACGGAGCTTGCCGACGAACGCGCAGAGCTCGAGCGGGGTAGAGAAGGCCGAGTGGGTGGGCGGCGAGAGCACGTCTTTGCCAATCGGCACGTCGCGGATCTTGGCAATCTCGGGGGTGACCTTCGCGGCGGGGAGAATGCCGCCGTGGCCGGGTTTTGCCCCCTGCGAGAGCTTGATCTCGATCATCTTGACCTGATCGTCGTCTGCGCGTTTGCGGAACTTCTCGGGGTCGAACCGGCCCTCGTCGTCGCGGCAACCGAAGTAACCCGTTCCTACTTGCCATACGAGATCGCCGCCGCCCTCGCGGTGATGCGGCGTGAGCCCGCCCTCCCCCGTGTTGTGAGCGAAGCCGCCCTCTTTCGCGCCGCGGTTGAGGGCCAGGATCGCGTTGCGGCTGAGGGACCCGTAGCTCATCGCCGACACGTTGAGCACGCTCGAAGCATAGGGCTTTTTGCAGTCCGGCCCGCCGATCGTGACGCGGTGGGGAGTCTTCGGCGCGGTCTTGGCGAGCAGCGAGTGGTTCATCCACTCGTAGCCGACGGTGTAGACGTCTTTTTCGGTGCCGAAGGGCACGGTGTCGGTCTCGCCTTTGGAGCGCTGGTACACGAGCGAACGGAGGTCGCGCGCGAACGGGCGACCCGAAGCGTTCGACTCGACGAAGTACTGCTGGAGCTCCGGCCGCACCGACTCGAACACGTAGCGGAGGCGGCCCGCGAGCGGGAAATTACGCCGGATCGCGTGTTTGTCCTGGATCATGTCGTACGCGCCGAGGAGCACGAGCACCCCCACCGGCAACGCCGACCACGCGAGGCTCGGCACGGTGAACGCGATCGCGCCCACTCCGAAACACGCAGCGAAGGACCCAAAGAGGAAGATGCGGCGCGGCGACATGGATCTTGCGCCATCGTAAAGAACGAGACGCGCCGAGGGGAAGCTTTAGCGACCGCGGCCGCGCCGAGGCTCACAAAACGGTGCGCTCGATCACCTTCGTACCGACGATGCGTCGCGGCTTGGCGCCGATGTCCGCCGGATCGCCGTCGGTCGCGAGGATGGGCGCGCTGAGCACACAGGTGGGCATCTTCACTCCCGATTTCGACTCGTCGACCTCGGTGCAGATCACCTTCGGGAGCGGGAGCACCTCCACGCGCGTCGCCGTCTTGCCTTCGCCCTTTTTGAACGACTGCCCGAACAGGCTGAGATCGATCCCGGGATCGTGGCCGCTCGGGAGCTTCCAGGCGGAGGTGACCTCCACGCGCAAGCGCGCACCCTTCGCCGTCGACGGGAGACGAAGCGTGGCGCGGCCGAGCTTCCGCCGCGCGATCGCGAGCATGCCCGCGTAGTCGGCGAGGGTGCGATCGGCGCTCACCGTCTCGACCGAGAGCACGTGGCCCTGCGCGTCGGCCGACACCGCGAACACCACGCGCCCGATGACCGGAGCGTTGCTCTCGTACATGGCCGCGCCGAGCGCCTCGCGGACCGGACCTTCGGGCCCTAGCCCGATCTCGGCTTCCCGCTCACGCGCCGAGGCACGCAGCGAGGCTTCGACACGCGCCTTGGCGTCGGCCATGTCGGCGCCCGGCGGTGGCGACGGCGCCGCGGCCTTGGCCGAGCCTGCCCCCGGATCGACGTCGTTCCGACCAGGCAAAAAAGGGTTCTTCCCGACCCCGATCGAGGCGAGGGAATGTGGCGCGCCGCCGGCTGGGCCAGCGGGACTCCCGGCCGGCCCGGCGGGGGCAGCGGACGCGGTCGCGGGCGGCTCGTTCGCGGGCGGCTCGTTCGAGGACGCGGTGTCGACTGGAGGCGGGACAGGACGCGTGACGTCCACGCGCGCGACGACGGGCTGCGGTGCGATCGCTGGCTCGTCCGGTCGGTCCGGGGTGACCTCGAGCGGAGCGGGAGCAGGGTGCCACTCGAGCTCGACCACGTCGTCGATCGGGGCGTTCGGGGGGCTCGGTGTGGAGCGGGGCGCGATCGACGTCCGCGCGACGAGCAGCGCGACAAGCCCATGCGCGGCGAGCGACGCCACGAGGGTGAGCGCGTTTCCTTCTCGTTTCGTTTGCGCGGCGGAGCTCACGGCGGCCTTGGTTGCGGGGGCGGTGTCTGGCGTTCGCGACGGTTGTCACGACCCCCGAAACATAGCGTATTCCGGGCTCCGTGCCGCACCAGAGCTCGCCGCGTAACGGCGCTCGAGGGGAGGTGAAGGTACGGCGTGCTTGCCTCGCGCGGCGCGAGTCCTTAGCTTGCGGCGTGATGAATTCCCGAATGAAAGAGGCGCCTTCGGCCATGCTCGCGCAGGTTTTCCGAGCCGCGTGGCTCCTCGTTGGCGTCATCGCGCTCGCGTTCGCCCCCGGCTGCCAGAACTACGACCAGCTCGTCGAGAAGGACCAGATCTGCGAGCAGAAGTGGGCTGACTACGAGGCCCAGCTCCAGCGCCGCTACGATCTCGTCCCCAACCTCGTGAGCACCGTGAAGGCCTCTGCGAAGCACGAAGCCGACACGCTCGCCAAGGTCACCGAGGCCCGCGCCTCGGCCACCGGCATCAAGCTCACCGGCGACGACTTCACCGATCCGGAGAAGATGGCCGCGTTCCAGAAGGCACAAGATCAGCTCAAGGGCTCGCTCTCGCGCCTCCTCGTCGCGAACGAGAACTACCCCGATCTCAAGGGAAACCAGGCCTTCCGCGACCTTCAGACCCAGCTCGAAGGCACCGAGAACCGCATCCTCCGATCGCGTGAGGAGTACAACAATGCGGTCCGCGTGTTCAACACGGAGCTCAAGAAGATCCGCGGCCAGGTCATCAACAAGGCCACCGGCAAGCCCTTCAAGGAGCGCGTCTACTTCGCCGCTGCCACCGAAGCGCAGGCCGCTCCCAAGGTCTCGTTCTGAAATCGACGCTGCGCCACGGGCCGTCTTCCAGGCGGCTCTTGTCGCCCAGCGCGTGACGAGCTCGGTGACGACGAATTCCGCTGACGAGACGTGAGCCGCAAGGAGAGTCCATGGCACGAGGTCCGTCGTTCCCGAGACCGCGTTCCGTACGGATCGCTCTCGTCGCCCTGCTTGGTCTCGTCACTGCGCTCCTCGTAGGCCTGCTGCCGAGGGTCGCGTTCGCGTTCACTGCGCCTACGCTCGAAGGCCCGGTGACGGACACGGCGCACGTGCTCTCGGCCACCGAGAAGGCCAATCTCGAGCAGAAAATCAAAGAGTTTCGAGCACGTACGGGCCACGAGGTCGCCGTGCTCACCGTGCCCACCCTCGGCGGCGAGTCGGTAGAAGACTTCGCGTATCACACCGCGCGCGCCTGGAGCCTCGGGAGCGAAAAGAACGACGACGGGGTGCTCCTCCTCCTCGCGACGGGCGAGCGCAAGATCCGCATCGAGACCGGCAAGGGCGTCGGTGGTGATCTGACCGACGTCGACGCGAGCCGCATCATCCGCGATCAGATCGCGCCGCGACTAAAGAGCGGGCAGATCGGCGCCGGGCTCATCGCAGGGGTCGACGGCATCATCGCGAAGCTCTCCGGGTTGCCGCTCGCGCCTCCTCCCAAGGCGAAGCGCTCGTCCACCGACAGCGTGAAGCTCATCGCCTCGCTCGTCTTCCTCGGGTTCCTCTTCCTCGTCGTGATCATCCAGGTGATCAAGCGCGCACGCGGTGGCGGTGGCGACTACGGCGGCGGCGGCGGGTACTACGGCGGTGGATACTACGGCGGCGGCTCGGACTACTCGGGCGGGGGTGGCTCGGACTACGGCGGTGGCTCGTCCGACTCGGGAGGCGGTAGCGATTTTGGCGGTGGCGGCGGCGATTTCGGCGGTGGCGGCTCGAGCGGCGACTACTGAGGAGGGAGCACGGGCCCTGCTCTCTGGCGACCCGTCTGGCGAGCGAACGGCTCGGCGCGGGCGTGGAGCGGATCCCTCGATGTGGAGCCGCCCTCTGGCGCATTCGGCGTCTCGCGCGCGATGATTGAACGGCGAGTCGTTTCGCGAATACTCTCGTAGCAATGAGCGAACGCGTGCGGAGCCACTGGGCGTGGGGCTACGAGGATGCGTTTCCGGACGAGGCGGCGCTCGGCAAGCTCGAGAAGCGCCTCGCGATGACGCTCTCCGGCCCTCTCGAACGCGAGACGGCGGTTCCCCTCGGTTCGATCGAGCTCCCGAAGCCGCGCATCGTGCCGCCCTACGAGCTGCGCGCGTTCGGCTCCGACGCTCCGAGCGACCGCATTCACCACGCCTACGGCAAGGGCTACCGCGACCTCGTGCGCGCGTTTCGCGGCGACATCAAGAGCCCACCCGATTGGGTTTTTTACCCCGAGAGCGAAGACCACATCGCCTCCCTCTTCCTCTACTGCGAGCGCGAAGACGTCGCGATCGTGCCGTTCGGCGGCGGCACGAGCGTGGTCGGTGGCGTCGAAACGGTGCTCGAAAAAGGCTTTCGCGGGGTCGTCACTGTCTCCCTCGCGAAGCTCGACAAGGTGCTCTCCGTCTCGAAGGTCGATCGCACCGCGCGGATCCAGGGCGGCATGAAGGGCCCCGCGCTCGAGACCGCGCTCGCGGCGCAGGGGCTCACCCTCCGTCACTACCCGCAGAGCTTCGAGCACTCCACCCTCGGCGGCTGGATCGCGACCCGGGCGGGCGGGCACTTCGCCACCCTCCACACCCACATCGACGACTTCGTGCAGTCGGTGCGCATGCTCACGCCGCGTGGCCCATTCGAAACGCACAAGGTCCCCGCTTCGGGCGCAGGCCCCGCACCGGAGCGCTTCATCCTCGGCTCTGAGGGCGCCTTCGGCATCATCGTCGACGCCACGATGCGCCTCCAAGAGGCCCCGCGTTGGCGCGCGCAGGCCACCGTCTCGTTCGAAAAAATGGACGACGCGGTCCGCGCCACCCGCGCCCTCGCGCAGTCAGGCCTTCACCCCGCCAATTGCCGTCTCCTCGATCCGGTCGAGGCGCTCGTGCACCAAGTCTCCACCCGCGGCGACGCCGTGCTGCTCCTCGCCTTCGAGTCTCACGATCATCCGCTCGAGGCCTGGCTCGAACGCGCGCTCTCGATCGCGACCGATCTCGGCGGCACCTGCGAAGAAGAGGGCCGCTACTCCAGCGAAAAGAGCCAAGAATCCTCCGCCTGGAAGTCCGCGTTCCTCGGCGCGCCCTACCTCCAGAGCGCGCTCGTCAGCCTCGGGGTCATGGCCGACACCTTCGAGACCGCGTGCACGTGGGAATCGTTTCCCGCCCTCGACGCTGCCATTCGCGCCGACGTCGGCGACGCCCTCGGCCGCGCGTGCGGCGGAGGTCTCGTCTCGTGCCGCTTCACCCACGTCTACCCTGACGGGCCGGCGCCCTATTACACGTTCCTCGGCAAAGCCACCCGCGGCAAAGAGCTCGAGCAATGGGCCACCGTGAAGGAGGCCGCCCTCGGCGCGATCAAGCGCGGCGGCGGCACCGTCACGCACCATCACGCCGTCGGACGCTGGCACAAAGCGGGATACGAGTCCGAGCGCCCCTCCCTCTACGGCGACGTGCTCCGCGCGATGAAACAGAAGCTCGACCCCCGCGGAATCCTCAACCCTGGAGTCCTCATTTAGGACCCTCCCAGAATAAGAATTTCCGCAGAGTCACCCCCTGCTCCGGACGGCCCCGAACCCCCGCCCCCAACCCCGTCACCCACGTCACCCACGCCTGCGTCGTGGCCTGTCGCGACTCGTCGGCGATCGCGAGTAACCCTCCGATCTCACGTCACAAAAAGCGCCGCGGGCGCGCTCTCTCGAGGGCGCCCGCGGGCTTATCGTATCCTATCGATCTCAGCCGCCGCCGGGGACGGGCACTGGGGTCGGGGCGGGCTCACGCACGCCGGGAGAGTCGCCGCAGGACGGGTATCCGGGCGGGGCGACCGGCGCGGAGAGCGGGAGCTTCGAGCCGGGGACGCCGAGCTGACCGACCTTCTGCGCGATGACTCCGCCGTAGCTAATCGAGTAGATGACGTCCTCGAGGAACACGCCCCGTCGCACGCTGGGCTGGTAATAACCGCACGAGTAACCTTGCGGCTGGCTCGCGAAGAACGAGGTGTGGTCCACGCTGCCGGCCTTGGTGAAGCCGGTCTGCGCGTTCACCGTGAACACCTCGAGCGAGCTGCGCATGCCGTTCGGCGAGTTGTTGTACGCGTAGTACGGGAAGGCGAGGAGGCCGCGCTCCTTGAAGTACGTGAACGCCTTGGGGTCGTGGAGGGCGTCGGAGTGGCCGTACTCGCTGTTCGAGTACGAGTGCTTGTGAGCGAGGCGCGGGCGGGCCGGATCGGTCACGTCGAAGATTTGGAGGGCGAGGCCCTGGACGCGCCCCTGGTCCGTCGCGTCGCGACCGATCGTGAGGAGGTGGTTGTCGTCCATCGGGACCATGAACTCGCTAAACCCTGGGATCTTCAGCTCGCCGGTCACGCGCGGAGCGTCGGGGTTCGAGAGGTCGAGGGAGAAGAGCGGGTCCACCTGGCGGAACGTGACGAGGTACCCTTTGCCGCCCATGAAGCGCGCCGAGTAGATGCGCTCGTCCGGCGCGAGCTTGCCGGTGTCGCCGCGGAGCGGGAGGCGGAGGCCGGGGGTCGCCGGGCCGAGCACACGGACGTGGTTCTCGCTCTGCGGCTGCGCGAGGCGCTCGGTCTCGTTCTGCGCTTGGTGGAGGTAAACGAAGCTCTCCGTCGACGCGATGCGGATGTTCCCCTGGTATTCGTCGATCGAGTACTGGTCGTCGACCGAGCCGCCGACGGTGCCGGAGCCCACGTAGATCGGGAAGCCGGGCTCGCTCGGCGAGTTGAAGACGAGCTTGTGGACGTGGGTGCGGCTCGTCACGAAGCGCGCCGGGAGCGCCGGCGGCGTCACCGGGGTGACCGCGGGCGAGGTGCGGGTTCCTACACGGCCAGGAGCGGGCAGGGGCGTGGGCGAAGGCGCCGGGGTCGCGGTGTCCGGAGGGCTCGCCTCGGTGCCGGGCATCGAGCCGGAGGAGCCCCAGCCCCAACCGCTGCCGCCGTTGCTCGTCTGCTGCGACTGCCAAGACGCGTAGATGTCACTCCAGGGGAGGTCGACGTAGCCCTGCTGCGCGAGGACGAGCGAGCCGCCGTTGCCGTAGACGACGCTGGTGTGGCCGGTGATCGCCGCGCTCTTCACGGGCGCGTTCGGCTGAGTGAGGTTGATCGACTCCACCTGGGTGAGGCCGTAGCTCGTCGAGCCGGTGGTGGGGAGGTAGTAGTCGGAGCACGTGGGGCGCGCGACGGTGACTTGCGAGCCGACCTTCTCGAACGAGACCGGCATCCAGTCGTCGAGCTGGCTCGCCGCGACGGCGGCCAGGTTCTTCGCGCGGAGGAGCTCGTACTTCGCGATGATCTCGTCGGCGGTTTGTGGGTACTGCTCGCCGGGGGCAAGCTCCAAGTTGGAAGAGAGCTTCGGGCCGTGGGCGGCGCCGGTCAGCACGGTGCGGACCTCGGGACCGACGCGGCGCGAGTCTTCGTAGTGGCCCTCGAAGTAGAGCTCGCGGGTGGCCTGCGGCACGCCGTTCGCGACCTGGAAGACGGTGATCTTCGTGAGCGGGTGGTAGGGCGCGGACGACTGCGGGACGCCGCCGCCGGGCATGGTGGGCACCGACTCCGCGCGGCCTACGCTGACGCCGCCGCCGAAGCCGCCACCGCCGTAGCCGTAGTCGTTGTATTCTTCACGCATCGGCGTGCCGGTCGCGGTAAACAAGCTCGCGCCGTTCACCTGCGAGTAGACGACGAGGGTCTGGCCATCGAGGAACATCTCCGAGGGAGTGCCCTCGACGGTGGCTTGACCGAGCTCGGCGAGGCTCTCTTTCGGCCAGGCGCGGAGCACCTTGAGCTGCGTGCCGTGGAGCACGTAGAGGCGCTCGTTGTCGGCCTTCACGAAGTCGGCCTCGTCGACCCCCGCGACCTGCGAGGTGGTCTCGGAGTGATCGCTCGCCTTCGGGGCGCTCGGGCTCGGGCTCGTGGGCGAGTTGGGTGCGCTGGGAGCGCCGGCCTGCGGAGCGCCGCTCGACTCGGCGCGGCTGTCCGATGCGGCGCCCGGCATCCCGAGACCGCCGCCGAAGCCGCCGTAGCCGCCTTGAGAGTAGAACCGACGCGTCATCTCGATCTGACGATCGGTCGCGTGGTTCACCTTGTAGGCGGCGTCGCTCTTGAGCTCCGTGAGGAGCTCGCCACACGACTTCATGCGTCGGAGCATGGCTTCGTCTTGGCCAAGGGGGGCCGGCTCGGTGGTCGAACCGCTGCAGCCCATGGCGAAAGCAGCCAGGCCGGACGCGGCGAGAAGGACGAAGGTGGTCTTGGCGGTCATGTGTCGAATCTCCTTGCTCACCCTTAAAGCAGGTGCCGTGCCACGCGCCGATTCGCGCGTTCCTCGGCAATTTACGCTATTTCGCGGCACGTCACACCTTGGCACGGCCCACTTTGGCACGCTCGCGAGCTCTCTGCCTGGCGTCCGCGCGCTCAGAACGTGGTGTGGAGCATCGGCACGAGGAGGCCCACGCCGATGCCGGCCGCCGCGCCCGCCGCGATGTCCGTCGGATAGTGGTATCCTGCACGTATCTTGAGGAGGCCGACGCAGAGCGCGGCCGACTCCATCCCCGCCGTCACCACGAAGCGCCACGGATCACGCGGGTGGCGCAGCCAATAAGAGACCGCGAACGACGTCGCGGCCGAGAACGCGGTGGCGGTGTGGCCCGACCAGAAGCTGCCGAGCGCGTCGGCGCTGGTGCGCTCTTCGAGCGGGACGCCAGGGTCGTAGACGATGGGGGCGTACCGATCGGTCGCCGACTTGACGACCTGGGTGAGGGCCTGCGCGAGGAGCACGCTCTCCCCCGTGATGACGAGGTCCTCGAACCACGCGCCGTCTTTGCCGCCGGTCGCGACGAGGTTCACGGCGTGCGGCGCGAGCAGCAGCGAAAAGACCATCACGTTCGCCGCCGAGTGCGCGCCGGTGGAGTAGTTGCCGAGCACCCGCTCGTCGATGCCGAGCATGCGCGCGGGCGGTGTGCAGTCGGGCATGCACGGGGCTGGCTCGCGCGGGACGAACGCCGTCAGCGCGCCGGCGGCGCTCACGAGCACGAGCGGGAGATCGAGCGTCGCCTTGAAGTGGTAGGGGCTCGTGCTCGTGCTCGTGCTTGTCGCGTCTTCGGCGTGCGCCGAAGGTGGAGCGAGCGCGCACGCCGCGAGGGCGGCCCCGGCGAGGATGGCGCGAGGACCGAACGTAAACGGCGCTCCTGTCACCCCGCGATCATTGCACGTTCCGCACGATCGTAGGCGAATCAACGCCTGTGCTGTCACCCCGCTCGTGGCAGATGGCCGCACGAGACTACCTCTTTCCGGCGCGCTCCTCGGCGTAGCGGAGGGCCTCGTCGCGCAGCAGGGCGCGCACGTCCTCGGCGCGAAACGGCTTCTCGAGGTGCGGTCGACCGCACGTCTCGATGAACTCGCGCGCGCGAGGCGTGAAGGCGCCGCCGGTCATGAACGCGAAGCGGCTCGCGAGCGCGGGCCAGCGCGCGCACACCTCCGCGTAGACGTCCATCCCCGTGATCTGCGGCATCATGAGATCGCACAAGACGAGGTCGATCTCGGTGTCGCGCTCGAGGCGCGCGAGCCCCGCCGCGCCGCCGATCGCGATCTCGACGACGTGCTCGTCGAGGAGGATCGCGAGCGTCTTCGCGAGGTTCGGCTCGTCGTCGATCACGAGGATGCGCGCTCGCGGCGGCAACGGCGGCGGCGGCGCGACGATCGGCGCTCCGGAGCTGGCCACGATGTCGGCCGCGCTCGCGGGAGGGAGGAGAACGCGGAACGTGCTCCCTTTGCCCACCTCGCTCTCGACCACGAGCTCTCCTCCGAGCTCCTTCACGATCTCGTGACAAACCCACAGCCCGAGCCCGGTGCCTTGGCCGACGGGCTTGGTCGTGAAGAACGGCTCGAAGAGATGGAGGAGGTGCTCCTGGGGAATGCCGCGGCCCGTGTCCGCCACCTCGATCGCGACCCTCCCGTCCCCGGCGACGAACGTGCGGAGAGTGACGACGCTCTCGGCGGTCGGGTCCTCCGAGAGGGAATGCGCCGCGTTCACGATCAAGTTGGAGAACACTTGGCCGAGGCGGACTGCGCTCCCTTTGACGAGCGGCACCGGATCGTAGCGTCGCTCGACGCGGCCCCGGTAGCGGAGCTCGACCGAGACGAGGCGAAGCGCGCCGTCGAGCGCCGAGGCCACGTCGGCCGCGCCCTCGGGGTCGTCCTTGCGCGTAAATCCCTTGAGATCACGGACGATTCGCTGAATCCGTACGACGCCGTCGAGGATGGCGCGGAGCCGCTCCCGCGCGCTCGCGGTGGGCTCGGCGCCGGGCACGTCGAGCTTGTCGACCCGCTGCTCCAGCCACTCCAGACCGAGCATCACGAAGGTGAGCGGCCCGTTGATCTCGTGCGCGACGCCGGCGGCCATCGTGCCGAGGGAGGCGAGGCGATCGGCGAGCGCGAGGCGCTCCCGCCGCTCGTTGTACTCGGTCATGTTCCGCACGATCGCGAGCACTTGGTCGCGTCCGACGGGCACGATGCGCGCTTCGTACGAGAGGCGCGCGCCTTGGATGTCGAGCTCGTACGTGACGAGCTCGGTCGTGCGCTGTCGCACCGCGCGCGCGACCGCCGGCACGACCAGGTCGGCCACCTCGCGCGGGAGGAGCGCGCCCACCGGCTGCCCAGGGATCTCGTGCGCCGGCACCAGCAGGAAGGTGTTCTCGGGGGCATGAACCTCGAGAAAAATAGAGTCCTCCGTCATACGGAAGACGAGGTCCGGCATCGCCGCCACGATCGCGCCCGCGCGCGCCTCGCTGTCGCCGAGGCGCTCGAGCACGTCGGAGACCTCCGTCTCGTCGCTCGCGATGAGGGTGAGCTCGCCTCCTCCGAGGGGAACCGCGCGCACGTGAAAGGTGCGACCCACGAGCCTGACGTCGAACGTGCGGATATTGCCGCCCGAACGCGCCGCCGCGAGGGTCGTCTGCACGAGCGCGCGGTAGTCGTGCGGGAAGAGATCGAGCACGACGCAGCCGACCCCGCCGGCGCCGGTCTCCCCCTCGCGGTTCATGTACGTGACCACGTTCGACGCGCTCACGTTCGCGACGAGGTCGGACACGTTGGCGAGCAAGGTCTCGGCTCGTCCCTCTAACGCGTTCGCGTTCGCGTTCGCGTTCGCGGGCGAGATCGACGCGCTCCGGAGGCGGGCGGCATGTCGCAAGATCGCGGCGATTCGGCCTTCGCTCACGGTCGCGATGACGTCGTCGGCGCCGCGCGCGAACGCCGCCTCGGCGCTCGCTTCGTCGTGGGCAGTCTCGACGACCAGGGGGCCGCCGAGCGAAGGCGCCGCGGCGTGCGCATCGACGCGCTCGCTGGTGCTTCCGCCGACGACGAGGACGTCGAGGGGGGCCGTCAGCCGCGAGAGCTCGTCGCACGTGACGTCCGCGCCGAGGGAGCGCAACGTCGCCGCCAGGAGCTCGGCGGAGCCGGCGACGTCGACGAGGGCGACACGAGCACGAAAAGGCACGCCAGGAGCATCGCACGGCATTAGAAAATCCGCCCGTGGAACGCTCCTTTCGTGCCGAGACGGCGCTCGGGAGCCCGCCGTGGTCTCGGCGTCAGGTCGCGCGTACGACCTTCACGTTGAACATCGGGTCCTTCGTCGCGCCGTAGAGCCGTGCCCAGAGGACCACGTACATCTCGGTCGCGCGCGCGTTCGACAGGTCGCCGAGGTCGATGACCTCTTTCCACCCGAACCCTTCCTTGAGGAGGCGGGTGACCTCGGCCTTGCTCGGCGCGTCGTCACCGCACACGAACATGGTGTGGTCGCCGCCAGCGAGCTGCCCCGGCTCGACCATCAAGAAGGCGTTCACGGTGTTCAGCGTCTTCACGACCTTCGTCCTCGGGTACGCGCGTTGGATGCTCTCGCCGAGCGAGTCGGTGTTCGCGACCGTGAGCGACGGAGGCATTCCACGGGAGAAATCCAAGGGGTTCGAGATGTCGAGGAGCACCTTCGACGCGAGGTTCGCTTCGCCCGCGAGCGCGAGGGCAGGGAGGGAGCCTTCGCCGGAGAGCGCGTTCACGACCCACTCTCCGTGCGCGGCGGCCTCCGAGAAGGGGACGAGCGTGATCTCGGGCCGCGTCTCGAGCCAGGTTCGAAGCGGCGGGCCACCGGCCATGTCCGGCTCGCTCCGCGCGAGGGTCGCTCGTGGATCGCGCGTCCCGAGCTTTACCGCGTGCCCGAGCGAAGCGAGCTTCCCTGCGATGGTCTTGGCGACGATACCGGAGCCGAGAATACCGATCTTCATGTGTGTCATCTCCTCGCGAACAAGCCTAAGAAGCGCGCCCGCGGTTGACCACGACGTCGAGGGCAACCTATCGTTGAGCAGAAGTTGACGATGAAGGTCCGGTCCGACTTGTTCGTTGGAATCCTCCCGTTCGTTCGTGTCGCGGAGGAGCGAAGCTTCGGGCAAGCGGCGGCGAGCCTGGGGGTCACCACTGCGGCGGTGAGCAAAGCGGTGCGAAAGCTCGAGGACGACCTCGGGGTGCGGCTCCTCGACCGGAGCTCACGGTCGGTCGCCCTCACCCGCGAAGGGGAGGAGCTCTTCACCCGCTGCCAGCCTGCCGTGCTCGGCGTGCAGGGCGCACGAGCGGCGGTGGAGGGCACGCGCCGCGAGCCGCGCGGGGAGGTCGCGGTCACGCTCCCGTTCATCCTCGCGCCGTTCGTCGTCCCGAACCTCGTCTCGCTATCGGCGCGCCACCCGCGGCTCACGTATCGATTGAACGTGAGCGATCGTGTCGCGCGCCTGGACGAGAGCTACGACGTGGCCATTCGCATGGGCCCGCTGCCAGACTCCACGTCGATAGCGCGCCTCCTCCGCCGCACACGCTGGGTCACCGTCGCTTCCCCGAGCTACCTCGCGCGAAGGCCCGCGCCGAGGCGCCCGGTCGATTTGGAGAGCCATAATTGCCTTCGTTTCGTCGCGCCGAGCGGGAAACCGCGCGACTTCACGTTCGTCGACGGCGACCGCGTGCGGGCCGAGGCCGTGAGTGGCAATCTGCTCGTCGATCATGGCCAGCACCTGCTCGCGGCGGCCGCGTCGGGGCTCGGTGTGTGTCAGGTGCTCGATTTCATGGTCTCGGATGCGCTCCGCGATGGCACGGTCGTCGAGCTCCTTCCCGCGTTCGCCGCCGAGGGCCCGCTCGTTCATGCGCTCACCACCGCGTCGCGCGCCACCTCCGCCCACGTGCGGGCGTTCGTGAAGTTCCTCGTCGAGTCCTTCGCCGCGACAGGCGCGCCCGTCGCGGGCGATAACCGGTAGTCTCGGAGACGTTCGAGACCCCACGTTCGCCCTCGGTCGCGCGGACCGCGCTAAAAAGTGAAGGGCCGCGAACGACGTCGTCCGCGGCCCATCGCACGAGGCGTTCTCGCGATGCTGGTCAGTCGCGGCTCGCGTCCGGGGCGGGGAGCCCATAGGCCGGGACGGCGCTCGCGTCGGGCGGCGGCGCGCCGTACATCGCGACGGCGGACGTGTCGGAGCCAGCGTCGATCGGGGGCGAGCCGTAGGGCGGGGCGACGTTGGTGGAGGTCGAGGTCGCCGTCGCGGAGGCGGCCGCGTCGGCCTCGGTGCTCCCTCCGTCGGCCTTGTCGTCGACCGAGCCGCCGCACGCCATACCGGCGACCACCATCGTCGCGCTCCCGAAGACGAGCGCGGCGCGCGTGGCGCGCGAGAGGGGCGTAGGCAACGCGGCGTCGCGTGTGCTCCCGCAGAACGGGCATTGAGCATCGGAGGTTCGAACGTGACGAGCGCAGACTGCGCAAAGCGTGAGTGCCATACGCGGAGCCTTCACCGCAAATGGGCAGTCGTCGAGGGACATTCGAGCGCCAGCGAATGAATCGTGACGCCCGTGTGCCGAGTTGCGCCTGCTGGGGGCCAGCGCCTTCGAACGTGGGTCGTCGCACGCGTTCTTTTCCGCTCTCGGCGGAGCCTCCGTAGCGTCTCTCGCGAGCGAGCGGCCGACGTGGGGTTGCTCTTCGACGAGCGCCGTGTCGCTCGCGCGCGGTCGCGGGCGACGATCCGAAGCTCACGAACGCTCGGCCGTGGTTCGTGGTTCGTGCCTCGAGCTCGCATCCAGAGGCTCGGGCGCGCGAGCGGCTCGCCTCGTGAGGCCATCGTGATCGAACGCGGCGGAGGCCCGGAAGCGGGGCGAGCCCGGAGCGCACGACGATCCCGTGACGGCGCGGCACCACGTTGCGCGCGACCGCGAAGATTTCGCGCCGTCGAAACGTCACGATCGGGCTATTTTTCCCAGCGGTACCGCGTGGAGACATTTTTTGCCTGCGCGCCTTGCGCTCGCGACTGAATGGCGGTTCACTTCCCCCGCCGCTCGCGCCGTGCGGGCGGTCATCATCCCGAGGATGCGTTCATGAACAAACCGATTCGCCGCGCGTGTGTCATCGGCGCGGGCGTCATGGGGCAAGGCATCGCCGCCCACTTCGCCAACGCCGGTATCGAGGTCCTCCTCCTCGACATCGTCCCCCCCGATCTCAAAGATGCGGACAAGGCCCCGATGCCCAACGCCCGCGCACGCAACGCGTTCGCCGCGGGAGGGCTCGACAAGGCCCTCAAGGCGCGCCCCGCCGCGTTCTTCCACAAGCAGAACGCGCGCCTCGTCACCGTCGGCAACACCGACGACGACCTCGCCAAGGTCGCGACCTGCGATCTCGTCATCGAGGCCGTGCTCGAGCGCATCGACGTGAAGCAGGCCCTCCTCGAGAAGCTCGAGAAGCTCGTCCCCGCCCACGCGATCGTGGCGTCGAACACGTCCGGTCTCCGCATCGTCGACATGCTGAAGGGCCGCTCGGACGCCTTCAAGAAGCGCTTCCTCGTGATGCACTTCTTCAACCCCGTCCGCTACATGAAGCTCCTCGAGATCGTGTGGGGCCCGGACACCGACCCCGGCGTGGTCTCGTTCGTGAAGAAGTTCGGCGAGGACGTGCTCGGCAAGGGCGTCGTCTTCGGGAAAGACACCCCGAACTTCGTCGGCAACCGCATCGGCGTGCACGCGATGATGTCGACCATCCACCAGATGCTCGAAGACGGCCTCACCCCCGAGGACGTCGACAACATCACCGGCACCCCCATGGGCCACCCCAAGAGCGCGAGCTTCCGCACCGCGGATCTCGTCGGCTTGGACACCTTCGCCCACGTCGCCGACAACTGCTTCAAGGCGCTCGAGAACGACGAAGATCGCAAGATGTTCGAGATTCCCGCCTTCATTCGCACGATGGTCGAGAAGAAGATCCTCGGCAACAAGACCAAGGGCGGCTTCTACAAGAAGGGCGCCGACAAGAGCATTTCTACCTTCGATCCGAAGACGCTCGACTACCGCCCCAAGGGCGGCGACGACGCGATCAAGAACGCCACCAAGGCGATCGCGAAAGAAGAAGACGTCAAGAAGCGGGTGAAGAAGCTCGTCGCCGACGAAGGCAAAGCGGGCGCGTTCGCGTGGAAGACCATCTCGAAGAGCCTCGCCTACTCCGCGCGCCGCATCGGCGAGATCACGGACGACATCACCGCGATCGACGACGCGATGAAGTGGGGATATAACTGGGAGCTCGGCCCGTTCGAGACCTGGGACGCCCTCGGCTTCGTGGAGACCACGGATCGCATGGTGAAGGAGGGCGTGAAGCTCCCCGAGTCCGTGCTGAAAATGAAGGCGAGCGGCGCGACCGCGTTCTATCGCGAAGACGGCGCGATCTTCGATCTCGTCAAAGGTGCCTATTCCAAGCGCGAGGCGGACCCCCGCTACGCCACGCTCCCGGTGCTCCGCAAAGGCACCTCCCCCGTCCTCAAGAACGACGGCGCGGAAGCGTGGGACTTGGGCGACGGCATCCTCGGCCTCACGTTCAAGACGAAGGCGAACAGCATCGATCCGGACGTGATCTCGATGATCGGCCAGGCGGTCGAAAAAGCAGAGACCGACTTCCGCGGCCTCGTCGTCGCCAACGAAGGCGAGCACTTCTGCGTCGGCGCGAACCTCTTCCTCGTCGTCATGGCGGCGGGCTCCCAGCAGTGGGAGGACATCCGCAAGATGGTAAAGGGGTATCAGGGCGCGGTTCAGCGCATGAAGTACTCCACCGTTCCCGTCGTCGTCGCGCCTTATGGCATGACGCTCGGTGGCGGCCTCGAGCTCTGCTTCGGCGGCTCCGCGGTGCAGGCCGCGGCAGAGACCTACTCGGGCCTCGTGGAAGTGGGCGTCGGCCTCCTCCCCGGCGGCGCGGGCAACCTGAACATGCTCTGGCGCGCCATGGATGGCGTGCCCGAGGGCGCTCAGCTCAACACCCTCGAGATCGTGACCAACACGTTCAAGAACATCGCCCTCGCCAAGATCGCGACGAGCGCGGAAGAAGCGAAGCAGCTCGGGTTCTTCCGCAAGACCGACGGCGTCTCGTTCGACAAGGCCCGTGTCCTCGTCGACGCGAAGAAGCGCACGATCGGCCTCGCCGAATCGGGCTATCACGCGCCCACGCCGAAGGCCTACGTGCTCCCCGGCGAGAGCGGCATCGCGACCCTGAAGATGATGGTCGACACGCTCGTCGCCGGTGGATTCGCCTCCGAGCACGACGCGAAGATCGCGGGCAAGGTGGCGGAGGTTCTCTGCGGTGGCATCTCGGGCGCGTCGCACGAGTGCACCGAGCAGGAGCTCCTCGACATCGAAGCCGAAGCGTTCGTGAGCCTCTGCGGCGAGCCGAAGAGCCAAGAACGCATGCAATTCATGCTCATGAACAACAAGCCGCTCAGGAACTAAGCCCATGATGGACATCGTCATTGCCGAAGCCGTTCGTTCCGCCGTGGGCCGCGCGCACAAGGGCTCTTTGGCCCTGCGCCGCCCCGACGATCTCGCCGGAGAGGTCATCCGTGCGCTCATGGCGCGCGTTCCTCAGGTGAAGTCCTCCGAGGTCGAAGATCTCGTCCTCGGCTGCGCCATGCCGGAAGGTGAGCAAGGGCTCAACATCGCGCGCATGGCGGGTCTCCTCGGAGGCCTCCCGGAGGACTCCGCCGCGATGACCATCAACCGGTTCTGCTCGAGCGGCCTCCAGTCGCTCGCGCTCGCCGCCGGATCCATCCTCGCCGGATCGAACGACGTCGTCGTCGCCGGTGGTGTGGAGTCGATGAGCATGGTGCCGATGACCGGCAACAAGCTCTCCGCCTCCGCCGAGGTCATGGAGAAGTACCCCTCGGCCTACACCCCGATGGGCATCACCGCCGAGAACGTCGCGAATCGATTCAAGATTTCGCGCGAAGAACAAGACGCGTTCGCGCTCGCGAGCCAGAAGAAGGCCGCCGCCGCGATCGAGGGCAAGAAGTTCGTGCAGGAGATCGTCCCGGTCACCGGCATCAAGTTCGACGGCCAAGAGAAGAAGACCTTCGTCTTCGATCGCGACGAGCTCCCGCGTCCGGACACCACCCTCGAGAGCCTCGCGGGATTGAAGCCCGCGTTCTCGGCGAAGGGCAGCGTCACCGCCGGCAACGCATCGCCGCTCTCGGACGGCGCCGCGGCGTCGCTCCTCTTGAGCCGCGCGAAGGCAGACGCAGCGGGCGTGAAGGGCCTCGGCATCTTCCGCGCGTTCGTCACCGTCGGCGTCGACCCGTCGATCATGGGCATCGGGCCCGAGCCGGCAATTCGCAAGCTCCTCGCGAAGACCAACCTGAAGATCTCGGACATCGACTTGTTCGAGATCAACGAGGCCTTCGCGAGCCAGTCGGTCTACGTGAAGAACACCTTGGGCCTCCCCGAGGATCGTTTGAACGTGAACGGCGGCGCCATCGCCCTCGGTCACCCCCTCGGGTGCACCGGCGCGAAGCTCGTCGCGACCGCGCTCTACGAGCTCAAGCGTCGCGGCGGCAAGTACGCGATCGTCTCGATGTGCATCGGCGGCGGCATGGGCGCCGCGGGGCTCGTCGAATCGGTCAAGTGACCTCTATGTAGTATGCATGTATCGCGCGCGTCGAGCGGCGCGGTCGTGACGCGGCGAGGCCGGGAGCGATCCTGGCCTCGCTGCTCTCTTTCGTGAGGAGCGCTCGGTCCGCCGGGGCTGCGGCGTCGTGCCGTCGCGTCGTGAAGATCGCCCTCGCCGGGCTGCGACGCTCGTCGCGCGCGCGCGTTTCGAGGCGCTTTCCGCGCTCGACGCCGCTCGAGGACGGCCGAAGCTCGTGTCCCCGTGCCGTGTCGGTGCCTCGAAAACCGTGCGAGCCCGCGGCGGGGTCAGGGTGATAGCCTCGAAGCGATATGCCCGGTAACCGGAGTCGTCCAGGTTGAACGTCGCGACCCTCGTGTCGGTGACGACGGCGGTCGTGGGCACGTTGTTCGCCGCGATGACGTGGTCGATCTCGGACGCGCCCGGCCTTCGCGGGCTCCGTTGGTTCTCGGCGAGCTCGATGTGCGGCGCGGGATACGCATGCGCGATGGCGGCGCAGTCGTCGGGGAGCGCGCTCGCGGCGCGGATCGCGTTGAGGTTCGTGGTCCTCCTCATGGCCCTCCACGCGAGCTCGTGGCTCGTGTACTCGTCCCGGCGTGACGAGCGTCCGCTCTACCGCTTCGAGAAGGCGATCGTGGCGGGGTCGCTGTGCTTCGGGATGATCGGCCTCTTCCCCGGCACGCTCTACGCCAGCGAGCCCTGGGACCACCCGATCCCTTGGCTAGGTATCCAATACAACGACGCCCGATCGACGACCCTCGGGAACGTTACGTTCGTCTACCTCCTCGGCGCGATTGGCCTCGTCGCGGTGCGCGCGGTATTGCGCTTTCGCCGCGGCGACCGAAACTTGGCGGGCGAGATCGTGGGGCTCTTCGCGCTCGCGCTCGCGGCGACGAGCGACAGCCTGGTCTCGTCCGGTGTCCTCGAAATGCCCTATCTGCTCGACGTCGGGTATCTCGTGCTCGTCGTCGCCGTCTCGTACGACTTGTCGCGCGCGTACGTGCGCAACGCGCGCCAACTTCGGTCCGCCGAAGAGGAGCTCGTGCGCCAGGCCCGGCTCGCCGCCCTCGGCGAAATGTCGGCTGTCGTCGCGCACGAGGTGAGAAACCCCGTCGCCGTTATTTTCAACGCGATCGCCACGTTGCGAAAGCGCCCCGAAGATCCGGACAAGCTCCTCGGGATCGTCGAGGAAGAGGCAGAGCGCCTGAAGCGCATGGTCGCCGATCTCCTCGAGTTCGCGCGACCCGAGAGCCTCGTGCTCGAGCCGAGCGACGTCCAGCCGATCGTGGAGAGCGCGATAGAAGCGGTTCGCACGGCCTGTCCCGAGTCCGCGGTCGACGTGGAGCTCGAGCTCGCGTCCGGCCTCCCGAAGGTGCACTGCGACGAGCGCCTGGTGAGGCAAGCCGTCATCAACTTGCTCACGAACGCGGTCGACGCCCCCGATCGTCGCGGGCCCGTCCGCGTGACGGCGACGTGCGCGCATCGGCGCCTTTCGCTCCGTGTGATCGACGAGGGTCGCGGCGTGCCGAAGGAGATATACGGGCAAATCTTCCTGCCGTTCTTCACCACCCGCGCGACGGGGACCGGCCTCGGGTTGCCGGTGGTGCGGCGGATCGCGGAGGCGCACGGGGGCGGTGTCACCCTGTTGGAGACGCCGGGCGGAGGCGCCACGTTCGAGCTCTCGATTCCCGTGCAAGGACCGGGTGCGACGTAGACGCGCGACCGCCAACGTCGGTCGCCGTGCTAGCGTCATGGCAATGATGCCGTCGCATCTCCGTCCCGTTTTGTTGGAGCTCGAGACGCGCCTCGCGCTTCGGTTCGCGGAGCGGTTCTCGGAGGTTCGTCTGTTTGGCTCGTACGCCCGTGGAGAGGCGAACGAACACTCCGACGTCGACGTGCTCGTGCTCGTCGATGACCTCGCGTCCCACGAAATCGCGTCGGTCTCCGACATCACGTTTGCGCTCGCGATCGAAACGGGGATCCCGCTCGCCTCGGTTCCCATGGCCACCGAGCGGTTCGCCGCGGGCCACGATCCTGCGCTCGCGGGTGGCGCTTTCGTGCGCGAAGTCGAGCGCGACGGAGAACGGCCATGACGATCGACGAAGCGTTGAGCGACGCCGTCGCGCGCGAGGTGCGGCACGGCGAACAAGCGCTCGCCGCGGCGACCTCGCTGCGCGATCTCGGGATGCGCAACGACGCGTTGAGTCGCTTGTATTATGCCGTCTTTCACCACGCGACGGCGCTGCTCCTGACCGAAGGCGTCGAGCCAAGACGGCATCGCGGGATGCCGGGCCTTCTGCTCACCCACCTTGCAGGCGCCGGCTTCGACGCCACCGACGCTGCGCGCTTGGCGCGCCTCGCGACCTATCGCGATATGGCCGACTACGAGCGTGCCTTCGACGCCACTCAGGAAATTCTCGACTCTGCCTTCGTCGACGCTGGTGCGTTCATCGAGAAGGCGATTGCCCACTTGCGCGCGCGCTCCTTGTCGTCGTAACGCGCGCAGAAGGCCGGGCTCGATATCGCCGAGCTGCTTTGGACTCTTCGCAGCCCGTCAGGGCTCTACCCTCACGCCGTCGCGGGCCGACAGCGTCGCGATCTTTTGCGCCTCGCCCGTCATGCGCAGCCAATGGCGCTCACCGAGGGCGCGGTGGTCGGGGAGCATGAGCGGCTCCGCGTCGAGCCACGCTTGACCGTCGGGGTTTCGCGACGCGACAGGGGTGAGCTCGTCGAGCCAGTCGTGGAGGCTCGCCCAGTCTTCACTCTTCGGGGCGAGGGCGAAGAGGGCGGCGTCGGCGGAGACACAAACGCGGTAGGCCGTGCCGCGCCGGCGGAAATCGCCCCCGTAGCGCACACGCGGGCCATGCTCGTCCCATTCCCCGAACGCTAGGCGGACGAAATACGTGCGGTCTGCATATACTTCGGCGTGCATCACCGCCACGTTCGCGGACGAGACGGTGAGCGAGGTCTCCTCGCGGCGGTGGTTCCACGCGAAGAACGTGAACGCGCCTTCGGGTAGGTCGACCTCGAGGCGGGTGCCGCGGCCCACGTTGCCGAGGAACCTGCCGCCGCTCGTCGCGATCGTGTAGTGCCCGCCGGGCTCGCAGTTGTCCGATGGCCAGAGGAACACGACCTTCGCCTTGCCCGCCGCGTGCATCGGGATCGGCGTGGTGCTCTCGCTGTGGGGCGGGGGAGCGCCAGGGCAGCCCGTAAGGCAGCTCGCGGCGACCGCCGCCGTGATCGCGACGAGCGCTCCGAACGCGCCGGGTGTGAGCGTTCGCCCGCCAACACACGGCCCGACCTCGGGCGTCGAAGGGACGCGCCAATTCGGCACGGACGGACCGTTCCCATCCCGCATGACACGATCGTAGCAAACGCGCGGGGCGACGGCCTCCCTTCCTTCCGTCACACGAGCGCGGCCGGCATTTCGTCGCTCGCGCGCGCGCTCTCCGGCGTGACTTTCGCGCGTTCGGTTGGCTGCCTTGCTCGTTCGGTGAGGGCCCATCGCCCGCGCGTCGTGATAAGACCGTTCGCGTGCGTCGCCTCTCGATTGGGGTCATCGGGTGTGGCACGGCAGGAAGCGCCGTCGCCATCTTCCTCGCGCGCGCTGGGCACCACGTCACGGTGTACGAGCGCGTGCGCGAACCGGGGCCGGTGGGCGCTGGAATCACCCTCCAGCCGACGGGGCTTCACGTGCTGGAGAAGCTCGGGCTAAAGCGCGAGATCGTCTCTCGCGGAGCGCGCATCGATCGCCTCCATTGCGTGACGCACACGAAGAAGCGCACCCTCCTCGACCTCCACTACCGCCACGCGAGTGATCGCTTCTACGGCGTGGGCATCCACCGCGGGGTCGTGTTCCAGAGCCTCTTCCACGAGGTCCAGGAGAGCGGCGTCGATCTGCGCCTCGGGGTCTCGTGCGTCGACCTCGAGCGTGCGGAGCCCGCAGCGGAGGGCTTCGCTGGCGGCCCGGGTCGCTCGGCTCCGCGCCGCTACCGCATCGTCGACGACGAGGGGCGGCGCCATGGTCCGCACGAGCTCGTCCTCGTGTGCGACGGTGCGCGCTCCAGCTTCCGCGACGACACCGATCTCACGAAGGTGGTCTCGCCGTACGCGTGGGGAGCGCTTTGGTTCGTAGGGGAAGACAAGGAGAAGCGCTTCCGCCGCACGCTCTATCAAGTGGTCGAGAAGAATCAAAAAATGCTCGGTCTCCTCCCGAGCGGCACGGGCCCGTCCGGCATCACGCCGCTCGTGAGCCTCTATTGGAGTGTCCGCGCCGACCGCCTGGAAGAGCTCCTCTCGACGGGTATCGAGCGTTGGAAAGACGAGATCCTCGACATGGTGCCGGACGCGGAAGACTTGGTCTTCCAAATCCGAGGCCGCGAGAGCCTCCTCTTTTCGGTCTATCACGACGTTCGAATGGCGCGATGGAACACGCGGAGCGTGGTTTACCTCGGCGACGCCGGCCACGCGATGAGCCCACAGCTCGGCCAGGGCTGCAATCTCGCCCTCTGGGACGCGATGACGCTCGCCGACTGCCTCACCGCCGACGTGGAGCTGCCTACCGCGCTCGACACGTACAGCCGGATACGACGCGAGCACCTCGCCTTCTATCAACTCGCGACGCGGTGGCTCACTCCCTTCTTCCAGGGCGACGACGAGGGCTTCGGTACCCTCCGCGACGTGGCGATGCCGATCATGAACAAGATCGGCTTCACGCGAAAAATCATGGCGCTTTCGATGTGCGGCGTGGTGGACGGCTTCTTCGGTAAGACGCTCGCGATCTGAGCGCTCGAGGCCGCAGCTCGTATCCTGACGATCTAGTTTTCGTATCCTGACGATCTAGTTCTAGCAGGCTGCTTAAAAACTCCCGTCGTCCGTCCGCCGCCGCACTCGCAAGAGCTTCGTTGCGATCCTCCGGTGCGTGCTCACCTAGAAAACGACCCTTGGAAGTCCCTGACGAGGGACTAGGCTCCGCGCGCTCCTCGGATCGACGCCTCGCTCTTGCGGCGACGACGACGACCCTTGGAAGTCCCTGACGAGGGACGGACGGATTCGGTCCCTTTTTCAGCAGCCTGCTAGTCGAATAACCGCGCAAACAGAGTCCTTACTTCACTTGCGTCGCGATCGTGCGCCAGGCCGCTGCGCCCGCTTCTTCTGCCTCTTTCGCGAGGCGCAGCTCTTTGTCGTCGAGGGCGACGAGCGCGTCTTGGGCGGCCTCGAGCTCCTTCACGTAGCGCGCGCGGAGCTGCGCCTCGGGGCCGCCGTCTTTCAGCACCGCGAGCTGCTCGTTGATCCGACGTTGTTTCTCGTAGAGGGTTTGCCGCTCGTTCGCGACGTTCTGTTTCGCGCGATCGAGCCTCCGCCACTCGCCGAACAGCCCGAGCGCCTCCTTCATCGCGGTCGC
>JAAFHV010000398.1 GCA_013297655.1 Myxococcales bacterium | reverse complement strand
AGCAACCTCGATCTCGTGAAGGGCCTCTCGAACGAGGACCGGGGCAAAATCGTCGGTGTCTTGCAGACCGCCGCGGCGAACGCCGAACGCCGCAGCGCCGCACGGCGAAAGCCGGTACCGGTACCGACCCCCGAGCCCGCGAAGCCCGAGTGAGGGCACGGCGGCGCCGCGGCGGCCTCCTCTGTGGGGCACGGTGGGTTCAGTAGGTCGCTGAGCCGCCGATTTCCCGCCGGGCGGTGGCTTCAAGTGCTCCCGGAGCACCAAAAACGCCCCTTGGGGGTGGCTTCAAGTGCTCCCGGAGCACCAAAAACGCCCCTTGGGGGTGGCTTCAAGTGGTCCGCGAGCACCGCAAACGCCCCTTGGGGGTGGTTTCAAGTGGTCCGCGAGCACCGCAAACGCCCCTTGAGAGCACCTCGAAGAGCACCGTGGGGTTCACCACCGCTCCCGGCGCGACGCTACTCCGAGTCTTCGCCGCTCCTCGACGCCGCGCGCGGCAGGAAGAGCCTCCCCACCGGGAGCTCCACCGCCTCGAACGGCGCGATGCGCGCGACCGCCGTATCGTCGAAGGCCCCCGCGTCCACCCAGCTCCCGTCGCGCAGGGTGTAGGCCTCGAGCGTGCGTGCGGCAGGGTCGACCACCCAGTAGCTCGCGACACCACATTGGGCGTAGAGGCGCCGCTTGTACACACGGTCCCGTGCGGCCGTGGACGGCGAGAGGATCTCGCACACCCAATCGGGCACCACGTCGATCGGTCTTACGTCTGGAGTCGCGAGGCGCTCGCGCCGCCACCCGGCGAGGTCGGGCCGAAGGACGTCGTGGACGCCGAACCGCACGTCGACCTCCACGAAGATCCACCAGCCTCCCGGCCCCCCGAAGCCGTCGTCGTCATGGAACGGGCCACCGACGAAACGACGAAGGCTCCCCTGCGGATTCGAATGGCGCGGCAGCGGCGCCGGCGCCGTCACGATCGTGCCGGCCACGAGCTCGACGCGTGTGCCTTCCGGGGAGGCAAGCAGATCCTCGTACGTGGCGAGACGCCCGGACGTCGTCATGTTCCGAGCCTATCACGCGCACTTCGGGGCGGAAGCGCGGTCCCAGGCCGCGAAGGACCCCCGCGCTGCGTCCGCCCGGCGCTCTCACCTGACGCCGGCACCCCGCGCGCCGGCCGACCACCACCCTTCGCCATCTCCACGACAACGCCGCGAATTTGCCCGCCCTCGAGCTTCCCCGCTATCCCCTGAACGATGCTCGCTCGACGTCTCTTGCCTGTCTTCGCGGCCCTCGCGATCGTGGCTCCGCTCGGCACCGCCCGCGCCGCCGGCGGCTGGCAGGAGTGGCACCAGACCGGGAACGACGTGTTCGTCACCGTCGATCGCTCGGGCCTCACCCACGTCGAGCACCACGTCCGCTACCGGGTCGTGGCGGGCAAAATGCAAAGCTTCGATCTTCCGGCGATCGAGATGGACGCGCAGATCGTCCCCGAGGTCTCGATCGCGGCCGAGGACGGCACCAAGCTCGCAGCCCACGCGGAAGGCATCTCCGCCAAAGCGATCAAGGACATGCCCGAAGAAGACGCCGCGACCCAGGTCGTGCGCGTCACCGTCGACGATCCGAAAGGGCTGAAGCGCGGCACGTACACGTTCGTGGTCGGCTACGACGTGGACGCCTGGAAGACGAAGCACCTCGCGAAAGACGGCTCCCTCGTCCGCCTCACCTTCAAGCAGCCGCCGTCGCCCGAAGGCCGCGATGGCGCGCGCGCCGTGTTTCGCCTGCCGCCAGGGCCGACCGAGCCCCGCATCCTCGTGAAGGACGACGGCTCGGAGGGCGAGGGGACCGCGCTCGTCACGCTCCGCCGAAGCCCCGAGGTCGACGAAATCGAGCTCCTCCGCGCCCACGTGTCGCGCGGCGAGGTCGTCACCTGGGCCGTGCGCGCCGACGCCAAGGTGTTCGCCGCCAAGGCCCCCGCCGACGCCCACCTCCAGACGACCCACGCCGTCGTCGAGCCCGCCGATCGCAAACGAAGCGCCGCGTTCGCCTCTGCTGCGTTGCTGCTCGGTCTCGCCCTCGGGGCTCTTTTTGGTCGTAAAGCGCGCGCGTTCGCGATTGAGGTCGCGCGCCTCGGGGCGACGCCGCGCCCGCTCTTGCCGCTCCCGTCGTGGTCACGGCCTCCCGTGTTCGCGCTCATGTTCGCGGCCGGCCTCGCGTTCGCGACCCTCTCCACGCCGCTCGGCGGTGCGGCGTGCTTGCTCGTCGCGATGCTCGTGCTCGTGGAGCTTCGCCCAAAGAAAAAGGGGTTTCGTGTGCGAGGCCCCGGCGAGTGGCGTCCGCTCCCGCGCACCCAGACCGAAGCGGTCCGTGATCGCCTCTCGAAGTGGCTCGACGGCACCACGCCCCGCGGCGCGCTCCTCTTCGTCGGCTTCGTCGTCGCCGCGTACGGCCTCGGTCGCCTCGTGGAGCGCTTTCTCCCCGGCACGAGCGTGCTCGGCCCGCTCGCGATGCTGTCGCTCGCGCCCCTGTTTTTCTCGGGGATTGGTGGCCAACTGCCCTCCACGTCGCTCGGCCGCTCGCTCGAGGTGCTGAAGCCGCTCTCGGCGCGGATGGAGAAAGCCGGCGCGATGCGCACGCGTCTCTACGGTCGTGTGCCGAAGGGCGAGGCGCGCTGGGACGAGGCGCGGCTCCGCGCGCTCCCGAAGCTCGCGATGCCCGGAGTGCGTGGCCTCGAGGTGGGCGTGGTCGAGACCCGCACGCTGACCGGGTTTTTGCCCACTCCCGAGATCCTCGTCCGAGTCTTCGACGGTAGCGCCGCCCACGTCCGCCTCGAAGGATCGCGCGACGAGTCCCTCGCTTGTCGCATGGCCCTGCCGGGCCGTGAGGCCGACGAGAAGGTGCTCCGCTTCGCCCCCGCGGGCTCCGATCCGCGCGACATCGAGGCCCTCTTGATCGCGCTCGGGGACGAGCTCCGCGACCGCCGAGGCACCGTCAAGACGAAAGAACGGCGTCCGTACCGAGGCTCGGAGCGTCGCGCTCCGGGACGAAATGCGCGCGACCAGCCCGCCGCGCTTACCGTATGACGCCACTTTTGCGGCCGCAAACGGCGGTACGCACCTCCAACGACAGAATCGCGTTCCCCAATGCCGCGCCCCGTTTTAGCTTGAGCCCCGCCATGTTCGAGAGTCCGAAGAGCCACCGCATTCCGTCGACCGACGCCGCTCTCACGAAAGGCTCCGACGTCGCACTCGCGGTCTACGCCGAGTCCGCGCTCGCCATCCGTGGCCGCCGCGGCCTCGTCATCGGTCCATCCGATGCCGGGTTCGGCGAGCGCCTCCTCGAGCTCGGGGCCCGCTCGGTCCACCTGTTCGACCCGCTCACGTCGCGCGCCGAAGCCGCCGCGAGGCTCGAATCCGGCCGCGGTCTCACCGTGCGCCCGCTCGACGATCGCGCCCTCGACTTCCGCGACGGCGCCTTCGATTTTGCTCTCGTGACCGAGCTCGCCGACGTGCCGTCGCGGGCGACGGCGCTCGCCCAGATTCGTCGCATCCTGGAGCGCGGCGGGGCTCTCCTCGTTCGCACCCGCGCGAGCGGCGGCATCGAGTACGGCGAGCTGTTCGACCTCCTTTCGCTCGAGTTTTCGTGCGTCTCCATGATCGGCGAGGTGCCCTTCGGTGGCGTCGCGTTCGCGGAGCTCGGGGCCGAGGCGCCGGAGGTCTCGGTCGACTCGCAGCTCTCCGACGCGCCCCCTCCGTTCGCCTACCTCGCGCTCGCTTCGCAGGAGCCCCGGCCCCTCGAGGGCTACGCGATCGTGCAGCTCCCCGGCGCCCTCGCCGAAGCCGACGTCAACGCCGCCGCGGTGCGCGAGCTGGAGGACGCCGAGGCCGTCGCGCGCCTCACCGGCGAGGTTTACGCCCTCCGCGAGCAGCTCGACAACGAAGGCGAGAAGGGCATGCGCCTCGCGATGGAGCTCGAGACCGCGCTCCACGCGCTCGGAGAGGCGCGCAAGGTCGCCGAGCAGCGCCACGCCGAGGCGATGCAGGCGAGCCAAGAGGCCTCCGTCGCGCTCCAGGTGCGCCTCGCGCTCGAGCTCGAAGAGAAGCTCCAAGCGAGCCAGCTCGATCTCGCGATGCGCCTCGAAGAGACCGAAGCGCAGCTCCTCGTCCAAGACGCGCAGGTCATTCGCCTCTCGCAAGACCTCATCGCCGCAAAAAAGAAGCTCGACGTGCCCCACGTCGACGCGAAGGTGGCCGAAGATCTCGCCGAGCGGCTCGCCACCGCCGAGCGCGCTGCCGTCGCCGAGCGGGCCGCGCTCACCGAGCGTCTCGCCGTCTCCGAGCGAAAGCGGGTCGCGATCGAGACCGAGCTCGGGCACCTCGCCGGCGAGCACGTGGTCGAGCTCTCGTCCCTCGAGGCGCAGCTCCGCGACCGCGGGCGCATGCTGAAGGCGCAAGATCTGGAGCTCGCGCGCCGCGCGACGATGGTGGAAGATCTGCTCTCCGCCCTCGAGGACGCGCAAGCCGGCGCCACGATCGCGCTCGCCGAGCGGCCCGCCCAAGACGACGCGCGCCTCGTCGAGCTGCGCGCCACCCTCGACGCGATGGCCCTCGACAGCGCGCGCCGCGAGGCGGAGCTCGAGGCCCGCGGGTGGCGAATCAAGGAGCTCGAGCTCGACAAGCAGCTCGCCGTCGCGGCAGCCAACGAAGCCGCGCAGGCCTACGAAGAGGCCCGCGAAGCCGCAAAACAAGCCCGCGCCGCCGCGAAAGAGGCCGAGGCCCACGCCGCTGCCAAAGAGGCCGAGGCCCACGCGGCGGCCAAAGAGGCCGAGGCGCGCGCCGCTGCCAAACGCAACGACGCCACCGCTGAGAGCCCGACCCACGCGGCCGACGCGCACGGGTCCGAGAAGGACCGCGCGAAGATCGAGCGCCTCGAAGAAGAGCTCTTTGCGCTACGCCAGGCCCTCGTTCAAGAGCACGCCGCGCGCGTGGCTGCCGAGGGACCGCGCCCGAGCGAAGAGCTTCAGAACAAGAACGAGCGCTGATCTCGATTGCCTCGACCGACCCGTCGTGGTTGACACACCTTGCCTGGGCTTTATCTTGCGCGAAATCGCTAGGGTGATTTCGCTCGACGAGACGAAGTGCTCGGCACCCTGATCCCCCGAGCCCAGCCGTCCGTCATCCCATGTCCCAGAAGCGCGATTACTACGAAGTCCTCGGCTGTGCGAAAGGCGCCAGCTCCGACGAGCTTCGCAAGGCCTACCGAAAAGAGGCCATGAAGCACCACCCCGACCGCAACCCCGGCAACGCCGAAGCGGAGGGTCGCTTCAAAGAGGTAAACGAAGCTTACCAGGTCCTGTCGGACGACCAAAAGCGCCAGGTTTACGACCAGTTCGGGCATGCCGGGCTGGAGGGTGGCGGCGCCGGCGACCCCGGGATGAGCGACATGTTCTCCCACATGCAGGACCTCTTCAGCGAGATGTTCTCGGGAGGCGGCGGCGGTGGCGGCGGGTTCGGCGGGCGCGGCGGTCGTGGCCA
>JAAFHV010000399.1 GCA_013297655.1 Myxococcales bacterium | reverse complement strand
CGCGTAAGCGCGACGTGGAGTCCGTCTACCGCGAGCTCGAGCCGCTCGTGGCGGCTCGGTTGCTCCATTCGAATGTTCGCGCGCATCGTCTTCGTGCTCCGTCGAGGTGCGTTTCGAGGAAAATAGGTCGATCGTGGGACTGGTCGAAGGTGACGGTCAGTTGCACAAGGTCGCGTCGCGCCTGCAGTTGTGCACGATCGACATGCCGCCACCCGTGCACGTGAAGCGCCCCGTCTTGGCTTGGCAATCGAGGTAGGCCCGCTCCGCCGCGTCGCAGCTCCCCCGTGCGATCGCGCAGTCGAGCGAATCGCATGCGCGACAGCCCGCGGCGACCTTCGTGTCGCACCACGCTTTGCACTCTGGGGAGCCGATGACGTCCTTGCCGTTGCCGGCGTCCTTGGGAGGCGAGGTGTCCGTAGTCGAGGCGTCCGCGAGGGTGGTCGGAGGCGTGGTCGGCGTCGTCGACGGGACCGGTTCGGTCGTCGAAGAGCCGCTCGGCGCGGGGGACGGATCGAGCGGCTCGACGATCGTGTCGATCGAGCACGCTGCCATGGTTGCCGCGACCACCACCGCCGCGCCGAAGAATGCACCACGAGCCATTCCAAACGAAGTCATGAGACTACTCCCGAAGAGCGTGCCTCGCCGACGACGGGAGACCCGCCGTCGCGCCGAGCACGAAAGACCCGCGACGTGCGCGGGAGAAACGCGGCGGCGGACCATCCGCACCCCGTCGTTCGGGAGGTGAGTGCGCGACGCGGGGTCGGCTTACGAAACTAAATCCAGGAAAAGATCGACGCGCCTTTTTGGCCATCTCGGTGAATATTTGGCTCGAGGACGCGAAGACCTCGATCCCGCGGGTCGCACGCGGGACCGGTAGCTCCGACGTCCGGTGGACCGCCGCGCGTCCACCCGAGGGCGCCGCCGAGGGCCGCATTTTGCGCGAAATGAGCCCTTTTTTCGCGCGAAGCGGGGCCCCCTTCGTGGCTCGAAACGTGCGAGGAGGTGAAGCTACGCTTCATTTTTTCGACTACGATGGGGGAGTGAACGTGGGCCCTGGCTTCAAAGTGACACCGGCGGTCGAGCTCGTCTCTCTCCTCGGCAAAGGCGGGATGGGAGACGTGTGGATCGCGGACCACGCTGGCCTCGGCGCGCGTGTCGTCGTGAAGTTCCTCTCCCGCGAGCTCACCGAGAACGAAGACGCTCTCTCGCGTTTCAAGCGCGAGGCGATGTCGGCTGCGGCGGTGAAGAGCCCGCACGTCGTTCAGGTGTTCGATCACGGCGTCACCGCCAACGGGCTCCCGTTCATCGTGATGGAGCTCCTCGAAGGCCGCGATCTTTCCCACCACATCGCCAAAGGGCCACTCCCCACCGGTGACGTCGTCGAGATCGTCACCCAGGTCTCGCGCGCTCTGTCGCGCGCGCACCAGGCGGGCATCGTTCATCGCGACATCAAGCCGGAGAACATCTTTTTATGTGAGACCGGCGACGGAGAGCTGTTCGTCAAGCTGCTCGATTTCGGCATCGCGAAGGCCCAGGCGCGCGCGGGCCGCGCGACCGTCACGGGCACGGTGGTGGGCACGCCGTACTACATGAGCCCCGAGCAAATCGTCGGCGCGCCGGCCGACGCAAAAGTGGACACCTGGGCCCTCGCCGCCGTCACGTTCGAGGCGCTCACGGGACGTGTGGCGTTCGATGGCGACACCGTCGGCGCGATCACCCTCGCGATCCACGCCGACCCGCCCGTACCTTCGCGTATTCTGCCTTCGATAAGCCCGGAGATCGACGCGTGGTTCGCCAAGGCGTTCGCTCGCTCGGCGGCGGACAGGTTCGCGAACGCGAAGGAATTGGCGCTCGCGCTCCGCAAAGCTGCCCGTATCGCGACAGACGACTTCCGTGAGCCGATGTCGTCCCTCGGTACGGATTTTCAAGGGGCTCGCGTGGCCGGCGCTTCGTCGGAGCCGGCGCTTCCCCTCGCCGCGGCCTCGTCGAAGAGCGCGCTGGCGTCGACCCATCTCTCGTCGACGATGAGCTTGAGCTCGTCGGACGCGACGCGGTCTGCCTCTCGTTCACGCGCCCTCGTGGTCGTCGTGCCGCTCTTGCTGGTGGCGCTCGTGGTCGCCGCGTTCGGCGCGTGGCGCGCGCGCGCCGGCGACACGTCGATCGCTGCCGGCGCCCCGCCGTCCGCGAGCGCCCCTGTCCTCTTGGCGTCGTCGCCGCCCCCGTCGAGCGAGCGCCTTCCCGAGCTCGCCCCGTCGAGCGCAACTCCGGTGGCATCGGCCTCGCCGCCCCCCGCGACGCCGGCCTCGCAAAGCAAGCCTGCGCAGGGCTCGGTGAAGCCCGCCGCGCTCCCGGCGAAGCCGCCTTCCGGTAAGCCAAAACCAGGGAAATATGACGATATCCAGTAGGCGGCCGCTTCCTTGTGTCGTGGCGTTGGGGCTCTCGCTCTCGTTGTTCGGTGGCACCGTCGGTCAGGCTCGGGCGCAGTCGGCGTCCGACCTCGCGACGGCGCGTGCATTCTACAAGGAAGCGCGGGAGGCCCGCGACAAGGGTGACACGAAGGGTGCGCTCGAGAAGTTCAAGGCGGCCAATGCCCTCGCCGGCACTCCCATCACCGCGCTCGAGCTCGGCCGCACGTACGCGCTGGTCGGGCAGCCCGTGGAGGCGCTCGAGACGTGGCTGTCCGTCGCGCGCATGAAGGTCGACGCGAAGGAGTCGGACAACGCGAAGTCGGCGCGCACCGAGGCAGCAGCGCTCGCCGAGCAAATCGGGCCCAAGGTGCCCGCCCTCGTCGTGAAGATCGATGGGCTCCCCGCGGGGGTCACGCCCACCGTCACGGTCGACGGCGCGGCGCTCCCGGTGGAGACGCTCGGGTTGCCGCGGAAGCTCAACCCTGGCGAGCACACGGTGATCGCGCGCGCCGATGGCGTCGCGGAGGAGACTCGCACCGCGACCTTGAAAGAAGGGGCGACCGAGACCGTCGCGATCACGTTCGTGCGCGGATCGACCGCTCCTGTCGTACCGCCGGTCGTACCTCCTCCTCGCGGCGAAAAGCCCGGGCCGAGTCCAGTCGCGCCGACCGAGACCACCCGAACCAAGACGAATCCGCTGGTCTACGTCGGTTTTGGCGTAGGCGCGGTCGGTGTCGCGCTCGGCGCGGTCGGCGGCGTCGTTGCGTTCTCGGAGAAGAGCAAGCTCACGCCTTTGTGCGAGGGGCTCGTGTGCGAGACCAGCGCGCGGAAGATCGTCTCGTCCGGTCGCACGTGGGCCACGGTCTCCACCATCGGCTTCATCGTCGGCGGTGTCGGTGTCGCGGCGGGTGTGCTCGGCCTCCTCACTCCGTCGAAAGAGATCGTGCTCGCTCCCGGAGTGAAGGCGCGCTTGACGTTGGACCCGGGCTCGGTCGGGCTCGAGGGAACTTTTTAGGAGCTCACCATGATCGACAAGCGCATCGTTGTCGCGGTCTCGTTCGGTCTCGCCAGCTCCGCGTGCGGCCTCGTGACGGGCCTATCGCAGGACTACACGTTCGATCGCGACGACGCGTCGGCCGATGGCAGCGCCACGCCCGACAGCGCGCCGGGCGTCGACGCGACGGCGCCGGATGCGGCGACGATCGACGCGGGGCGCGACGCTGCGCTGGCTTGCCCGAATGCGCCCGCGCGGCCGGATAAGGTCAAACCGGCTTGTTACGACTGTGTGCTCGAGAGCTGTTGCTCGCAAGTTCGGGCGTGCGCGAGCAACGTCACGGGCTGCACGGAGTACCTCGTTTGCGTCGACGATTGCGGACAGGGCCTCGGCGGTGATGCATGCCGCACCCGCTGTACCGCCGCCGCGACCGCGGAGGGCAGCAGGGCGCTGGCGTTGTGCACCTCGAACAGCCGCTGCGCGCCGGATTCCTGTCACAAGTAGCGGGCGTGCAAACGGTCAGAGCTGCTTGCACGTGACGATCGGCGCGAGGGCCGCGTCGAAGCACGTCTTCTGGTCGGCGCACGGCTTCGTGAGGCACGCCGCGGCTGCCGCGCCGATGCCCTGGTAGGCGAACGCGGCGGGAGAGCAGAGCTCGTCGTCCGGGAACTCGGCGCCGCACGCGGTGACCTTCGCGAGGCACGCGGTGGTGTAGTCCTGCGCGGGCTGGCCGCCCACCGCCGTGCCCGCCGCCTCGAGGCAGCGATCGTCGCCCATGCACGAGGGAAACTTTCGGCAGTCGGCGTAGCTCTCTACCGCGGCGGGCACCATGATCCGCGCGAAGCACTTCTTCTCGTCGTCGCACGTCTCCGGGCCGTTGCTCCCGTCGAAACATTGCGCGCGGCTCGTCAGGGCGTCGCACATGCGCTTCTCGACCGCGCTGAGCCCGCCATCTGCCGTCGCGTCCGGAGGTGTGGCTGCGTCGAGCGCCACCGTCGCGTCGCTGGTGGAGGTGTCGGCCGTGGCTGCGTCCGCGGTGGCATCGGAGGGCGTAGACGCGTCACTCGCGCCGACGGGATCGTCGCTGCACGCGCCGAGCACGGACGCGAACGTGAGCGCGCAGGCGGCCGACGAAAAGGCAAAAGCAAAGAGGGCGGTGGTCTTCATGGCGCGCCATTCGCAATCCCCGTGCCCTCCCGAACGAGCAAATTCCTGGGAGATTCGCGGCCGATCGTGAACCGCGGTCAACGCGAGGGAGGGCGGAGAGGTCGCGCGGGTCGCGGACCGCAGCGGATCGAATCACGGATGGCGTGACGCGATTGTCAGATTGGCGCGCCTCGTCCCTCGAGGCCCGCTGTCCGCGACACAATTGCGAGGAATAACCGGGGAGGGGACGTTTTATCGATGTTTTTGCCACAAAATGGCCTGGCAGGGAGCTTGCGATAGTGCCTGTCATGTCGAACCCCAACGCTCAAGATTCCTCCCGTAGCTCCACTGTCATTCTCGTCGGCGGCAATGGCGGCATGTCCGACCGTTACCGCGAGGTCGTCGAAGGTCGCGGCCTTCGCATTCGCCACTTCGAGAAGAAGATCCCCGCCGCCGCGCGGCACTCGCTCGGTCGCGTCGCGGCCGTGTTCGTCGTCGTCAGCATGGTGTCGCACTCGCTCCGTGATCACGCCAAAGAGCTCGCCTCGGCCGATGCCCCCGTCGTCTACCTGCGGTCCGCGTCGGTGTCGGCCCTCCGCGCGGCAGTCGACGATCTCGAAGCGAAGCGCGAGCAGGGCTGAGAGTCGTCCGCGCTTTCCGGTTCGCGCTCCCGAGCCGCCGCGCCGATGGAAGCGCGCGAGCACGCGACTGCACGAGACCGCCCCCGGTTACGCCGATCGCGAAACGCGAGAACCCCGAGAGCCCGATTGTCCGCCGCCGTCCGGCCCGATTCGGCAGCGTCGATCGCCACGAGCGCCCGCGAGCGCCGACGCGACCGAGGCACGAACCAGCCGTGAGACGCCTAGCGCGCCGCGCTCCTTCCCCTGCCGCGGCCAGCAGCGTCGAGCCCGCACGCGTCGGATTCGTCTGCAGATACGGGGACTTTCCATAGGCTCGATGCGAG